>CAZYOL010000020.1:0-34969 GCA_964649065.1 uncultured Spirochaetales bacterium
CCCAGGAATCCCTCGTCTCCGTACCCGCAACACGGTTCGCCTCCGGCCCCGTGTGGGAAAGATGTGGGAAACTCTCCCCGAGGTGGGCGGGAAAGGCCTTGCTCTACGTGCGAGACGCACTCTTGGCGCGCGCCTGACGGATGCCCCAGGTCCCGGCCCCCAGCAGGCCGACGACGAGCAGCGAGAGCGCGGGCCATCCGAGCGTGGGAACCGGCGCCGTGGGCCCAGGCAGGAACGCGATGTCGTCCACCTGGACGTCGAAGTCGACCCCCGATCCGAAGCCGAACTGCAGCAGCATCACGGTCGATGGGTCGAATGCGTCGACCGTCTCCCCCCAGCCCGCCTGCGCGAGCTCTTCCCAGCGCAGCTCGAAGCGCTGCCACGGGCCGGGCTGCAGGCCCAGGTCGATCTGGAAGTGGTCGCCGCATCCCGTCGTGCACTCGCCGCCGAAGACCTGGGCGGTAGTCGCAGGAGTCGTCACCTCGACCCGGACCGAGATGGGCCCACCTGCCCCATCGTCGCCCCGCATCCAGAACGAGATCCCCGCGTAGGAACTGGCATCGTATTCGCCCGGAGCGGCGCCTCCTGGCCCCGGCACGCTGCGGAAGCTGAGGCCCAGAATCGCTCCCCAGATCGAGAAACCCGATCCGGTCGAGCCGATCGCGACGCCCCCATCGTGTCCGATGCCGGCGATGGCCGTGGGGCCCGACAGGCTCCCCGAGGCGTCGTCCACGAGGAACCAGTAGCCGAAACGTCCCTCGATCGGCAGGATCGCGAGATCGGCGTCCTCCACGTCGTCGATCATTCCCGCCAGCTCTCCGATCAGGTCCGGGTCCAGGCGGTCGAGCAGCCCGTCTCCGTCCGTGTCGGGGTCCAAGGGGCTCGACCCGCTGACGTGGATCTCGAAGCCGTCGTCCAGACCGTCGCCATCGGTGTCCGAGTCGGCGGGGTTGGTCTGGTAGAAGGACTGCTCGTCGAGGTCGTCCAGGCCGTCGCCGTCGGTATCGGCGAGGGTGGGGTCGGTCACGAGCCCGGGGTCGGGATCGGGAACGAAGATTGCGAGATCGGTGCCGCGCCCGGGAGCAATGCCGTCCGGATCCGGGAGCCCCGATGTGCGTCCGCTCTCCGTGCCGTCCTGGATCCCGTCCCCGTCGCTGTCGACCGAGCATGGGTCGCTTTCTCCCGGGTCCACGACCCCGTTGCCGTTGGCATCCTCCTCGCCGTCCCCCAACCCATCGTCGTCGCTGTCGAGGTCGAGCGGATCGGTGCAGCCCGCCGTCTCATGGGCGTCGTCGATGCCGTCGCCGTCTCCGTCGAGACAGGCGGGATTGCCCATGGTGCAGCCCGTGGTCAGCGTGAAATCCGAGAGCGTCGACGTCCCGGGCCAGGTGAGCCGCGGAATGCTGCTGCCCGCCGCACTGAAGTAGCCTCGGAACGCCTCGGGGATCCGTACGAAGCAGGTGCGGTCCTGCGTGGTGTAGACGCCCCCGGTGCTCCCCAGCAGCGTGCCGAGGTCGGCCACGGCCGCCCAGCCGGTCTCGTTCACCGCGCAGCTCACGCCTTCGGGCAACGTCAGGCTGTAGATGAGGAAGCTGCCCTCGGGCACCTGCAGGGCGTGCACGTCCACGGTCTCCGGGATGCCGCTCGGGAAGCTGTGATGCCAGGCTACGCCCGAGGGCCCCGTGATCTGAGCGGCGCCGTACTCGGCGTCCGTCGCATAGGCGTTCTCGCCCAACTCGATCCCGTCGAGCCGGTAGATGAGGACCCGGACTCCCTGGTTGGGGAGACTGCGCACCGAGGCCACGTGCTCGGGTCCGGTGGCGGGGCACATCCAGAGGTTCCAGTCGTCGTTGCGGACACACTGGGGAGAGAGATTCCAGGCGTCGGTGAAGACCGAGCCCGCGATGCGCCCGCCTACCGGGACGCCATCTCCCGCGAGAAAGGTGGCCGAGCCGTCCTCGTCAACGAGGTTGAAGTTGCGCGAGGAGAGGGTGCCGGAATCATCGTGACAGAAGCGCTGCGAATCAGCGACGCCGTCGTAGTACATCCCCGACATCGCGAGCATGCGCTGGGGTGTGAACTCGTCCGAATGGACGAGCGTCAGGAAGACGCAGTTGTCCTGACTCGGGAGGTTGGGGGAGGGATTCTCCGACCGGAAGTTGCGGAACACGATGTCGCGCAGGATCGTGAGGTTGCCCGTGTCGTAGAAACGAAAGCCCCGACGCCACCAGGCGAGGGGGCGGTATGTGAGGTTCGGTGTGTTGCCCGTCTCGCCCGTCACGATGGCGGACCGGATCGAGGCCTCTCCGAAGACCTGGGCCATCATCCCGTTGTCCCAGGACTCGAAGTTCACGATCTGCGGCGCATCGCCCCAGTGCACGAGCCCGAGGTCGCAGAGAAAGGTCTTGAGGTTGCTGAAGACGTCCGGGCCCGTCCGAAGCAGGCTGAAGTCCGGCCGGCCGCTTCGATAGCGGAGCTTGTCGACACCACCGTCGTCGACGATCTCGAGGGCACCGCCCACGTAGACACAGCTCCCGTCCGGCCAGAGGTAGCCGGACGTATGCGCCGTATTCCCGTCAAAGCCGCTGATCTGGACTGCGAGCGGCACGATGGCGGATGGGATGCCGCCCGTGGCCTCGGGGAGGTTGGGAAAGGAGTAGCCGACGAATCCCCCCGAAGCGGCATTTCCGAAGATCTCATTGTCACCGTTGGTGATGTAGAAGCCGGCCGCGGCTCGATCGGCGGGGTTCGCGAAGGCGGAGGACTCGAGCAGCTCGAAGCCCTCCTGGCCCGCCTGCTTCAGGGCGTCGAGGGCCGCGGAGTCCGTGGCGCCCAGGATCTTGATGCGTGCCGCCAAGTTGTAGGAGAGCTCGTTGCCCTGCTCCACCCCGTCCTCGATGTAGTAGCAGTGCCCCCAGACGTCGTAGGCGACGTTCTTCGACACGATGGCGTTGTCCGTGCGGTGGATGACGGCACAGCGCCAGTTCGAGTCGTGGATGCTGCTGTCCGCCAGGTACGACTGACCTGCGACGTCGCCAGCATGGTGCAGATGGAAGGGATAGCGACCGAGGAAGTTCTGCTGCCCGAGGCGACGCAGCTCGACGCCCGAGATCCGGATCTGTGCGGCATGAGCCATCACGTGGCCACCGAAGGTCGAGGCAGCGGAGATCAAGGAGCCTGCCGTCTCGAACACGATGCTGCGGGAGAGCAGCCCCACCTCCACCTGATACTCGGCACCGCCGTAATGCGTGTGGGAGAGGGCCGTGTCCAGCGTGATCATCGTGCCGTTCACGGCGGTGATCGCGCGCACCTCGTTCTGGTCCAGGATCGGGTAGTCGCGCATCGCGCTGGTGACGACCACGACCTTCTGGCCCGCCTCCCAGTCGACCGCCTCGGCGAGCTGGATCACCGAGCTGCCCGCGTTCGCGGTCGCGCCGAGGCGCGTCCAGGTGGGCTGGAACAGCCGGCCGAAGACTTCGAGGACCCCGCCCGGCTCGACGACGAGCCCGAGACCTGCGCGCGCGTGGATCTGGGCGCGCACCATGGGGTCGCTGACGTCTTCGTCCGTGTCGAAAGAGATCAGGATCGCGCTTTCGAGCCGGCACGTCGGCGACCCGAGGCGCAGCGCGCCGGCGACCCGGAGGTCACGGATGCGCAGCTGTGTGGGCCGGTCGTCGAAGACCAGCTCGCTGCCGGACGGCACGCGCAGCTCCCGGATCAGGGTGCCAGCAGAGAGCTCCAGGTTTCCCCGGAGCAGCGCGCGCGTCGCGGCGGGGAGCTCCAGCATGCCGTTGGGAGCGAGCCAGGCCGGGTCGAAGGCGACGAGGGTCGGGTCGTCGTGGGGGCAGTCAGTCTTCGGCGGGATCACGATCGTCTGGGGACGCGGGATCGCGGCGACGCTCGTCGTGCTGGCATCGACGGGAGCCGGCGTGGCCGCGACCCCGTTGCCAGGGAGCAGGGCAGAGACGACCAGTGCGCAGAGCGCGAGCCAGGCGCTGGCCGGTGCGTAGCCCCCTCGAGAGCCGAGCCGCAGGAGGTGGGGGCGCGCCTTGCAGGGCCGGGCGGGGGTATCCATCCAACTTGCTCCCCGAGAGGTGTCTGGACTGCCGCTGTCGTGGCGACCCCATCCGCGGATCTCGAGCCGGGATGGAGTGGCCACCCAATGGTACAGAGTGGCCCGCTCGATTCCCGGCACGCGGATGGCTCGGGTCCTCGAGCGGATGCAGGCAGAGCGCGGGCTGCCCTTCGCCACGGTGGTGACGAAGCTGTTGTAGTCGTCGCTGCTGGCCGACGTGGCATTTCCGCACCGCCGAGGTGACGAAGGTCGGGCGGTACTGGGCTCCGGGAGCGAGACCGGCGGGAACCGGCTCCTCGGCCGGCCCTAGGGGCCGCCGGTCAGGGCCCGGCGCTCCAGGCTCAGGAGGCGGGAGACCGCCTCGACGAGCCGGGGTTCCGCCTCCGCGCTCGCGAAGACTCCTGCGATCGTGCAGACCGTGCCAAAGAAGGGCACCGCCTCCTTCGCGTCGTCGCGGAGAAGCCCCAGCCAGGTAGCGTCCCGCCCCACGCTGCGGCGGGCGTAGATGATCGTGCCATCGTCGAGCGAGTACTCGAGACCCTCCCCCAGGCTCACGAGCGCGAGCTCGGGATTGGCTCGAACCGCCTTCATCAGCACGTGGTCCAGATCCCTGGGGTCGCTCACCCAGCCGACGGCATCGAGCAGGCCGAGCGAGAGCTGGTTCAGCGCGAGCGCCCCACCGATCGCAACCACCTCGGTGGCCGCGAGCTCGGGGCGGAGCTCCGTGAAGAGCTCCCAGGTCGCCGCCATGCCGCTGCCCGCTTCCCCGACGGCGAGCTTCGGCGCGCGGCCCCCGACCGGCTGGCCGAGGCCCGAGAGGCTGGTCACGGGGCCTTGCCTGCGAACCACGATGGAGACGCACTCGTCGGTGAGCCGCCCCACCACGGTCAGCCCGCCGTAGCGGTCGGCGTCGCGCCTGCGCGCGAGGGCGAAGGCGTCGGCCTGGGCGAAGCCGATGGAGGCCCTGCCGTCGGCCAGCAGCTCCAGGTTCTCGCGGGAGCCCTGGGTCGCCTGGTTGCGCACCAGGAAGGCCGGCAGCAGCTCGACCAGGCGCTTGCCGTAGGTGAAGTACGGCAGCCCCTTCTGGCCGCTGGCTATGGTGTGCCAACGGGGCTGCGCCCCGACCGGCATGGCGACGAGGCATGCGAGCCCGGCGCAACAGACGATCCTGCCCCAGCGCATCCGTGGCCTCCCGCTTTGGGTATAGCCCCAGCGGGTGCCGAAGGCGAAGCGTCGTCCCCGCGAGGTGTTGTCTTCCCCGCGAGCTGTTGGGTTCGAAGCCCGGTGGGCCGACAAGGTCATCTATGGAGAACCAAGAGAACGTCGAGGCCTTCGTCGGCAGCCGAGCGGGGTACTACCGGCAGCGCTGGCGGAGCTTCTCCGAAGCTCCCAGCGCGATGCTGAGCTTCAACCTGGCGGCCTGCCTCGGCCAGGTCCTGTGGCTGGCCTATCGGAAGCTGTATCCGGCCCTGCTCTGGTTCATGGCCGCGCTCGTGGCGGACGTGTGCCTCGTCCTCTACGTGGAGGAGCACCGGCTCCTGCCCGCGGGAATCGTCACGGCCTGGAACACGATCATGGCGGTGCTCTTCATGGCGGTGCCCGGCTTCTGGGGCAACTCCTGGTACTGGCGCAGGTTCCGGAAGGTCGAGCTGCAGGCGGCTTCCGGACAGGGCGGTCGCGACGAGCAGCTGCGATTCCTGCGCCGAAGAGGGGGCACGAGCCCCTTCGGAGCCGCGCTGCTGGCGGCCCTCTTCGCCGCACCGGTGCTCTGGGTGGGCTACCAGGCGAGCCTCTACCGAGACCTGGGCTACGTCTTCGACGCCACCGGTCCGCTGACACTCGCCGAGGTCGAGGCCAACCTGTGGTCGCGCATGGACCTCGAGCTGAGCGGGGAGCAGCGGGAATGCGTCCTCCGGGAGATCGAGGAGCGCGCCGAGGCCGCTGGAGATCCGGAGAAGCTGGACCCGGCAACGGTCGAGCTCCTCCCGGAGGAGAGCTGGACGTCCGTGGACCCCTTCGGCAGGCGTCTGCTGCTCGCACAGGTGATCAGCACCGGAGCCATCTTCGCCTGCCCGTAGCCTGCCCGCGGGAAACGGGGCCTCGCGGGACCACTGCAGGAAGCTCGTACGGCGAAGGGTCGGCCGTGAGCCCATGAACCTTCGGCTCGGTCTCCGAGGTCAGTGGCGCAGCTCGATGCGGAGGTTGGGCCGCCTGGACTTCGAGAGCGCACTGTCGTACTTGCTGAGACAGATGGCGATCTGGGCCAGGACGCCGAAATTGTTGAGCCCGGTGTCCTTCAGGCCCGGAGTGATCCGCTCGAGGAAGTCTTTGCCCGGGTTGGCACCGGAGATGTGGTAGGTGACGAAGCTGTTGCCGTCCGCCCAGTACCACTTCGACTGGTAGCAATAGACGCTGATGCTGCCGAGGCTTCCGTGCATGGCGAGGAAGTTCACGCCGTCGACGACGTGATGTGCGAACACGAGCTCGGCGATCTTGAACATGCCCTGGACTTCCGCGCCGCCCACGTGGGATTCCGGAGTCCCCGAGATCTTCTTGGCGACGCCGGCTGCATTCGGCGAGTCTGGAATCGCCGACAGGAGGGCCGGGGGCTCGAAGTCGCCTCTGTCGAGGCAGTTGTCCTTCGTGTAGTGGAAGAGATTGTCGGAGCCCAGGACCCCAACGGACCAGATCTTGAAACCCATGAGTCCTCCTCGTGGAGTGGGAGACCGCCCGAACCTACACTTTCCTGAGGGCGTGAGGCTGTGAAGCAGCTCACGTCCCCCGCGACGGTCGTGGTCGACTTCGTTCGAAGGCCGAAGCGGCTGGAGCGTGTGGCGAGGTAGACTGGTCCGGCGATCCGGTCGGCGCGCGGCCCGAACGAGGTCCTGGGCGGCGAGCGCAGCGCCGGCGCAGGCTCGAGGAGAGGGATGGCCGTCATTCGTTGGGCGCCTCCGCCCGATGTCCGCCAGGACTACGGGGACACCTGCTGGGCCGCCGTCATGGAGGCCTTCTGCCAGGCGGCTCCGGGCCGGCCCAAGGTGACGCAGAGCGAGATCGTGGAGCAGTTCGAGGGCCTCTGTGTCAGCGACCGTGACGGCACGATGACTCGCCGCGGCCTCCACGTGATCTTCCGCGACCTGCGCTTCGGTCTCGACCCCGTGGAGGTCGCCCCGGGGGCCTTCTCGGACGTGCTGATGAAGCAGAAGCTGGGCCGGGGGCACGTCCTCCTCGGCTACTGGGAGCGCCAGCTTCCCGGCTGGCACGTGGGCCTGGCCTACGGGCTGAGCGGCCAGCAGCTCTCCTACCTCAACCCGGACTACCGAAACGGCGGGCTGATCGAGAATCCGATCGCCTATTTCAAGCTGCCGCGAGGCAACCTGATCGTCGCGGCGCGGAGGTGGTAGGGACCCGGCGGTGGCTTCGGGGCGGGCTCAGAGCGTCCCGACCACGTTGAAGAAGACGCCCTGGTGGTCGTAGCTGAGATCCGTGAGATCGTCCGAGAAGTCGGTGAAGTTGTAGCCGACACCCACCTTGAAGTTCCTGCCCAGGTAGCGATAGAGCGTGATCAGTGCGCCGCTCCGGCTCTCCATCGAAGCCGGCAGGTAGAGCACTCGTCCCTCGAGTGAGCTCTCCCAGTTCTTCAGGAAGCGCCATTCGCCGCGCACGACGAAGAGGTGGGCATCGTTCGAGAAGAACTCCGGGTTCTCGCGCTCGAGGCTCGCCTGGCCCAGGCGGTAGGCGTACTTCGTGCCGAGGGTGAGATAGGAGGTCAGGTCGTAGTCGACATCGAGCGACAGGATGTGGCTCCGCTGGAGGAACTCGACCGAGCCCTCCTGCGGCGTCAGCTGGTCGGTCGTGGGAACGTTGTCGAAGTAGGTGTACTTGGCCAGAACGTTCAAGCGGTCGTGCGTGACGGGCCGGTAGGCATAGCCCAGCACGGCCTCCGTGAAGCCCCCGTCGAAGAAGGCGCCGAGCGAGCTGTCGCTGAAGGCGTGGTCGAAGGTTCCGAGGAGTCGCCAGCTGGGGGACACCTGTACGTTCAGCGAGTTCCGGAAGAGCCAGGTCGTGCGCTCGCTCATGCTCCCATCGGGCTGCTCGGACTCGTCGAAGCGGTACTCCACACCGCTCGAGAAGCGCACCTTGTCCCAGGCGTAGCCGACGCGACCCCCGCCCGCGACGCGCTGGGTCTCTGCGAAGCTCCGGCTGTCGAAGAGGGTGCCGTTCTCCCAGTTGGCGCTGATGCTCCAGCGCTGGTTGGGCGTGAGCTGCACGCCGACCGCGCGGCTCAGCCCGAGCGCCGTGTTGGAGTGCTGCATCCGGCTCTCCACGAAGACGCTGCTGCTGTCGGAGAGGCGGGTCCGGGCGCCGCTCACCAGATTGCCAACGCGTCCGCCGAGACCCTGGTAGAGCCGCTCGTTCTCGAGCGAGTAGTTCAGGTAGAGCTCGCTCCCCTCGGATTGCTGGTAGCGCGTACCGATCTGCGCCGCCGGGCCGAGGTCTCCGTGGGAGACCTCCGCGTCGAGGACCACCCGATCGCTGAGTCGATAGCGGCCGCCGGCCCCGAAACGCTTGTTCTCGCGGCGCTCGCCGGACTTCTGGAGCGTGAACTGGGCGAAGCCATAGCTCTGCCAGCGGGCCCCCGAGTCGTACGCCACTTCGATCACGCCGTCGGTGCGCGCACCCTCTTCCTGGGTGAGGGGGACGGTAGGCGACTCGTCCTGGCGCTCGTCGTAACGCACGCCGGCGCTCAGGTTCCAGCGATCCGTCACCCGGTAGCCCACGTCCACCTCGGCGGCGAGGGTCTGGAGGCCCTCCTCCTCCATGCGCCGGTCGGCCTCGGCGGCGACGCTCAGCCGGTCGTTGACCTCCCACTCGAAGGTTCCGCCGTACTGGTCCGTGTCCGTGAGGGCCGTCTGGCCGGGCGCCGAGTAGCCCGCCTCCGCACGCTGATAGTAGAAGGAGAGCTTGCCCTCGAGGGCGTCGATGAAGTCCGGGAAGCCCACGCTCAGATCGGCGCGGTAGGCGATGCCCTCGGCGTCCGCGAGGTCCGGGCCGTCCTCGCCCTCGAACTCGAAGCCGCCATCGCGAGACACCAGGGTGCTCGAGAGCTGCCCCTCGCTCCGGCCCACCTGCAGCTTGAGCCAGGAGTCGCTGGTCTTGCGGAGCGTGAGCTCGCCTCCGTAGAGGCTGCTGGCGCTGCCTTCCTCGTCGTTGTGATTCGCCACGGCTCCCAGCCTCAGGTAGTCGTTGATCCAGACGTGGCCCTGGCCGCCGGTCGCCAGCGCGTCGACGTCGCCGAAGCCGGGGCTGAACTCGTACTGGACGACCAGCCAGGCCTCGTCGCCGTGGATGCCCTCGTCGCGCACCAGGAGGCCGTCGTCGATGGTGGCGCCGAGGGGAGCTGCCAGCAGGATGCGGCCCTGCAGGTAGTCGATGTCGTAATCGGTCGGCTTCAGGTGCGCCACGCTCTTGACCAGGCCGGAATCCTTGTCGCGGGTCTCGATGCGCAGGCGTTCGGAGCCGACCAGCAGGTCCTGGTGGCGGAGGAAGTAGAGGGAGCCGCCGGTGCCACGGAAATCCTGGCGGCTGGCCACGGTTCCGGGCTCTGCGGCAAAGCCGTCGATGGCGACCCGCTTCTCGCCGAAGCGCGTGGTGGCCTCGGTCTGGTAGCGGACATTCGCGCCGTAGAGCCCGCGGTCGACCTGGGCCAGCTCGTTCTCGAGGTAGCCGAGCTTGAAGTTGCCCCACATGGCGTGGTTGAGGCCCTTGCGGAGCTTCGCGTAGAACCGGCCCGAGGTCGGGGCGGTCTCGTCCACGGTGCCGTCGTCGCCGAAGGTCGGCTGGAAGTAGTCGGAGTCGATGCGGCGCAGGAGCGACTGGGGGTCCTTGTCGAGGAAGTTGCTGAAGATCTCCTCGAGGGGTCCCTCGCGGGTATCGGCGCTGGCGGTGAGGCCCCAGTCGTCCCCGAAGCTCCCGTCGACGAAGAAGGCGAAGCGCCCATCCGCGTAGGAGTCGTAGTCGAAGGGGGCATCCGGGGCGGCCAGGGCCTCGGCAGCGCCGTTCGTCTGGTTGGCGGCGAAGGTGAGGTCGGCCAGGCCGAAGTAGAACCAGTCACTCTGGTCGAGCTCGAGATCGCGCAGGAAGAGCTCGCCGTTGCCCTCGGGATCGAGGACGGCCACCTCGACGGTGTGCATCCCGGCGGGAAGCAGGGCCTCGGCGACGAAGCTGCCGGAGGCGTCCACGGGAACCGGCTCGCCCGCGAAGAAGACCTGGTGGTCGGCCGGGATCCCTCGTCCGTGCACGGCCACCCGCCCGGCGTTGCCGAGGAGAATGTTCTGGCGGGCCAGCGTGTTCTCCCCGTAGGCGGAGAGCGTCGGGTCCGGATCGGTGCCTGGGGCCGCCTCCCGGGGCCGGAAGCCCAGGCCGCCGGGCCGGGCCAGCCAGAGGGGCTGGGGGGCCGTCTCGTCGAAGCGCCCCTCGGCATCGTAGGCGCGCAGGACGAAGCTCAGCTCGCGGACCGGGGCGGCCAGCCGCTGCAGCGGCGGGCGCCACTCCGCCTTCCCGTCCTCGCCGACCGGGACCACGGCGAGGGGCTCCGCCCGCAGCGAGGCGCCGCGCTCGAAGACCCGCACCTCCGAGCGCTCGATGAAGTGGCCGTAGTTGCTGTAGGCCCGGAAGAGGACGGCGGCGGGCTTGGGGCCGCCTTCGGCGACGCTCGGTGCGTCCAGCGGGCCGACCTCGAGCGAGGACAGGGAGGCCGAGACCGCCAGGCGCGGGGTCGGATCGGCGCCTTCGAAGCGGAAGCGGATGTCGGTCCGGGCCAGGGCGACGTCGGTGCAGCGCTGCACGTCGGCCGAGCTGCGGCCGGGATCGTCGACCGGCACGCCATCGACGCTGATGCGCATGAGGTTCAGAGCCAACGGATGCTGTGGCGTCAGCTCGCGCTGGATCGGCGTGATCTCGAGGGCCTCCGGGTCGTCGAGGATCGCGAGCTCGTCGTAGACGACCTGGACCTCCACCAGGGAGTCCTGCTCCTGTAGGAAGCCGGCGTTGACCACGTCTTTCGAATGCACGAAGCCACGGCCCTCGTGCTCCACCTCGGCATCCAAGAGCTGCATCTCCTCCTGGAAGGTCTGCAGGGTACGCCGGGCCCGAGCCGCGGAGAGGCCCACGTCGTCGCCGTAGACCCGGGCCGTGCGCCGATCGAGGGCCCGGTTGCCCGTGTAGCCGACGAAGCGGAGCCTCACCCGCTCTCTGCCTTCGAGCTCGTCCATGGCGCGGCGCAGGGCGCTGGCGTAGCCGGCCGGGACGACCGCCTCGCCGTCCACGATCCGCAGGGGTTCGAGGCGTCCCCAGGGCGGATCGTAGACGCGCGTCACGATCTCGGCCTCGGGGGGGTCCGGGCAGGGCTGGAGGCCGTCGGGCAGCTCCTGGAGCGGGTCGTCGTGCCAGAACTCGACCTCGACCCGTCGGTTGAGCGCCCGTCCGCTCTCCGTGGCGTTGGAGGCCAGGGGGCGCGCCATGCCGCGGCCCTCGCTCTCGACCGCGGAGGAGGGCAGGGCGAGGCTCTCCTGGACGGCGCGAGCCACCCGGAAGGCCCGGGCCCGCGAGAGCGCCAGGTGGTTGCCGTAGAGGCGCTCCTCGCGGCCCTCGAGCGGAGCGTCGTCGGTGAAGCCCACGAACTTCACCGTCACGTTGGACTTGTCGCTCAGGTTCCCCAGGGCCTCGGCCACCTGTGCGACGAAGGCCTCGGGCACGCCGGCTGCTCCGCTCTGGGAGCGGAGCGGTGCGACCAGGTTGCGGATGCGCGCCCGCCGTTCGTGTCCCTCCCGGTAGCGCACCTTGCAGACGGTCTCCATGCGACAGACCTTCACCCGCTTGATCTCTTCGGGGACGACGACCTCTTCGACGCCGAGCTCTTCCCGGAGCTCGTCGTACCAGACCTCGACCTCGACGCGCCGGTTGCGGGCCCGTCCCTCGGCCGTGGCGTTCGAGGCGATGGGCTGGCTGTCGCCGGCCCACTCGAAGGAGATGGCCTCCGGCGGCAGCGCCAGGGCGGCCTGGATGAACTCCGCGACCTCCCCCGCGCGCTCCCGCGAGAGCCCGGCGTTGTCCCCGTAGACGCTCGCCAGCCGCTCGGAGAGTCGCTGCTCGTCCGCGTGGCCGACCAGGTGGAGCCGCACGTTCTCCAGGTGGCGCATGCTGTCGAGGATCCGTCGCAGCGCCTGGATGTAGGCCGGGGAGATCTTGGCCACCCCGGACTCGAAGTAGATCGGGGGTACCAGGTTGCTGAGCTTGACGGTCTCTACGCGGTCGCCCACGACCAGCTGCTCCTCCAGGCGGTCTCCCGCCTGCCGCTCGAGGACGCTCGGATCCTGCATCCACTCCTGGAAGGGCTCGTCCCCGGAGAGCTGCCGCTCCACGGAGGGAGCGGGCTCGCGCACCCGGACGTCCTCGGCGCGTGCCGTCGCGGCGGCGAGCGTCAGAGCCCCGGCGAGCAGCGCCGCGAGTCGTGCGCTGCGGCTCATCGGCGACTCCACGGACGCCACCAGGGCGAGTCGAAGCCGCCGGGGGGCGCGCCGCGGCGCCAGTAGATCTCCGGCTCGATGGTCAGCTCGTAGCAGCAGTCCAGCGCCTTCCAGTCTTCCTGGAGCTGGCGGCGGACGGCCTTCAGGCGGCGCTCCACGAGGTCCGCATCCTCGGTGTCGGCGATGTAGGACAGGCGCAGGGTGGCCGGCGACTTGCGCAGCTCGTCGAGGAGCAGGACGAGCCGCGGGGCCCACTGCGCCCGCATCTCCGTGCTGCCGGGCTCGAAGACCGGGTCCGCCATGTCCAGAGAGACCACGCGGTGGGCGGAGGCGGCGTAGTTCATGCGCAGCGCCTTGCCGGCCGTGGCCCGCTTGACCCGGGTCTGGCGCGTCGACATTCGATAGCCGGAGGGGAGCGAGCGGTCGTCGAGCTTCAGGGCGAAGTTGCTGCCCCGGTTCTCGTTGGGCGTGACCGCGCAGGTGATGTGGTAGCGGCCGTGCGCGTCGGTCGTGGCCACCAGGCCGCGGGGCGTCACCAGGCGGACGCCGGGCAGGCCGCGCTCCCCGGAGTCCTGGCGGCCATTGCGGTTGCCGTCGTCGAAGACCTTTCCGTAGACGTCGGTGCAGGAAAAGGTCGGGTCCGGCACGACGCGGACGGTGGCCGTGGCCTCGCCGGAGAGCGGTGCGGCGGCGAGCCCGCTGAAGGCCTCGGCGCGATTCACGTAGCTGCCCTCGGTGACTCCGGCGCCCACCGAGAGCAGGAGCTGGACGCGGCGGCTGCTCGCACCCTCGATCCCCAGGTCGTTCCAGCGGAGCTCCTGGTTGTCGAGGTCGACGAGGGGCTCCAGGGGCATGCCGTCCACGCGGGCCGATCCGGGCACGTAGCGGAAGCCGGCCGGGAAGCGGTCCACGATGCCGAGGTCGGGGATGGGGGTGCCGAGCTGGTTGTTGACGGTGATCTCGTAGGGCACCAGCTCGCCGCGAGTCACGTTCACCGACTGGGCCGTCTTGGTGATCGAGACGGCGCCATCGAGCTCCGGATCGAGAGGGACGTGGTTGTTGAAGATCTGGCTCGAGCCGGGGAGCTGGCTGTCGTCGAGGACCAGGTGCACGTAGTAGGCCGTTCCGGAGGTCCGGAGCGACACCGAGGGATCCGGAGCCAGCTCCGAGGCCTGGGCCTCGCAGCGCTGAGGCGTGGCCGGGACGGCATCCGAGGCGCCCCCGGGGCACAGGGGCACGGAGAGGGGCGGGGTCGAGAGGTCGGCCCGCGGCGGGTCGAGCTGGGAGTAGCCCGGTTCGTAGCCCGTCGCCGGGGGCGTCAGCGAGATCAGGTAGCTCCCGCCCGCCGGGCAGGCGGCCGCGGAGAAATTCAGGTCGAACTTGTAGTAGCCGTCGCCCCGGGTCAGCTGGCCCTGCTGGATGGGATCGTCGAAGCAGGAGGCCGGAAGGGGCACCCCGCTGCCGGCGTCCAGCAGGGCGAGGCTGGCCCCGCGGATCGGGACCCGGCCCAGGGCGTCGTAGACCACACCGTTCGGCTCGATGGGCAGGTTCAGGGTCTGGAGATTCGCGCCGGAACCGAGGACGATGTCCGTGATCCGCTGGGGACCGTTGGTGAACGGTGAATCCGCGGTCCCCAGCGAGGCGGAGCTCGGTCCGGCGTCCGGGGCGCGGAAGCGCAGCTCGTAGGGCAGACCGCCGGCGTCGTTGGCCGCCAGCCCGCTCAGCTGGTAGCTGCCGGCGGAGTCGGTCGTCGTCGTCTGCAGCAGGCTTCCGCCCTGGTAGAGATCGACGAGCCAGGCGACCAGCGGACGCTCGGTCGGGCCGGGCGTCCCGTCGAAGTCCGCGTCGTGCCAGGCCGAGCCGCCGAGCGCGCCCACTCCGGGCATACCGCCGACGTCCACCGAAACGCTGGCGCTCGCGGTCTGGGAGGGCGTATTCCAGGTCACCACTCCGGTATTGGTGACCGTGGTCCCGATCGGGAGGCCCGGCTCGATGCGCGCCTGGAAGCGCAGCAGCGCCGACTCCCCCGGCGGGAGCGGCCCGTAGAGGGCGGAGTAGTCGGCGCGCAGCACCGAGCCCAGCAGGCTGACCCCCGCCGGCGCCCCATCCAGCGTGGCGGAGCCGACGACGTAGGCCAGCTGGCCGGCTACCGGCGCGTCCAGGTCGTCCGTGATCACCACCGACGTGGCGGGCACCGAGGCCACGTTCACGACGGTCACCCGATACTCCAGGGTCGAGCCGGGCAGGGCTGCGCCGCCCCCCACCACGGCCACCTGCTTGCTGATGGCGAGCTGCTGGCCGTCGCCCACGACGACGACCGTGGGCTCGGGACCGGTTGCGGGGTTGCCGTCGCCATCGGTGGGGAGATCGGGTCGCTCGGCGCTGGTGACTGTGGCCTGGTTCACGATCAGCGTTCCGTTCGCGACGCCTGCATCGACCTGCAGGTCGAACTGGATCAGGGCCGAGGAGCCGGGGCTCAGCACGCCTGCGCCGGCACCTGGAAGCGGGGGCGTGAGGTCCGCTGAGCTGATGGGGATGCCCGCCACCAGCGGCGAGATCCCGCCGTCGGGCACGCCCACCGGGAGACCGTTGAGGGTCAGGGAATCGGCGACGTAGCTGGTGTTCGCGGGCACGGCGTCGCTCAGACGAAGGTCCGTCGCCGGAGCCGTACCGCTGTTGAAGACCTGAATCGTGTACCGGAGCACGTCCCCGGGATCGACACTGCCCGGGGTCGAGCCGTCCACCTGGAGCACCGCGTCCTTGGAGGCGAAGAGCAGGGGTACGGCACCGACCACGTCTCTGGTGGGGTCGTCCGGCACCGGCGTATCCGGGTCGTCGGAGGGCGTGTCCGGCACGCCTGCGGCCGGCGCGCTCACGAAGGCCTGGTTGCTGATTACGGTGCCGTCGAGCACTCCCGGATCGACCAGCACCTCGAAGACCACGGTCGCGACGTTGTCGGGGGGCGTGGCCGCCCGCAGCGTGCCTGGTGGGTCGCCGGGCGCGTTCACCAGGATGCCGGCAGCGAGCGGCGAGACCCCGCCCGGGCCATCGGGCACGGCGAGCCCGTTCAGGGTGGTGCTCCCGGCCACGTAGGTGGTGTTGACGGGTACCTGGTCGCGCAGCATCGCGTCGCTGACGTCCTCGCTGCCGACGTTCAGGGCGGTGATCGTGTAGCGGAGCCTCTCGCCCGCGAGCAGCAGCGCCGGATCGCCGTCGGGGTAGGACGAGACCTTCTCCACCTGGAAGCGCGGTCCCGAACCGATCTCGACGATCGTGGGATCTTCGTCGCCGACGACGAAGGGGTCGGCGGCGCCGTTCACGCCCGGATCGTCGCTCAGCGTGAAGGCAGCACCGGCGATCACCAGCTCAGCCTGGTCGGTAACGGGAGTTCCGTCCGGGATGGCGGCGATCAGGGTGACGTCGAACTCGACGAACACGCTCGCGCCCGCCGCGACCGAGAGGTCGGCGACGTCGATCAGGCCGGTCCCCGCGACGCCGCCGTTCGGGTCCGTTCCGCCCGTGTCGGCCCCTGCGGGCACCGACACGAGCGTGAGCGAGCCGGGCTCGAAGAGTGGCGACGCGTTCAGGCGATCGATCTCGTCCACGAAGGCGAAGCCGTCGAGCGCGTTGGGCGTGCGGTTCTCGAAGCGGAGCTGGTAGCGCAGGGTGTCGCCCGGGCGAGCGCTGGTGAGCGGCACGCCGCTCACGGGGTCGGAGACGGTCTTCTCGTAGAGGAAATCGAAGGGGTCTGTCGAGACGGAGTGGGCGTCCTCGTGGTCGGCCACGCCCACGCTTCCGTCGCTGAGGCTGCGCTGGTAGGTCTCGCGGCCGGGCTGCCCAACGGGGTCGCTGAACCACTCCGTCGCGCCGGCGACGTTCGTGAGCGTCACGCCATCCTGCGTATCCGCGTCGAGCTGCGTCCGATAGCGGAGGATCAAGCGCTCGTCCGGAGCCACGACGGAGGCCGCCGACAGCAGGCTCAGGGTGAGCTGGCAGGCCGGCGCTCCGGCGTAGGCGAGGGTGTAGTCGACGCCCGCGGCCAGCGGGCCCTTGCCGGGGGCGGGGGTGATGCCGTCGGCCTGAAAGACCCGAGCGCTCTGGATCTGCGGAGTGAGGTCGCACATGCCGCCGGTGGCGCCGTCGGGCAATCGGTCGACGAGGGTGGCGTTCCAGGCCTCGTTGGGTCCCGTGTTCTGGACGTCGAGGCTGAAGTCGCCCGGCTGCGCGAGCGTCAGGGTCGCGGGACCCGACTTCGTGACGATGAGCTCCGGCGGCACCAGCTCGAAGTCCACGTCGAGCTCCGTGGTGTTTGCGGTGCCTCCCTCTCGCGTGATGAACTCGTCGACCGGGTTGCCCATGTCGTCGAGGAAGACCAGGCCGAGGGTGTAGGTCTTGCCCCCGACGGTGAAGGTGGTCGGGCTGGGTGCGTCCAGGAAGGTCACCCGGTCGGTGCAGCCCTCTCCGGGGGGAGTTGGATAGGGGCAGGGATCGAGGTTGTTCGGAGTCTCCTCGTGCGTGAACGTGAACGTGAAGGTGAGGGGCCCGGTCGGGACACCGTCCACCTGGAAGTCGAGGACGATGTCGAGCTCCACCGAGGTCAGCGAGGGGTCGGGGACCGTGAAGTTCCGGTGCGTGAAGTCCGCGACCGGGAACTGGGTGGGGTCCGGAATCGTGAGGGTGACGTCGTAGCCACTCTGAGGGCTGGCTCCGCCCCAGCTGATGGTCGAGGTCGGGACCCCATTCGTGATGACGGGATCGCCCGGCTGGCTTCCAGGGAGGTTGTCCTGCGGGTTGCGCCAGAAGGCCTCGGCAGACGTGAAGGTGAGCACGCCCTGGGCGGCGCTCGGGCTCGGCGCCAGCAGGAGCGCGAGGGTCAGCAGCAGGAGGCCCAGCGGCCCCCATCTAGCGCTCCTCGTGCTGCGATCCGTTCGCGTCAACTCTTCGCCCCGCTCTCACCGAGGGGCGATCGCTGCGTCGGAACGGGGCGCCGTCGTCCGCAGATCGGACTCGATTCCGGCGGTCCCGCTGTCCTGGGGCCAGGGCCCTGTAGACCGGTGACTTTGCGTCGCCACCTTTCGGTGGGTTTGCCTTTGTCTGAATCACGGCGAGCCCTCGGGCTCGCGGTCGCTCTCGCCTGTGCTGGCTGTGGCTCGTCTCCTTGGCGTCTGTCCGGCTCAGGCGGCCGGCAGGAAGTCGATCGGATAGAGAATGGTGATGGCGGGCACCCCCTCCTTGGCCCCGAAGTCGAAGCCGCGCACGCGCGACAGCACCTGCTGGGTCAGCTCCGGGGCCTTCATGTCGGACTGGCTGAGCTCGCACAGGGAGACGCTGCCGTCGGGCTCGATGGTGAGGCGCAGGACCATCTGACCCTTCAGGGTCGGGTTCCGGCGCAGCTCCCGGTTGTAGAGGCGATAGAGCGCGGCCTTGTGCCGGTCGAAGACGATCTGGATCTCCTCGTCGGTACGGCCGAGGCGCACGCCGTCGCTGAGGGGACGGTCGCCGCCGGCGCCCGCGCCGGTTCCGATCGAGCTGCTCACCCGAGAGACACGGACGCCGTCCATGGTGCCGTTGCCGCCGCCCACGTTGCGGCTGATCGAGGCCAGGTTGATGCCACCGCTGGAGCCCGAGGCCTGGGTGGCCACCATGGCCCGCTGGGGCATTGCCCCGGGCGCGGCACCGGCGTTGGTGACGGTGGCCAGGGCGCCGAGCCGCTCCGTGGGATCGGCTTCGGCGAGTCCCGAGAACTGCTCCCGGAAGGCCAGGATGCCCTTGGGCTCGGCGGCGGGTGCCGGCTCGTCCCCGGCCTTGGGCTCCGGGCTGCCGGACTCTTCGACCAGCTCCTCGACGGGCCTGGATTCGGGAACGACCGGTGCCGGAGGGAGCGGCTCCTCGCGGATCAGTCGGGCCAGGCGCTCCGGAACCTCTACGGGCTCTCCCAGCTCGGGCAGGGGCAGCTCGATCCAGGGCAGCAGCAGCCCCAGCAGCAGGCACAGGGCCAGGGAGACGCCGAGGGAGCGCCGGAAGCGCTGGTCGGCCTCGTCTCCGCGGGCCCAGGGCATCACGGGAACGCGCGGTGGCAGGGCGCTGATCTCCCGCTCGATCTCCCACTCGAGCTTGCGCTCCTCCTCGCGTAGCTGTGCCTCGAAGATCTCGTCCTCGAGGAGCTCCACGTCTTCGAGCGCGTGGAGCTGCTGGTCGAGCACCACCTGCCGGCGGCCCTCGATCTCCCCGATGCGGTCGCCGAAGGCGTCGACGCGCTGGCGCACGAGTCCGAGCTGGGCCCGCCCGGCGAGGGGGCCTTCTCGCTCGCCCCAGAAGATCTCCGCGGCCCCGAGCTCGTCGAGCTTCTCGAGCGCCGCGCAGGCCTCCTCCGCGAGGGCGTACTGCTCCCGCTCGCCGGCGAGCTCCTCGAGCTCACCGTCCACCGCGCGCAGCTGGCCCTCCAGCTCGTCGAGGCGCGAGCGCGCTTCGCGGAGCTGGCTGCGCAGGGCCGGGTCTTCGTGCAGGGCGGCGGCGCTCATCGCATCAGCTCACAGCCCGGCCGTCTGCACGGTTGCCGGGGCCTTCTGCAGGACGGCCAGCGAGATCTGCTCGTAGCCGTGGCTCGTGCAGGTGGACATCACCTTCTTCACGGCTCGGAAGGGAACCGTCTTGTCCGCGAGGATGGTCACCTCCCGGCGCTCCACCGCCTCGCGGGTCTTGAGGCCGATGATGCTCTCCTCGAGCACGGCCAGTCGATCGCCGATCTCGGGTACGTTCTGGGCGCTCGAGGCCAGGATGTCCTCCACCCGGGCCACGGCCTCGCCCTGGATCGTGATCTCGCTCGGGCTGATGAAGATCACCACGGTCTCTCGCGGCTTCTCCTCCACCGCGGAGTCGGGGAGCGTGATCTCCTTGGGCGTCTCCAGGACCTCGGTCGAGGCGCTGTTCACCAGCAGGAAGAAGACGAGGATGGTGAACACGTCCATCAACGAGGTGAGATTCATCTTGGTGACGGCGCCGCGGTTGCGGGACATCCGTCGGATCCGTCGGGATTGCCTCACGGTGCGTCTCCGATGGAGATGTCGCCGAAGAGGGCGAGCTGGGTCGTGCCCTCGCCGTTCTCTGTGGCCACTTCCGCGCTGCGGACCACGTCCATCACCCGGATCAGGTGGTCGTACTCGATGTGCGGCTCGAGGAGGACAGAGGCGTCTTCCTTGTCCGGGTAGCGCTGCTTCAGCGACTGCATGCTCTCCGAGAGCTTGGCCAGGTCGTAGGCCTCCTCGACCTTCGGAATCTCCTCGATCACGGTCCGGCCATTGGTGACCTCGATTCCCCCCTCGCGAACGATGACTTCGAGCACGAAGGTCGGCTGCTGGGGCTCGGCAGCGCCGGCGGCGCTGGGCAGGCTGAGCTCGACGATGGTGATGCGGGAGAAGACCGCGGTGATCAGGAGAAAGGGCACCAGCACCACCATCAGGTTGAGGAAGGTGGTCATGTCCAGCTCCGCCGGATCCTTGCTGCGTCGCCGGGAGTGGTACCGCCGGTTCATCGCTAGGCCTCGACCTGGCGGCGGGCCTTGGCCGTGATCACGTTTAGGGCCTTCACGGAGGCCATCTCGAGGCTGTCGATGATCTGGCCGGTCTTGGAGGTGAGCACGGCGTTCGTGATCAGCAACGGGATCGCCACCATGAGGCCGAAGGCCGTGGTGTTCATGGCGACCGAGATGCTGGCCGAGAGCAGGTCCGCCTTCTCGGCCGGATTCGCATTCGCCACCGCCGTGAAGGCCTGGATGAGGCCCATGATGGTGCCCAACAGCCCGAGCAGGGTGGCGATGCTGGAGGCCAGGGCCACGTAGGGCGTGCGGCGCTCGAGCTGCGGAATGATCTCCATCATGCTCTCTTCCATGGCGATCTCGATGTCCTCGCGCCGGCGGACCGCGCCCTGGCGGGCCAGGCCCATGCCGAGGAGCTGGGAGATGGTCGAGTCGTCCTCGCGGGTCATCTCCCGGGCCTTGTCGAAGTCGCCCTCCATGAGGGCCGGGTGGACCTTGCTCCAGGCGCTCTGGTTGCGGGCGGTGACGAGGCTGAGCGTCACGAAGCGCTCGACCGCGATCGCCGCCCCGACGCCGAAGACGAGCAGGATCGGGTACATGAATGGCCCGCCCGTCACGAAGAACTCC
The DNA here is from genome assembly GCA_964649065.1 of uncultured Spirochaetales bacterium. GTDB lineage: Bacteria > Myxococcota_A > UBA9160 > UBA9160 > SMWR01 > CAZYOL01. The sequence goes on from CAZYOL010000020.1 coordinate 20,765, forward strand.
ACGATCGAATAGAAGAAGCCCATACCCAATTCCTCCTGTGTCGAGCGTCTCCAGGGGAGCTATTCGGCTCCCGCGCTCTCCTGCGTGCGCGAGGCCGCTCTGAGTTCGTAGTAGGACAGCTGCCGGCGGAAGACGTCGCGGTCTACGGGTCGGCTTCCGTCGTCCAGGACTTTCGAGAAATCCAGCTCGTCGCCGAGCGGCGAGCTCTTCCAGGGAACGATGACGAGGGACTTGGGGGCCTCGTCGTCGCCCACGATGGACATGCCGGAGAGCTCCTTCTCGGCCTCGTCCTCGGCGGCGGCCGGGGCCGCCAGGGCGAGGGCCGCGAGGAGCGGGGCAGCCATACGAAGACTCCTTAGATCCATGGTGCTTGCCTCACTCTCCTGCGCCGACCCGATTGCGCAGGTCGGCCATCCAGATGTTCACGGACTCGTCCTCGGGGACGGCCTGCCGGTACAGCTCGTAGTGCTCGAGGGCGCAGGGCAGGTCTCCGAGATAGAGGTCGCAGAGGATCCCGAGATTGAGTCGGGCGTGGTGGAAGGCGGGGTAGATCTCGAGGGCCTCCTCGTAGTGGGAGCGGGCCGCGTCGAATCGTCCGGTCCTGCGCAGCACGATTCCCAGCTCGTTGTGGGCGAGCGGATGGCGGGGCGTGAGCTCGAGGGCGCGGCGGAGACTCGCCTCGGCTCCCGCGAGGTCCCCGACCCTCGCCCGGGCGACGCCGAGATCGACATGGGCGGCGGTGAGATGCGGGGCCGCCTCGGTCACCTCGAGCAGGAGGGAGACCGCCTCCTGGCGTCGTCCCTGCTCGAAGCTGGCCAGGGCGCGCTGGTAGCGGCCCTGGGTTCCGCCCCCGGCGCTCACCCGCTCCGTGATGGTGAAGCCCTCGCCTCCGTGGACCTCGATCGAGGCCGGCCGGGGGCCCCCGCGCCCCGCACAAGCGAAGGCCAGGGCCAGCAGGACCGCGAACAGGCAGCAGCTCGGCGCGGCCGAGCGCGGGTCTCGCAGGGGCATCACAGCGCTCCTTCCAGCGCAGCAGCCGGCTCCGGGGCGGCGGGGAGCGGCGCTTCGGCAGCGGGCTCCTCCTTCGCGGCGGGCTCGGCGGTGGCCGGGGCGGCGGGGAGCGGCTCCTCGGCGGAGAGCTCCTCAGCGCTGGCCGGATCGGTGGCCTCGGGCCGGCTCGTCCGGGGCGTCCGGTAGGCATAGCTCTCGAGCGAGCCGATGAAGCCGGGGCTGGATTCGAGCTTCGCATAGCGACCCGGCACGAAGCCGGCCAGCTGCTCGAGGCTGCGCGCGATCCATTCGTTCCAGAGGCCCGCGGCCATCAGCTCGAGATTCTTCTCGTGGACCGCGATGGCCTTCTCCTCGAAGGGGAAGGCCTCCTCCTCGAGCACCAGCTCGTAGTCCAGCAGCTCGGCGGGGGACAGGCCGGCCGGTCGTTCGGAGTCCATCAGCGAGCGGCTGAAGTCCGAGTAGATCTCGGCCATATAGAAGGTGGCGCCGGCGGTGACCTCGCCGACCTCGTAGTCGAGCAGATCGCCGAAGGTCGCCAGGGAAGCATCCATGCGTCGCTTCTTCTCGCGCAGGCTGCGCTGGAAGGGCTGGACGAGCTCGACCTCCCGGAAGGCGTCGAAGCTGGCCCCGGCCAGCACTAGAGCGGAGCGGGCGGCGAGGTAGCGGACGCGCGGCGTCCGCGCCTCGCCGGCCCCGGCTTCCGTGCGGACGATGCGCCGCAGCTCCTGCCGGCGCGCCTCCCCGTCGCCGGCGGCCCCGTGCATCTCGGCGATCTTGAAACGCATCTCGACCGCGGCCTCCAGGGGCTCCGGGAAGCGCTCGACGTAGGCCTGGTAGGCGGCAAGGGCCTTGGCGGTCTCCGCGGCGTCTTCGTAGAGCCCGCCCGCGATCAGCCACGCCTCTCGCTGGAGCTCGGGATCCTCGGCGGTTGCGGCGATGTCCTCGTACTCGGAGGCCGCGCGGGCCAGATCTCCCTGCTCGCGGTAGACGAAGGCGATCTGCTTGGTGGCCTCGCCCTGGAGCTCGTGCTCGGGGTGCGCCTCCCGGAAGTCCTCGAGCACCTCCGCCGCTCCGGTCCAGTCCTCCAGTCGAATCAGCGCGGCGGCGGCGTCGTACTCCGCGGCCCCTCGGATCTCGGCGCTCGGGGCCACCCGAGCGATGCGCAGGAAGTGGCCCGCAGCCGCCCGGTGGTCGCCGGCCTCGCCGGCCTCCTCGCCTTGCTTGTAGATGGAGGCGGCAAGGTTCTCGACCACGGTCTGGCGGGAGGGGTCGTCCGCTGGCGTCGAGCTCAGTACCTGCTGGTAGGCCCGCTCGGCCTGCGTATAGTCGCCGATCTCGAGCGAGGCGTGGGCCACCACCGCCCAGGCCGAGCGCCGGATCTCCAGCTCGGCCTCGGGGTAGGCCTCGAGGAGCTGCTGGCCGACCGCGATGGCCTGGCCGAAATCCTCCATCTCGTAGAGATCGTCGACCGCGGCACCCAGGACGGTGGCGGCGTGCTCGTGCTCGGGGAAGACGTCGACGAAGCGGAGGGTGCTGGAGACGGCGTCGCGCCGCACCGCGCGCTCCTGCTCGCCCTGGCTTCGCTTCTGCTCCTCGCGATGGGCGTAGATGGCGGCGTAGCCCGCGGCGCTGGCCTGCTCGTGGCTCCCGTAGTCGTAGGCGATGCGCTCGTACTCGTGCGCCGCGTCGCCGAAGTCCTCGTGCTCCAGCAGCAGATCCGCCAGCTGATAGTGGACCGCAGGCGACTCGGCGTCGGCCGGGAAGGAATCCAGGTAGGCGCGGTACCAGCGGAGGGCCTCGGCGAAGTGGGCCGGACGCTCTTCCTGCGGCCCTCCCTGCTGATAGAGGGCGTGGTAGTGGTTCGCGAGGTCCGAGAGGTTGCTCTTGAGGTAGCTCCTCACCTCCGGACGGGTCTCCACGTCGAAGTGGCGCCAGTACTCCGCCTGCAGACCGTAGGTCGCCGCGAAGGTCTTCTTCGCGTCGAGGACCAGCTTGGGGAAGCCGCCGGCCTCGTAGATCTCGACCACGCGCATGCTGAAGTGGGGCGCCACCTCGTGGAGGGGATAGATGTCTACGAAGGCCCGGTAGATCGCGGCCGCGTCCTGGTAGCGGAGCTTCTCCAGATAGAACTCGCCGTGATGGCTGTAGATCCGGCTCTCGTAGCTGCGCTGGCCGTTCTTCTCGAAGAAGGCCTGGACCACCTCGGGGCCGCCCAGATTCGAGAAGCAGAGACTGATGACCCGGAAGGTGTCGGAGATGCGGCGCTCGTCGGCCTCGTTCTCCGTCTGGTCGAAGTCGTATCCGGTGGAGACCTTGTGATCGAGGAGTCGGGTGTAGGCCTGCAGCGCCTCCTCGTGGAAGAGCTGCTTGTAGAAGGCCCAGCCCAGCTTGTAGAGAGCGAGCTCGTAGTACTCCGACTCGGAGCCGATCTCGGCAACGGCGGCATAGGCGAGCTCGGCGGGGTAGTAGCGCTTGCGCATGAAGAAGTACTCGCCGCGCCGGAACTGCACCTCGGCGAGGAAGCGCGAGCCGGGATACTCGTCGATGAGGCTCTCCATGACCTCGATGGCCTCGTCGGGTCGGCCCAGCTCGTCGTAGGCGCGCGCCTTCTGGTACAGCACCTGGTCGTTGTGCTGGTAGTGCGGGTACTCCCGGAGGATCCGGTCGTAGAGGGCGATGGCCTCCAGCGGGCCGGCCGGGGCCTCGCCGGCGGCTTCGGGCAGGGAGAGCTCGCCGGGCGGCCCCGGCGCGGCGTCGAAGGCGCCGTCTCCGGTCGCGCGGCTCTCGAAGGCCTGATGCGACTCGGAGTGGTCCGCGATGCCAGAGGCCCGGGATCGCTCGCGCGGGGCCGACGCACGGGCCGTCGCGGGCGGGGTCAGGGCCTCTCGCGCGGGCCGCCCCTCGCCGGGGTCGCCGGACGCCTCGCCGGGTCCGCTGGCCGCCTCCGGCGGCTCGGCGGAGGCCTCCACGGGCCCGCCCTCGCCGAGCAGACCGAACTCCTGCTCGATCTTGAGATCGGCCAGGCGCCGGATCGCCTCGGGGGTGAGTGACGACTCCGGGGTCTCCTCCAGGAAGCTCTGATAGCCGGCCATGGCGCGCTCGAGGCCGTCCTCCACGCGCACTTCCCTCACGTCCGGCTCCACCTGGCGGAGCTCCGCCAGCGTGTCCCGGCCGGGGCCGCCGGCGCAGCCCGCGGAGAGCAGGGCGAGGGGGATCCAGGCCAGTCGAGCGCGTCCCATGCTCCCCACGCCCTCACTGCGCCTGCGCCTTCGAGGCGCGGTCGTAGCTGTCTGCGAAGGCGAAGCGCGCCCGGTCCTGGTAGACGGCCAGGCGCTCCCGGCGCCGCTCGAGCTCCTGCACGGCGACCTGCTCCAGCAGGCGACCCTGGCGCAGCCTCAGCTCCTCCAGGCGCTCGAGCGCGGCCACGACGCGGGTGCGCAGCTGCTCGATCGGGGCGTCGTAGCCGACGTAGCCGTGCTTCGCGGCCTGGCGGCTGCGAACGAAGGAGGCGTAACGCTGCTCGAGGCGCTCGACGTCCCGATTCAGGTCGCGCAGGTGCTCGTGGGCCTGGGTGAGGCGCTCGTGGTACTCGGTCTCGAGGCGCCAGCGGAGCACACCCCCGAGTCGTTCCAGACGCCCGAGCAGCGCCTCGGCAGCCGCGCCCGAGCGGCCCGCGAGGGCGGCCCGGGCCTGCGCCATCCATTGCAGCTGCAGCCGCTCGCCGGCGGTCGCCAGGTGCTCGGGACGAGGCGCCACCAGCAGCTGCTGCAGCCGATCCTCGACGTGCTCGCGCTGCTCGAGGCGCAAACGCATCTGGGCATCCAGCTTTCGGAAGCCGGCGTCGAGGCCGGGGAGCAGGGGCTCGTAGTAGGCGCGGCGCTGCGCGATCAGGTCCTGGAAGGCGTCGAGGCTGGTCTGCCAGGTCAGCAGATTCCGCCGCAGGTCCTCGAGATCGAGGTAGTTCTGGAGGGCGGTCTGGAAGTCGTGGGAGGCCATGAGCTCCATCAGGTAGAAGGTCTCGGGGGCATCGGGCAGGCTGCGGAGCCGGATCACCCAGTCGGTGTCGCGGCGGATCTCCTCGCGGGCCAGGGCCTCCAGGAAGACTCCGCTCCGAATGCTGTCGATCGAGGCGTCGACGCGCGCGAGCTGCTGAGCGAAGCCCTGGACGGCCCGCTCGTAGAGCACGGCAGCGCGGCCATGCACGTCGAGCTTGCTGTAGGCGTAGGGCAGCGCGAGCATGGCCTCCTGGACGGCGGGATCCGTCGGCTCTCGCTTCGCCAGCAGGCTCCAGGGCACCAGAGCCCGTTCGAAGTTCTCTGCCGAGGCATCGGACCAGCCGGCACGCAGCAGGGCCTGGTTCGAGAAGGGGCCCTCCAGTCGGACCCGATCGAGAAAGCGCTGGGCTCCCTCGAACTCCGAGGCCTCGAAGAGCAGGGTGCCCAGCACCAGGTTCGACTTGTCTCGGATCGCAAGACTCTCCGGGCCGGTCGCGTGCACCTGCCCGGCCCGGCCGAGCTGCTGGAGGGCCTGCCTCTCGCGACCGTCCTGGAGCAAGGCAATGCCCAGGTTGTAGGCCGCGAAGCCCCGGAGCTCGTCGGAGCCCTGCAGCCGCTCGAGGGTCTTGCTGGCGTCCCCGGGGCGGCCGATGGCGAGATACACGTTGGCGCGCAGGAACTCGACGTCGTCGCGGATCGCCTCCGGAATCCGGCCTTCGATCCGATCGAGGGCGTGCAGCGCCGCGTTGGGCTGGTCCTTCTGGAAGTGGATGCGGGCCAGCCGGTAGGCCGCCTCGTTGCGGACGGGTTCCTCGACGTCGCCGTCGAGCACGGCGCGGATCGCTCGGCCTGCCCGGTGATGCATGCGGTAGCGGAGCTCGAAGTCTCCCACCGAGAACTCGGCATGCTCGATGTAGGGATGGAGCGAGTCCAGCTCCGGCTCGTCGACGCGCCGGTGCTGATCGATCTCGGCGTCCAGGCGCTGGAGAGCCTCGAAGTAGCGCTCCTGGTACGCGAAGAAGAGCGCCTCCCCGAAGTGGAGATCCTTCCCGGGGCTTGCCGCGGCCCCAGCCGTGACCGCCGAGGCCGCCGCTGCCACGGCGAAGATTCGCGTCCAGGCCGCGGACACGGCTCACCAGCTCCCGAGCTCGATGCTCGGCTTCCCGGACTCCGCGGCCAGGTTGACGCCCACGAGGCTCGGCTGAGCATCCTTCTCGAAGCTGAAGCTCGCCGAGTCGTCGAAGTCGTCGCCGTTCTGCAGCTTGCCGGCGACCACCACCTCGAGCTCGTGGTCGCCGCTGGGCAGGTTGCCGGTGAAGACCCGCTGGACGCCCCCGTTGCGCAGGGCCTCCAGCTCCTGGAAGGAGTAGACGTGGCGGGCCACGGCCTCGCCGTCGATCTGGATCTGGAGCGAGTCGAGACGAAACGGCACGGAAGCGGCCAGCGAGACGAAGACGGACACCTGGGTGTGTGACGGATAGAGGAGCTTCTCCTCCAGGCGGGCCAGCTCCGCGGCGATGCCCAGGACGTCGGATTTGATCTCCTGCACCTGCTCGTCCAGGCCCTTCATCTGCTCCCTGGAGACGCCGTCGGCCCAGGCGAGGCCGCTGAGCAGCAGGGAACTGGCCAGGAGGCACAGGCACGAGCCGCGCCTGGCGAGTCGCAGGCCTGCCGGCTGTGCCGGCGGGTCGGGCCTGCCGAGTTTCAGGTATGAATAAAAGCCCACAGGTGAAACCCCCCCATCACCTCAAGGGGGAGAGTCGGCCGAACCGCTCCGGGACTTTTGCGACCTTCGTCACTCGCGAGCCGAGGAGGACCTGAGTGCCCCCGTGGGGACAAGAGCCCCTCCTCGTGGTCTCACACCCCGCGGCACCGCTGTGATCCGTCTCACGAGGCCGCCCCACCGGCGCGGCGATAGCTGCGCGGGGGCCGAGAGGATTCCGCTCGCAGGGGGCCGGAGGGTTGCGGCACCCGGAGGCGGAGGAGGTTTCAGCAGATGGGGATGAGAATCGGATGGTTTCGCGCGTGGACCGGCGCCGCCTGCGTGCTCGCCCTGGCGGCCTGCAGCACCACTCAGGAGCCCGAGGCCTCGCCTGCCGGTGGGGAACGGGCCGAGGTCGAGACGCCCGCCGCCGCGACCCCGAGCGCGGCGGCGTCGCCGCCCGCGGGACGCCTGGCGTCGGCGGCGCTGGAGCCGGTCTACTTCGACTACGACCGCTGGGATCTGGGGGCCGACGCCCGGCGCATCCTGCAGGAGAACGCTCGCAAGATCGAGGCACGGGGCGGCGAGGCGACTCTGGTCGTCGAAGGGCACTGCGATGAACGCGGCAGCGAGGAGTACAACCTGGCCCTCGGCGCGCGTCGCGCTGCAGAGGTGGCACGCTATCTCCGGAATCTGGGGATCTCCGAGCCCCGCGTGCGCACGGTGAGCTTCGGTGAGGCTCGGCCCGCGGCGACCGGTCACGGCGAGATCTCCTGGCGCATGAATCGTCGCTCGGAGCTGCGCCTCGAGTCGCACCAGGCCTCGCGCTGAGGCCGGGCTGCCTGCGCTCGGGGCCCCGGGCCCCGGGCGCGAGCGGCTCTTCGATTCGCGAGAGCTCCGGCGGATAGAATCGCAGCGCAGCACGAGGCGGCCTGCCATGGCCTTTCAGCGCAAGCGGGGCTACGACCGGGCCAGGCTCCTCGCCCGGGCGGCCTCGGCGCTGCGGCACGGGCGTCGCCGCCGGGCGTTGGCCCTCTACGAAAGCGTGCTCGCGCAGGAGCCCGAGAACGGGGATCTCCGGCGTCGGGTCGCACCACTCCTCGCGCGGTCGGGCCGGGTCGAAGAGGCGCTCCGCAGCTACCGGATCGCCGCCGAGGCGCTCAGCCAGCGGGGCTTCTTCGAGCACGCCATCGGCGTGTACCGCGAGGCCGCCCAGCGGCTGCCGCGACAACGGGAGGTGTGGGACGCACTGGCGGATCTGGAGCTCCGCCGGCAGAAGCCCATGGATGCGAACCGGGTGCTGCTGAAGGGCGCACGGCAGCTGCGAGGCCGGGCCCGGCGCTCGGACGCGGTGCTGCTGCTCTTGCGGGCCCGAAAGCTCGATCCGCGACACGTCGAGACGGGCCTGGCCCTGGCGCGCGCCCTGGCCCGGGTGGGGGCGCGCCGCCGAGCCGTGTCGTTGCTGGCCGAGATTTCCTCGTGGACCCGAGGCCGGGCACTGCGTCGGGTGCGGGCGCGCCAGCTGCTGGTGGCTCCGGGGCCCGTGAATGCGTGGCGTTGGCTCGCGGCCTGGGTCGGGCGCTGAAGCTCCGATCGAGCCCGGCTCGAAGCCAGCTACTCGATGTAGCCGAGCGCGCGCATCATCTCCTCGCGCGCCGGGTCGAGAACGCCCGGGGGCTCCGCGCCAGGGGCCTCGCCCGCTCCGAACTCTCGGCGAGAGCGCTGCATGCGCTCCTCGTGGGCATCGAGCAGGGCTGCGAGGCGCTGGCGAGTCGGCTCGGAGACGACGGGAGTCTGCTCGTCCGGATCCCGCTCGAGGTCGTAGACCTCCTGGTGCAGGCGACCGAGTTTGCGGTAGCGCACCAGCTTGAGGGCGCCGACCCGAACGGATAGGGCTGGCGGCTGGAACCCTCGCTTGAGGCTCCAGGCCTCCGTGAAGACGGGGGCCGGGTCGCTGCCGGAGGGCATCTCGGCGGCGAGCCAGGGCACGAGGCTGCGTCCCCAGGTGGAGGCGGGCACCGGAGTTCCGGTGAGCTCGAGCAGGGTCGGCATGAGATCGACGTGGGCCGCCTGGGCCGCCACCCGACGGCCCGCGGGGATGCCCGGGCCGGCCAGCAGGAGGGGGATGCGCGCGATCTCCTCGTAGGGCAGCGAGCGGTGGCCCTGGGTTCCGTGCTCGAGGAAGGCCTCGCCGTGGTCCGAGGTGACGACCAGCACGGTGCTCTCGAGCAGGCCGCGCTCCTCGAGCCAGGCGAAGAAGCCCCGGAGGAGGTCGTCGACGTAACGAATCTCGCGGTCGTAGGCGAGGGCCTTGGCGCGGACGTCGGAGCCCGGAGCCTCGGGGCTGCCTGCCGACTCCTCGGCGAAGAAGGCCTCGTAGCGCTCCGGCGGCGTGTAGGGCTTGTGGGTCTGGTAGGTGTGCAGGAACAGGAAGAAGGGGCGGTCGCCGTGGGCGTCGAGCCAGCTGCGCCCCCGGGCCAGGATCGTCTCGAAGTCTCCGGCGACCAGGCCGTCCTTGTTCTCGAAGAAGCTGTCGAAGCCGCGGCCGAAGCCCCGGGCGAAGGCCAGCGGCCCGTTCTCGGTGAAGGCCGCCGTGGCATAGCCGGCCCCGTGGAGACTCTCGGCCAGGGTCGGAAGGGGCAGGGCGGCTTCGAAGCCCTTTCGCGCCCCGTGGAGCGAGGGCGGCGTGGAGGTCAGCAGCGTCATGTGGGAGGGGCCCGTGTGGGTCGCGGCGGCGCTGCAGTCCTCGAAGAGAGTGGCCCGCTCGGCGGCAAAACGAGCCAGGAAGGGCGAGGTGTCCCGAGCGTAGCCGTACGCGGACAGGTGGTCGGCACGCAGCGTATCCAGGGAGATCAGCAGCACGTTCGGTCTGGGCTCCGCGGCGGGACGGGCGGCCAGGAGCGTCGGGCTCGCGAAGACCGGTAGCGATGGGCCCGGGCCTCCCAGGTGCTCGGTCTCGAACACCAGGGTGCGGCGCTGCCCGGCGAGCTCCGAGAGAGACAGGCGGCGCTCCTGCCAGCCGACAGTCTCGGCGGGATCGAGGGTCTCCTCGAAGAGGGCGACGCAGCCCGCTCCTCCGCAGGCCTGGACGCCGAAGCGCACGGGGCCCTGGCCGGCGGCGGCCTCGAGGACGCCGAAGGAGAGCTGCAGCACGGCCCGCTCCGGAATGCGCAGCCGCTCCGTCTCGAAGCGCGTCTGGCGATCCTCGGGCGGCTGGTAGGCGTCGAGGAAGAGCGGCACGTCCCGATTCGCCGCCCCGGGGAGCAGCGCCTGCCAGCTGACCACACGGCGCCCCGCGCTCTGCTCCACGGGGGCCAGCGACACGGCGCCCGCGCGCCAGCCGCGTCCTGGAAGGCCGAGGGTCGGCACGAGCAGCAGGCGGGAGGCCTCGGGGAGGCGCTCGCCCAGCTCGATCGTGAGCGAGACCTGCCCCTGCGGCCCGGTCCGGAGCGCTCGCCGGTCGACCAGCGTCGCGCTCGGGTGGCTCGCCAGCACGCGGCGCGTCTCGTGGAGGATGCGCACGGTCGAGGCCGCGCCGGAATCGAGTAGACGCTGGACGACCTCGAGGCGCATGGGCGCCGGCCGCTCGTCCGGGCCGCAGCCCAGGGCCAGCGCGAGGGCCAGTCCGAATGCGAGGGCGCAGCGCATCGGCCCGGCAGTCTGCCACAGGGCCTCCACGGGGCCGATCGGCCCATGGGGTGGAGCGCGGAGTGATCCAGAAGCCGGGCTCTCGGCGACCTCCGTTTCGCACCCGGCGGCCGCTCGCCAGAGCGCCGTGGTGAGCTCCCTCACGCGCTAGACGATCCCCAACGCGACGCCACTCGCGGCCAGACCTTCGGTCTGCCCGCGAGTGGCGCCCCGCTACTCGACGTAGCCGAGTGCGCGCAGCTCGGCCTCCTGCTCGAGGGAGAGCGCGGCGGGCGGCTGACCCCCGTCGCGCGGCAACGGCTCGCCACTGCGCTGATCGACCGGGACGCTGCGCGTCAGGCCCTGCTCCCAATCGCGGGCCCGTTGCGACAGGTCGGCGAAGCGCCCCTGCTCCGCGGCGCGGAGATTGTGCCGCTCGCCGGAGTCGCGCTCGAGATCGAAGAGCAGCCCGGCGGCGTCGCCGAAGGCCTCGTCGCCCGATACGTACTTGTGTCGCTCCTGGAGCAGGACGCGCCGCTCGCGGCGCGGCCCGAGCTGGGGCATGGAGACGACCACCGGCGCGACGGCCCGCCCGGCGGGGAGCTCGGCGCGGCCCCGCATGGCGTCGCTCAGGTCGAGGCCGGGGAGGCCGGGCGGTGCGGCGCCGCCGGCCAGGGAGAGGATCGTCGGCAGCAGATCCAGGTGCCAGGCGAGTCCGTCCACCACGCGCACACCGCCCTCGCGAAGCAGCGCCGGGTAGGAGATCACCAGGGGGATCCGGAGCACCTCTTCGAAGGGCCCGTAGCCGTGGCCGTAGAGCTCGTGCTCGAAGAAGGCCTCGCCGTGGTCGGAGGTTACGACGAGCAGGGTGTCGTCCCACTGGCCCAGCTCGACCAGCACCCCGCGGATCGCCCCCAGCGCGCGATCGATGCGGGCGATGCGGGCGTCGTAGCTCGCGAGCATCGCCGCGCGGTCGGCGGCGAAGTGCGGGGAGGCGGGCAGCTCCTCCGGGGGGCGATTGCGGCCGCAGCCCAGGCGCTGCCCGTGGCGCTCGACGAGGACGTTGTAGAGCGTGCAGTGCTCGTGGGTGGCCTGGGGCAGCTCGCGGGCGGCGCGCCGTCCGTCTGCATTGGGAGGGTAGCGGCGCCGCAGCTCGCGCATGGCGGCGGGAGCGGGGAGCCCGCGCTCGGGGTGCTCGCGCGCGTAGCGCGCGTAGCCGCCGTAGGGGTTGTGCGCGGCATAGGTGTGCAGGAACAAGAAATAGGGCGCCCGGCCGGCGTCGCGCAGGGAGCGCAGCACGACCGGGAGCGCCTCCTGCACGAGGGCCAGGGTCGGCAGGCCGCGGTAGAGATCGAAGCCGCGGTCGAAGCCGAAGCGCGGCGCCAGATAGCCGCCTTCGTGAAAGGCGCGTGTGCGGTAGCCCGCCTCGCTCAGCAGCTCGGCGAGGGTCGGGACCGAGGGGGCCAGCCGGGCCGGGTCGCTGCGCACGCCGTGGGCCAGCGGGTCGAGCCCGGTGAAGATCGACATGTGGGAGGTCAACGTGAAGTTGCTGGCGGCGTAGAAACGGGTGAAGCGGCTGCCCTCGGCCGCGATCGCCGCCAGGTTCGGCGTGGCGCTGGGGCTCCCGAAGCCGCCCACGCGGTCGGCCCGCACGGTGTCCATGCTGACGACGAGGATGCGACCCGGACGCGGAGGCAGGTCGGCCCCGGGTGCACAGGTCGAAGAGAGCAGGAGCGCGAGCACCCCGGCGAGCCGGCGCCCGGTCGCGTGCACGGCGCTCAGGACCCGACCGCGGGCAGCCGGTGCTTCTGGACCTTGCCGCTGGCCGTGCGCGGCAGCTCGGGCAGAGCCACGAAGCCGGCGGGCAGCTTGAAGGAGGCCAGGCGCTCGGCCCCCCAGCGGCGCAGGCCCTCCTGGTCGAGCCCGGCGCCGGGGGCCAACACCACGTAGGCCCGGCCTACCTCACCCCAGCGCGGGTCCGGCACGCCGACCACCGCGATCTCCTGCACGTCCGGGTGGCTGGCGTAGACGGCCTCGATCTCGGCCGGGTACACGTTCTCTCCGCCGGAGATGAACATCTGCCGGGCGCGTCCGGCCAGGGTCACGAAGCCCTCCTCGTCGCGCGTGGCCAGGTCGCCGGTGCGCAGCCAGCCCTCGCGCAGCGTCTCGGCGCTGGCCTCCGGGCGCCTCCAGTAGCCCAGCATCGTGATGGGCCCGCGCACCACGATCTCCCCGCGCTCCCCGGGCCTGCAATCCCGCCAGCGGCTCGGCGGGCCCTCCAGCGTGTCGCTGGCGACGATGCGCAGCTCCACGTGGAAGACCGGCTTGCCCACGCTACCCGCCTTGCGCAGCGCCTCGCGCCCGTCGAGGCAGCAGAGGATCGAGGTCTCCGTCTGCCCGTAGCCCTGGCTGAGCACCAGGCCGTGCCGGGCGAAGCCGCGCACGACGTCCGCGTCGATGGCGGCACCCGCCGTGAAGAGCAGGCGCAGCGAGTCGAGCTCGCAGGCGTCCGGCTCGGCCTCGAGCGCGTCGAGGAGCGACCGGAACATGGTGGGCACGCCGCCCAGCAGGCTGATGTGCTCCTGGGCCACGTCCCGCCACACGGCCCCGGCCTCGAAGCGAGGGCGCAGGACCAGGGTGGCGCCGGCGTAGAGCGCGGGCAGGGACAGGATCAGCAGGCCGAAGGAGTGGAAGAGGGGCAGCACCACCAGCACGCGGTCCTCTTGGCCGAGATCGAAGAAGATCCGGGCGTTGAGGCTGTTGTAGAGGGTCTTGCGGTGCGGGAGGAGGGCTCCCTTGGGCTGGCCGGTGGTCCCGGAGGTGTACATCAGGATCATCGGCTGCTCGGGCGAGACGGGCTCGATGGCCGCGCGCGGCGAGGCTGCGGCCAGCGCCTCCTCGTAGGCATCGCGCAGCCCGCCGCAGATGAGCCGGGCCCCGGGTGCGTAGGCCGCCCGCCGGGCGGCCTCGAGGGCCACCTGCTCGAGGTCGGCCTCGTGGGCCAGGAGCGCCGGGCTGCAGTCGTCGAGCAGGCCGGCCAGCTCGTGGGCCGTCAGGCGGGCGTTCAGCGGCACGGCGATCGCCCCCAGGCGGGCGGCGGCGAAGACCAGCTCCAGGTACGCCGATCGGTTTCGGAGCAGCAGGGCGACCCGGTCGCCGCGCCCCACGCCGCGATCGGCCAGCAGCGCGGCGCAGCGGGCGCTGCGCTCCTCGAGCTGCCGGTAGCTCAGCGCGCGCTGCCCCTCGATCAGGGCCGGCCGGTCGCCCGCCCACTCCGCCCGGCGGGCGAGCCAGCCACCGACGTTGTGCACCGGGGACTCCACGGGGCGGGGAGGGTAGGCTATGGGGCCCGTCCAGGCCCCGGAGGCGCGATGAATCTCAAGGGACAGCCGGCCCGAGTGGGCCTCCACTGCGGCTCGAGCCGCTACGCCGTCACCCGCGAGTTGGTCGACTTCTACGCCGACGCCCTGGACGACCACAACCCCCTGTTCGACGAGGTCGCTCCGCCGCTGCTCTTCCACTCCGAGTGCTACCGCTTCGTCGGCGAGTGGTACCTGCAGAACCTCTTCGGGAACCTGCACGCTCAGCAGGACTGGCAGCTCTTCGACCTGCTGCCCATCGGCCGCAGCGTCGTCTCGCGCTCGACCATCGTCGAGCGCTACGCGAAGCGCGGACGGGACTACGTGGTCAACGAGACCGACCTGGTCGACGCGGAGGACGGCCGGCTGCTGGTGCGCGGGCGCACACACCAGTCCTTCCTGCCCGGGGCGCCGGGCCCGGCGCCCGAGGGCTTCGAGGTGGACGCCGAGCCGGCGCGACGCAAGGGCCCCCGCGCGCCCGATCCCACCGGCACCGGGCCCGCGCAGGCGG
>CAZYOL010000021.1:0-34053 GCA_964649065.1 uncultured Spirochaetales bacterium
CCTTCGTGGGCATCAACCGCCTGCACCCCGAGAACCTGGACGGCCAGATGTTCGTCCTGATGGTGATCGCGGTGGCCGCCGCCGAGGTGGCGGTGGGTCTGGGCATCGTGATCGCCATGTTCCGGAACCGCGACTCGGTGGACATCGAAGAGGTCAGGCTGCTGCGATGGTAGACGGAGGCGCCGCCACCGAGACCCAGCTGCTGCGCTGGATCCCGCTGCTGCCCCTGCTGGCCGCGCTCTTCCACGGCCTGAACCTGGGCCTGGTGCGGCGCGGGGAGTCCCCCCGGGCGCTGGTGATCGCCCTCTCCTGCGGCAGCGTGCTCGGCTCCTTCCTGCTCTCCTGCGTGGTCTTCGCGGAGCTGCTGCAGCAGCCCGGCGATTCCCGCGTCCTGGTCGACAGCGTCTACACCTGGATCGGGGGCCTCACCCCGGACGCCCAGAGCTTCGCCGTGGAGCTGGGCTTCCGCCTGGATCCGATCTCGGCCCTGATGATCCTGATCGTCACCGGCGTCGGCCTGCTGATCCACCTCTACTCGGTGGGCTACATGGACGACGACCACCGGGAGGACAAGGGCTTCCAGCGCTTCTTCGCCTACCTGAACCTCTTCACCACGGCGATGCTGGTGCTGGTCCTGGGCGACAACCTGGTGCTGCTCTTCCTGGGCTGGGAGGGCGTGGGCCTCTGCTCCTACCTGCTGATCGGCTTCTGGTACAGCGATCGCTGGAACGCCTTCTGCGGCAGCAAGGCCTTCATCGTGAATCGCATCGGAGACTTCGGCTTCCTGGTCGGGATCTTCGTGCTCTTCGCGGCCCTGGTGAAGGTCGATGCCGCCTCCCTGGCCTTCGCGAGCATCGAGGGGGGCTTCGAGGCCGTGGCCGCCCTGTCGATGGCCGACGTGCTGCCCGGGGCGCCGGCCTGGAGCGTCGCCAACTTCGTGGCCCTGTGCTTCTTCGTGGGCGCCGCGGGGAAGTCGGCCCAGATCCCCCTCTACGTGTGGCTTCCCGATGCCATGGCCGGTCCGACCCCGGTCTCCGCCCTGATCCACGCGGCCACCATGGTCACGGCCGGCATCTACATGATCTGCCGGCTCTCCTTCCTCTTCGCCGCGGCGCCCGAGGTCTCGGCCCTGGTGGCCTGGGTGGGGGCCCTCACCGCCTTCTTCGCGGCCACCATCGCGATCCCGCAGACCGACATCAAGAAGGTGCTGGCCTATTCCACCGTGAGCCAGCTCGGCTACATGTTCATGTCCGCAGGCTGTGGCGGCTACACCGGCGCCATGTTCCACCTGACCACCCACGCCTTCTTCAAGGCCCTGCTCTTCCTGGCGGCCGGCTCCGTGATCCTCGCCGTTCACCACGAGCAGGACGTTCGCAAGATGGGCGGGCTGCGCCGCAAGATTCCCCAGACCCACCTGGTCTTCCTGATCGGGGTGATCGCCATCGCCGGCTTCCCGCCCCTGTCGGGCTTCTTCTCGAAGGACGAGATCCTGGTCGCCGCCTACAGCTCGGGCCTGCCCGGCAGCAGCTGGCTCTACGCCCTGGGCCTGGGCACCGCCGGGCTCACGTCCTTCTACATGTTCCGGCTCTACTTCCTGGTCTTCGGCGGAGAGCTGCGGGTACCCCAGGAGGTGCGCAGCCACATTCGCGAGCCCAGCCCCTGGGTGGTCCAGCCCCTCTTCGTGCTGGCCCTGCTCTCGGGGGTCGGGGGCCTGCTGGGCATTCCCCAGGCCTACGCCGACCTGCTGGGCCTGGAGGTGCAGAGCTCGCACAGCCTGAAGAACTTCCTCGGGCCGCTCTTTCCCCACGGCGACGAGCACCACCACCTCGAGCACAGCACCGAGTACCTGATGGCCCTGGCCGCGATCGCCATGGCCTCCCTGGGCCTGCTCGCGGCCTGGTGGCTCTACGTGCGGAATCCCGGGCTGCCGGGGCGGCTGGCCGAGCGGGCCGGCGGGCTCTACCGGCTGGTCCTCGACAAGTACTACGTGGACGAGCTCTACGACGCGGTCGTCGTGCGGCCGCTGCTCTGGGTCTCGGAGGCCGTGCTCTTCCGCGGCGTGGACACCGCCCTGATCGATGGTGCGGCGGTCAACGGCAGCGCCCACGGCATCCGCGGGCTGGCGGACCGGGTGCTCAAGTACGGACAGTCGGGCTTCGCCCAGGGCTACATCTTCTTCATGATCGCAGGGGCCGCCTTGATGGTGGGCTACCTGCTCGGCTAGTCCGGGATGCCGCTCGACGACAAGCTCCTCTCCATCGTCACCTTCTTCCCGCTGGCGACGGCCCTGGCGCTGCTCCTGGCGGGCTCCCTCTTCCGGCTGCCGGACAGCCTCTGGCGCTCCATCGCCATGGGCACCTCGGCGCTCAACTTCCTGCTCTCCCTGCGCCTCTTCGCGAACTATGCCCCGGAGCGCGCGGGCTTCCAGATGCTCGAGTACGCGCCCTGGATCCCGGACTACGGCATCCACTACTTCGTGGGCATCGACGGCATCAGCCTGGTCCTCGTGCTGCTCACCACCTTCCTGGTGCCCGTGGTCTTCGTCGCCTCCTGGAACGACATCCAGCGCTCGGTGCGCAGCTACGTCTTCTTCATGCTCGCGCTCGAGACCGGGATGATCGGCGCCTTCGTCTCGCTCAACCTCTTCCAGTTCTATCTCTTCTGGGAGCTGATGCTGGTTCCCATGTACTTCATCATCGGCATCTGGGGCGGGCAGCGGCGCGTCTACGCGGCCGTCAAGTTCTTCCTCTTCACCATGTTCGGCTCGCTGCTGATGCTGGTCGCGATGCTGGTGGTCTACTACCTGGCCTGGGAGCAGACGGGTCGGCTCACCCTCGACTTCGTGAGCCCACCCGGGGGAGGCCTGGCGCTGCTGGACACCCGGATCGCGGCCACGCCCGTCCCCGGGGAGACGCCCTGGTGGCAGAGCCAGACCTGGCTCTTCGCGGCCTTTGCGCTGGCCTTCGCGATCAAGGTGCCGATGTTCCCGCTGCACACCTGGCTTCCCGACGCCCACGTCGAGGCGCCGACGCCGGGCTCCGTGATCCTGGCGGGCGTGCTCCTGAAGATGGGGACCTACGGCTTCGTGCGCTTCGGCCTGCCCCTCTTCCCTTCGGCGGCCGTCGACTTCGTTCCGCTGATGGTGGCCCTGTCGCTGGTCGGCATCGTCTACGGCTCGCTGGTGGCGATGGTCCAGGCGGACGTGAAGAAGCTGGTGGCCTACTCCTCGGTGGCCCACCTGGGATTCGTCATGCTCGGCCTCTTCGCCTTCTCGGCGGACGGCTCCTTCAGCGAGCACGGCATCTCCGGCAGCGTGCTGCAGATGGTGAACCACGGCCTCTCCACCGGCGCCCTCTTCCTGCTCGTGGGCATGATCTACGAGCGCCGCCACACGCGCCTGATCGCGGACTTCGGCGGCGTGGCCAAGCCCATGCCCGTCTTCGCGGCCTGCTTCGGGGTCGTGGCCATGTCGAGCATCGGGCTGCCGGCCCTGAACGGCTTCGTGGGCGAGTTCCTGATCCTGATGGGGACCTTCCTGGTGCACCCCCTGATCGTGGGCGTGCTGGCCAGCAGCGGCGTGGTGCTGGCGGCGGCCTACATGCTCTGGATGTACCGGCGCGTCATGTTCGGCCCGGTCGAGATCGCCGAGAACCGCAGCCTGATCGACCTCTCCCTGCGCGAGAAGGCCGTGATGGCGGTGATGATCCTGCCGATCGTCTGGATCGGTCTCTACCCCGAAACCCTGCTCAGCCGCATCCGACCCGCGGTCGCCGACCTGCGTCAGCAGATGATCGAGGCCGGCGCCTTCCCGCCGGTCGCCCGGGCTCCGAGCGAGGCCGACGCGGGCTCGGAGGAGGCGCCTTGACCCCGATTCCCGAGGTGAATCTCTCGCCGCTGGCGCCCCTGGGCTTCGTCGCGATCGGCGCCATGGTCGTGCTGCTCGGGGAGGTCTTCCTGAGCCGGGCCGGCGTCGCGGCCGGTCGCATCGGCGACCTGCTGGCCTCCACCTCGATGCTCTTCCTGGCCCTCGCCCTCTACACGGCCTTCGCCGGCTTCGCGACCGGGGGTGCCGAGGTCTTCAACCCGAGCCGCCCGCTCTTCCAGCTCGATTCCTTCTCCGGCTTCCTGATGATCGTGGTGCTCTTCGCCTCGCTGCTCTCCTGCGCCCTGGCGATCTTCTACCTGCAGGAGATGCAGATCAACCACGGCGAGTTCTACGCCCTGCTGCTGCTCTCGACCTGCGGAATGCTGCTGATGGTCGCGGCGCTGGACCTGCTGACGATCTTTCTGGGCCTGGAGCTGATGAGCATTCCGATCTACGTGCTGGCCGGCTTCGATCGCCGCAAGCCGCGCAGCAACGAATCGGCCATGAAGTACTTCCTGATCGGCTCCTTCGCGAGCGCGATCATGCTCTACGGCATGGCCCTGCTCTACGGATCGACGGGCTCCACCTCGCTCGCCGTGCTGCGCGAGAGCTTCGACCCCGAGAGCGCGCTGGCGCTGATCGGCCTGGCCTTCCTGATGGTCGGCTTCGCCTTCAAGATCTCCTCGGTGCCCTTCCACCAGTGGACCCCGGACGTCTACGAGGGATCCCCGGCGGTCGTGACGGCCTTCATGTCGGTGACCGTGAAGGCCGCCGCCTTCGGCGGCCTGCTGCGCGTCCTGCTGCTGGGGCTGGGGCCCCTCGAGCCGGCCCTCGTGAACATCCTGTGGGTGCTGGCGGCCCTCACCATGATCGTCGGTAACGTGATGGCCGTGATCCAGGACAACCTCAAGCGGCTGCTCGCCTACTCGAGCATCGCCCACGCGGGCTACATGCTGATCGGCGTCGTGGTCGGTACGGCCGAGGGCTACTCGGCGATCGTCTTCTACCTGGTCGGCTACGTCTTCATGAACCTCGGGGCCTTCGGCGTGCTGGTGGCCCTCGCCCACCGCGGCCAGGACTGCGAGAAGCCGGAAGCCCTGGCCGGCCTGGCGAAGACCCGACCGGCCCTGGCCGGCCTGATGACCCTCTTCGTGATCTCGCTGGCCGGGATCCCGGGAACCGTGGGCTTCTACGCCAAGTTCAACCTCTTCACGGCGGCCGTGCGCGGCGGGCAGATACCGCTGACCATCCTGGCCGTGCTGATGAGCGTCGTCTCGGTCTACTACTACCTGCGCATCCCGGTGCTGATGTACATGCGCGAGCCGGGGGAGGAGGCGCCGCGGCAGGTCCTCGGCACCGGCGAGGGGGCGGTGATCGGCGTCTGCGCGGTGGCGGTGGTGGCCCTGGGGCTGTTCCCGAACCAGCTGTGGCTGCCGATCCTGGGCGAGATGCCGCTGCTCGACTGGGCCCGGCAGTCGGTCGAGCGGCTCTTCGCCAGCCTCTAGGGCAGCGTCCAGAGCGGACGCCGGCGGGGCGCGATCTCCAGCTCGCCGATGCGGGCGAAGGCCTTGCCGCCCTCGGTCGCCAGTGGACCCTCGGGGCCCTCCAGGCCCAGGAAGAGCGCCACCGGCCCGAGGGGCAGGGCGCGCGGCGCGACCAGCACCAGGGACTCGGCCAGCGACGAGGCCCGGGCCGCCCCCGGCCAGCCCTGGCC
This sequence comes from uncultured Spirochaetales bacterium, assembly GCA_964649065.1. Lineage (GTDB taxonomy): Bacteria > Myxococcota_A > UBA9160 > UBA9160 > SMWR01 > CAZYOL01. The sequence goes on from CAZYOL010000021.1 coordinate 5,580, forward strand.
CCAGGCGTGCTGGTGGCGCAGCAGCGGCCGGCCCGCGCCATCCTCGAGGAGGCTGCCCTCCGGCGTGCCCGCCAGCAGCCGGACCTTCGGCAGCGCCTCCGGCGGCGCGCCGATCCGGCGCCAGGCGAGCCGGATCCGGACCGGATCGCCGCGCTCCACCCGGTCGGGCTCCAGGCGGGCGCCGGTCAGCAGCCAGCCGCCTTCGAAGCGGGCGACGAGCGGCCCGGCGTGGCTCGCGGCGGGGGGGGCAGCTGCGGAGCTCGGGACCAGGCGATCCAGCGCGCCGCCGCGCACGCGCGCCAGGCCGATACGCTCCCAGGTCCGCTCGCGCACCCCGGGCTCCAGGAAGACCGGCCGGCCCCAGCCCGCGGCGGCGGCGGCGACGCGCAGGGTCGGGTCGCCCGGCTCGGGCGAGCGGCGCAGGGCCTCCAGCTCCGGTCCGTAGCCGCCGCCGTCGCTGCGGATGCGCAGCCACAGGTCGACGACGCGGACGTCGGGGCGCAGCTCCTCCACCAGGGAGGCGTAGACCGGCGGATAGCCCAGCGGCCCGGCGACCAGCAGCGTGGCGTCGGGCGGGAGCACGGCCAGCGCCGCCAGGGCCCGGTCGTGGGCCCGGTAGTCGCTGCGGCGGCTCTGCTCGGGAGCGTGGGCGAGGAGCGGCAGCAGGGGCGCGGCGGCCAGGACCAGGCCTGCGGCACGGGCCCGGTCCGGGCGGCGGGCGGCGAGCCATCCGTGGAGTGCGCCGGCACCCAGCCCGGCGCTCACCGCCAGGGTCCAGAAGGCGTTGAGGAAGAAGGGCTCGCGGTCCAGGCCCGGGTGGACGGCCCCGAAGCCCAGACCGCCGGCGAAGATCGCGCCGAGCACGGCCGCTCGTCGGGGCGCAAGGCGCCGGGCCGCCGCCAGCAACCCGACCCCAGCCAGCGACAGCCCGGGGCCCGTGAAGCCCCGCCCGCACTCGCGCGCGAAGTCCCAGAGCTCGGCAGCCAGATCCGCCTCACCCGGGCCGAGGCCGCGGTACTGGGCGCCGGTCACGTGGAGCCAGAGCCGACCCGGCGTCGAGGGGTCGCCCCAGTTGACCAGGGGCCCGTGGCTGGCGGCCACCGGCAGTTAGGCCAGCACGCCCCGGGGCAGCAGTGCGCACAGCGCCAACCGCCCCAGCTCCACCGGCGAGAGCAGGCCCCGAGCACGCGCCGCGCTGGCCAGCGCGACGACCGGCAGTACCAGGCCGATCATCAGGTGGTGGGTCGCCGCCAGTGCGGCCGCGCAGGTCAGCAGGCGCAGCGCCCCGGGGCGGGGCTCCTCGTCGAAGCGCAGCCAGAGCAGGACCAGGCCCGCCAGGAAGGCGAGGTGCAGGCCGTAGACCTCGAAGAGCGTGGCCTGCATCCAGAAGGCCGGCAGGAAGGCCAGCGCCCCCCCGGCCACCCAGCCCGCCAGGCGCCGCCCGGACAGGCGCTGGGCGACGGCCGCCGTGAGGCCGACGGCCAGGCTGGCGACGAGCGCCGAGAGCAGGTTGAGGCGCCAGGCCGGATCGCCCACGGGCAGCAGGCTCGAGAAGGCGAAGCCGAGGGCCGTCAGCAGCGGGTAGCCGGTCGGGTGCGCCACGCCCTGGGTCAGGGCGGCGGCCGAGAGCTCCGGGCTGTCGAGGAAGCCGACGGTCGGTGCCAGGGTGGCCCCGTAGGCCGCCAGGGCCACGGCCGCGCTGGCTCCCGGGGCCGCCAGGCTCCCGCAGCGCGAAAGGCGGTCCCGGAGCCGGAGCGGGGCTTCGGCCAGCGGCGGCGACGGGACGAGGACCTGGGCCACCCACGGCCAATCGTCCGCAGCGGCCGGAGCTTGACGCCCCGGCCTGCGCAGGGGGGATCAAGGCCCCGAGGCAGCTGCCGACAAGGGAGCGGGGGGCCATGAGTCGCGGTTGCATGTCGGAAGCGGGCTTCCTCACGATCAGCGTCGACGACGGTCACCCCAGCGACCTGCGCGCCGCCGAGCTGCTCGAGCGCCACGGTCTGGCTGCGACCTTCTACGTCCCCGCGCACAACCCGGAGCGCGAGGTGCTGGCCCCGGCCCAGCTGCGGCAGCTCGCCCGGCGCTTCGAGCTCGGGGCCCACACCTACGGTCACGTGCCGCTGGCGGGCCTGCCCGCCGGGGAGCTGCGCCACCAGGTCGAGGACGGCAAGCGCTGGCTCGAAGACCTGACCGGCCGGCCCGTGGCGGCCTTCTGCTATCCGCGTGGCAAGCTCGACCGCGCCGCCGTGCGCGCCGTGGCCGACGCGGGCTTCCTGGGCGCCCGCACCAGCCGCTGGAATCGCATCGACGTGCCCCGCCACCCGATGCTCTGGGACGTGAGCACCCACGCCTGGTCCCACTCGGCCTGGATCCAGGCCCGCCACGCGCTCCTGGAAGGCAACTGGCGCGGGCTCTGGAGCTTCGCGACCCGCTTCCGGCTGCTCCGGGACTGGAGCGAGCACTTCCTGGTGGCGGTGCGGGCCGCACGCCGCTGCGGCGGAGTGGCGCACCTCTATCTGCACAGCTGGGAGATGGATGCGGCCGACGACTGGCAGCGCCTGGACGGCCTGCTGGCGCGCCTCGCCGGGGCCGGTCTCCGCTCGTGCACCAACGGAGAGCTCTTCGCCTCTCACCCGATTCACCGCGCAAGGGGACCGGTATGACCAGCAAGCAGCAGGTCGCTGCAGTCTTCGACGACATCGCCGCCGCCCGCTCCTGGGAGAGCCTCTACGAGGGCCGGCCGGATCGCATCTCCTACAACTTCGTGACGCGCCAACGAGCCGTCGAGGAGCTGCTGGAGGGGCGCGTGCCGGAGGCCGTGCTCGACCTCGGCTGCGGCACCGGCGATCTGCTGCGCTTCTTCGCACAGCACGACCTCCGCTACGTGGGAGTGGACTACAGCGCGGAGATGGTGGCGCGAGCGCAGCGCCTCCACGCCCAGCGTCTGCGCGGCGATCGCGTCTGCTTCGAGCGCGGCGATTCGGAGGCCCTGCCCTTCGACGACGCCAGCTTTCCGCTGCTCACCGCCGTGGCCCTGCTCGAGTACTTCGCCGAGCCCGCTCCGACCCTGGACGAGATCGGCCGGGTCGTGGCGCCCGGCGGGCTGGCGCTGGTGACCGTGCCCCACAAGTCCTGCTGGAACTTCCGCGTGCGCGACTGGCTGGCGCCGCTGCGGCGTCTGCTCTTCCCCCTCTACGTGCGCTGGTCGGGCGCCCCGCTCACGCGGATGGCGCAGGTCGCGCATCGGGCCTTCGACCCGGAGGAGCTGCACCGCCTGATGGCGGCGCGGGGCTTCGAGCCCATCGACGAGCGCTACACGAACTTCTACTTCGTTCCGCATCCCCTCGACCACCTGCTGGCGAGGAGCTACATGCGACTCTCCGAATGGGCCGACCGCTCGGGACGCGGCGGACGCTTTCGCTGCCTCGCCGCCAACTACATCGCGCTGTATCGAAAGAGCGCCGGCTAGCGGCGCCGAGGCCGCGGGCCGGCGCCCTCCGGCCGCGGGGACTAGCGAGTCATCGCTGCGCGGACGTCTTCGCGGCGGAAGTACCAGAGCAGGACCAGCGGGTAGGGCAGGAAGGGCAGGATCTCCAGCGCCACGACGGCCCAGGCCGTTCCCAGGGCGATGGCCCGCGTGGCCTCGGCCTCCGGGCCGCTCGGGAGGCTCAGCTCGATGACCTCGCGCGCCAGCGGCATCTGGATCGCCAGGGCGTGGACGACCAGGATCCCCAGCACCCCGAGGCCGGCGGCGGCCCAGCCCAGGGAGGCCCGCAGCGCCCAGCGCCGGTAGCCGCGCTGGCCCGAGCCGACCCAGATCAAGGCGGCCGAGGCGGGCGCGAGCAGCAGCGGCTGCAGCAGGCCGAAGTGCTGCGCCCGGGCCACCAGCTCGCGCGCCGCCGGATCGACGATCGCGGGATCCACCTCGCCGGTGCTGGTGGCGGCCAGGCCCAGCTGGGCCAGCGTCCAGAGCAGCACCAGGCTGCCGAAGACGATCGAGAGGGTTCCGAAGCTCTGCGGTCCCTGGAGGGGAGGGGCCTCTCGCGCCTCGGGCGGTCTCGAGAAGTCGGGAATCGTCATGGGCCCTCCGGAGACGCGAGCATCCGGGAAGCGGGGAGCCGGGTCAACCGCTCGCCCCGCGGCTGCGGCTGCCGGCGGCCCGGAAGCGCGCCTCGCCCCGGCGGATGGTCAGGTGCTCCGCGTCGAGCAGCTCCATCAGGGGCACGGCCGTGCGCCGGGTCGTGCCGATCAGGGCCTTGTACTCGGGGGTGGTGAGCCGGCCGTGCTCGTCCAGGTGAGCCGACACGCGACGGCGCAGCGCGGCGACCGCTTCGGCGTCGAACCACAGCTCGCCCGGCGCCCGCACCAGCCGGCCCGCCCGCTCCAGGTAGCCCGCCAGCTCGCGGAAGCGCGGCAGCGTCGCGCCCAGCTGCTCGGCCCAGTCGCGCGGCGCCGGCGGCTCGAGCCCGGCCGCCCGCGCCGTCTGGGCGATGCGCTCGGCCAGCCGCTGCTCCGCCTCGGGCAGCGCCACCTCGTGATCCGGCCGGCGCACCCGGTCGGCCTCGACCCTCGCCTCGCCGCGCTCCACCAGCCCGTGGAGGGCCGACTCGGCGATCTCCGGGGGCACGTTGCCCGGCAGGCAGCCGCGCAGCGCGCCGCTCGCCATGCCGGGCTGCAGCGGCTCGGCCCGGTGGAAGCGCTCCAGCGCCTCGCGCAGCCGCGCGCTCAGTGCCGCCAGCGCCTCGGCCTGGATCCAGGTGGAGCCGCCGGAGCGGCGCGCCTCGAGCGCGCGCCCCGACTGCCTCAGCTCGGCGAGGGCGGCCGCCAGGTCGATCTCCCCGAGGCCGGTCTCCTGCGCCAGCTGCTCGGCGCTCACGCCCCGAAAGCCGGCGCGCTCCACCCGCAGCGCCAGGCCCGACACGGGATCGAGGCGGTCGAGGACCTCCAGCTCGGCCGCCAGCCGCGGGTCGCTGCGGCGACGATGCGGCGGCGCCACGTCGAGCACGCAGCCACCTCCCAGCGTGGCGCCCAGCTCGGTGCGGGCGAAGCCTCTCAGGACGAAGCGGTCGCCCGGCAGCGCCGGGAGCGGCTCGGCCTCGATGTGGAGCCGCGCGAAGCCGCGGGCTCCCGGAGCCAGGGCCGCGCCGATCGGCGCGGCGCGGGCGCGGCGCACGGCCGCTCCCAGCAGCAGCTCGACCGACCGCGGCTCCTCCAGGGGCGGCGCCGAGGCCAGCCAGTGGAGCCGGGCGTCGAGGGTGGCGGTGCAGCGCAGGGCCCCGGGGTGCGTCAGCAGCTCGCCCCTTCGCACCTCGCGCAGCTCGATGCCCTGCAGATTCACGGCGCAGCGCACCCCGGGCCCCCGGCGGCGGGTCTGCTGACCGTGGCTCTGGAGGCCCCGGACCCGCGCCGGCTGCTGCGAGGGCTGCAGGACCACCCGATCGCCCACCTGGAAGGCTCCGCCGGTCAGCGTGCCGGTCACCACGCAGCCGAAGCCCCGGGCCGTGAAGGCGCGGTCGACGAAGAGCCGCGGCGGACCCGCCCGCGGCGTGCGCGGATCGGCGGCGGCCGCGGCCTCCGCCAGGGCGGCCCGCAGCTCGTCGAGACCCTCGCCGGCGCGGGCCGACACCGGAACGCAGCGGGCCCCCTCCAGGCCGGTGCCCTGCAGCAGCTCGCCGACCTCCTCGCGCGCCAGGCCCACCACGTCGGCCGAGACCAGGTCGATCTTGGTGAGTGCCACCACCCCGTGGCGGATGCCCAGCAGGTCGCAGATCGCCGCGTGCTCCCTCGTCTGGGGCATCACCCCTTCGTCCGCGGCCACCACCAGCAACACCAGATCGATGCCCGCGGCTCCCGCCACCATCGTACGCACCAGCTTCTCGTGGCCGGGCACGTCCACCACCGAGAGCCGCGCGCCCTCCGGCAGGTCGAGGGGGGCGAAGCCCAGCTCCAGAGTGATCCCCCGGGCCTTCTCCTCGGGCAGGCGGTCCGTGTCCACGCCCGTCAGGGCTCCGACCAGCGCGGTCTTGCCGTGGTCGATGTGGCCGGCGGTCCCGAGGACGAGCCCGGCCTCAGCGCGGTCCGATGTGGTCGAAGCCGGCATAGGGCTCGAGGGCCTTGGGGATGGCGATCGAGCCGTCCTGGCGCTGGTGGTTCTCGAGAAGGGCGACCAGCGTGCGCGGCACGGCCACGGCGGTGCCGTTCAGGGTGTAGACCAGCTCGTTGCGCTTCGGCTCCGCGCGCCGAAAGCGCGTGCGCAGGCGCCGCGCCTGGTAGTCCGTGCAGTTCGACGTGCTGGTCAGCTCGCCGTAGGCACCGCCCTCGCCGCGGCTCGGCATCCAGCCCTCGATGTCGTACTTGCGGTAGGCCGGCGCCCCGAGGTCGCCGCTGGCCACGTCGATCACCCGGTAGGGGATCTCCAGGGTCTGGAAGACACGCTCCTCGATGGCCAGCAGCTCCTCGTGCATCGCCTCACCCTCCTCGGGACGGCAGAAGACGAACATCTCGACCTTCGTGAACTGGTGCACGCGGTAGAGCCCGCGGCTCTCGCGCCCGTGGGAGCCGGCCTCGGTGCGGAAGCAGTGGGAGATGCCGGCCAGACGCAGGGGCAGCTCGGCCTCGTCGAGCAGGGCGCCGGCGTGCAGGCCGCCGAGGGTGATCTCGGCCGTGCCGATCAGGTCCAGGTCTTCGCCCTCGAGCGAGTAGATCTGGGTCTCGGGGCCGCGCGGCGAGAAGGCCAGCGCGTCGACGATCGTGCGGCGCGCCACGTCGGGCGTGGCGAGGGGCGTGAAGCCGTGCTCCTGGACGAGGTCGAGGGCGAAGCGCTGCAGCGCCAGCTCGAGCAGCACGGCCTCGTTCTTGAGGAAGGGCCACTTCTGCCCGGCCACCCGCGACCCGGCCTCGAAGTCGAGCAGGTCGAGGCGCTCGGCCAGGGTCAGGTGGTCGAGGGGCTCGAAGTCGAAGCTGCGGGGGCTGCCGACCCGCCGCAGCTCGCGGAAGTCGTGCTCGCCGCCGACGGGAACCTCCGGGTGGATCAGATTCGGGATGCTGGCGATCGCCGCGTCCAGTGCGCTCTGGGCCTCGGTCACGGCGGCCTCGGCGGCGGCCGCGGCCTCCTTCAGGCGGCGCCCCTCCGCGACGTGGGCCTCCCGCTCGTCGGCGGCGAGCTTGCGCTTGCCCGCGCTCTGGTGCTCGTTGCGGCGCCGGTTGATCTCCCCCAGCTCCGTCTGGGCGGCGGCGAAGCGCTCCTGGGCCGCGATGGCGCCGTCGACGTCGGCCTGCACGCCGCGGCGGCGGCAGCTCTCGAGGGCCTCCTCGCGGCGGTCGGCCAGCGTGCGCGGATCGAGCATCGGCTGCAGAGAAGCACAGGCCCCGAGACCGGTCTAGCGAGCCGGCCTCACGGCGCGAAGGGCAGCTCCCCGGCCACCCAGGCCTCGAGGGTCTCGAGCTGGGGATCCCCGGGCGCCAGCCGCCGCAGCTCCCGCAGGGCGCGCGCGGCGGCCTCCGGGCGGCGGGAGGCCAGCTCCGCCACGACCTGCATGCGCAGCTCCTGCACCCGCAGCCTCGGCTGCGCGCTGAGCAGGACCTCCGGGCTCGCCAGCTCCGCCACCGGGCGCCAGTCGCCGGCCGGCCGCGGGACTCCCGCCCGGCGCAGCGTCTCCAGGACGGCCCGGGCCATGCGCTGGTGGCCCGCGAGGTTCGGGTGCAGGAAGTCGACGAACCAGTCGAAGCCCACCAGCCCGCCCGGACTCTCCGCCTCGAAGATCGCCTCCATGTCGATCCAGAGCGTGCCGTGCTCGCGGGCCAGCTCGCGCAGCAGGGCGTTGCGCTCGGGCACCGTCCCGAACTGGATCATCGCGTCGTGCGCCCTGCGGTAGTGCCGGGCCGCGGCGGCCAGGTCGCCGCGGGCGCGCAGCGCGTCGGCCAGCATCTCGTGGCTCGCCGCGTGGTCGGGAGCCAGCGCCAGGGCGCGCCGCAGGGCCTCGACTGCCGCCTCGGTCTGCCCGGCCTCCCGGGCGGCCCGCGCCGCCTCGCTGGCGCGCTGCCAGCGGGCCAGCTCGGCGGCCCCGAGGCCCTCCGGCTCGCCGGACCGGGTGACGGGCCAGTCCGCGTAGTTCTTGGACTGGCTCATCAACACCACACGGGCGCCCGCCCCCCGCGCCAGGTGGATCATGCGCTCGACGTTGTTGCGCAGCAGCGCCAGGGCGTAGTGGCGCTGGCGGACTTGCAGCTCCGGATCGGACCCCCAGTAGTCCTCCGACTGCGAGCCTATGACGGGGAAGGCCTCCGTAAGCTCGATCTCCGGGCGCCGGGCCTGGCGCGCCTGGCCCACCGCGTCCTCGACGAGGACGGCCAGGTGCAGGCGGCGCAGCGCCTGGCGCAGGTCGAAGAGCCAGGTGGGGTAGTCGATCAGGTGCTGGTAGTGGCGCTGCTCGATCACCTCGTTGTGGCCCACCGAGATCACGAAGAGGTCGGGCTCGTGGCGGGCCACCTCCTCGGCGACGGTCAGCAGGCGTCGGCTGCCGTAGCCGTCCACCGCGCAGTTCACCACCTCGATCTCGCGGTCCGGAAGCGCGGAGGCCAGCTGCTCGCGCAGGAAGGCCGCGAAGCTGTACTCGTAGCCGTAGGGCGTGCCCGCCTCGGAGGAGCCCCCGAAGACGAAGGCGCGGAAGCCCGGCTCGGGCTTCTCGGCCCGGAAGCTGCGGCTGCGCGAGCGGTCGCGGGTCGCCACCCAGTAGCGACGGCCGTCGGCGCCCAGCGCCTCGCGGAAGGCCGGCTGGACGTTCGAGAAGCCGGCGAAGGGGTCCGGCCGCTCGAGCGGGTCGCCCAGGCCCACCAGCCGCAGCGCCAGCTCCACGAGGCCCAGCAGCGCGAAGCCGATCAGCAGGGCGAGGACCCGCGCGGCGACCTGTTGCATCTCTCTGGCGCTCCGGGCCGCCGAGGCTAGCGCGTCGCGGCGCGACTAGAATCCGGGCGTGCCGATCGCCACCCTCGCGAGTCCCGGCGACGCCGATCCCGGCTGGACCCGTCGTCGCCTGCTCCGGGGGGCCGGCATGGCGGCGCTCGCGGGCCTCGCTGCCGCGGCGCCCCTCGGCTGCGCGGGTCGGGCCTGGACCGGGGTTCCCCTGCGCACGCTGACCCGAGGGCCCCGATTCCACTGGTTCGGCTACTACGACAAGCTCGAGTTCGATGCCTCGGGGCGCTACGTGCTCGCCAACCAGGTCGACTTCGAGGGCCGCTCGCCGCGACCCGAGGACCGGATCCGGGTCGGAATGGTGGACACGGCCGACGGCGATCGCTGGCTGCCGCTGGGCGAGAGCAGCGCCTGGGGCTGGCAGCAGGGCTGCATGCTGCAGTGGCGACCGGGCGACCGCCAGCAGGTGCTCTGGAACGACCGGGAGGGCGACCGCTTCGTGTGTCGCCTGCTCGACCCGAGGACGGGCGAGCCGCGGACCCTGCCCCGGCCGATCTACGCGGTGGCGCCGGACGGGCAGACGGCGCTCGGCGCCGACTTCGCGCGCATCCAGCGCATGCGGCCCGGCTACGGCTACGTCGGGGTGGAGGACCCCGAGGCCTCGCAGCGGGCGCCGGAGGGCTCCGGCGTCTACCGCATGGATCTCGAGAGCGGCGAGACCCGCCTGGTGCTGTCGCTGGCCCGGGCGGCCGCCATTCCGCACCGGGGCGAGGACCTGCGGGGCTGCTGGCACTACTTCAACCACCTGCTGGTGTCTCCAGGCTCCAGCCGCTTCGCCGTGCTGCACCGCTGGCGCAGACACCTGCGCCACCCCGCCGCGCTGCGCGCGCTGATGGGCTTCGAGACCCGCATGCTGACCGCCGACCTGGACGGCTCGGATCTCTACGTGCTCGATCCCTCCGGGCACACCTCGCACTTCGTGTGGCGGGATGCGGAGCACCTGTGCGCCTGGACCCGGCCCGAGGGCCGGCAGGCGGGCTTCTACCTCCTGCGCGACCGCAGCCGCGAGATCGAGGCCGTGGGAGCGGGCGTCATGACGCGCAACGGTCACAATACCTACCTGCCCCTGCCCGGCTCGGAGTGGATCCTGAACGACACCTATCCCGACTGGACGAATCTCCTGCAGAGCCTCTACCTCTTCCACGTCCCCAGCGGTCGTCGCGTCGAGCTCGGCCGCTTCCCGCTGCCCCTCTCGTACTTCGGGGAGCTGCGCTGCGATCTGCACCCGCGCGCCAGCCGCGACGGCCGGAGCGTGGCGATCGACTCGCCGCACCTGGGCGGGGGCCGGCAGGTTCACCTGCTCGACATCGGCGAGATCGTCGGGAGCGCGGCCTCGTGAGCCTCTCGGCGCAGGTCTTCGCGGGCCTGGGGCTGGGCCTGGTGGCGGGCCTCTTCTTCGGGGAGCTGATCGCGCCGGTCGGCGTGGTGGGCCAGGCCTTCATCCGTCTGCTGCAGATGACCGTGCTGCCCTACGTGGCGATCTCGCTGGTCCGGGGCCTGGGAGATCTGAGCGCAGCCATGGCCCTGTCCCTGGCGCGTCAGGCGGGTCTCTTCCTGGCGCTCTTGTGGGCGATCGCGCTGCTGGCCGTGCTGGCCACGCCCCTGGCCTTCCCCGACTGGACCTCCGCCTCCTTCTTCAGCACCAACCTCGTCGAGGAGCGCGCTCCCTTCGATTTCCTGGAGCTCTTCATTCCGGCGAACCCCTTCGAGTCGCTGGCCGAGAACGTGGTGCCCGCCGTCGTCGTCTTCAGCACCGCGCTCGGCATCGCCCTGATCGGCGTCGAGGGCAAGGAGTCGCTGCTGCGGGGCCTCCACACCCTGGGCGAGGCGCTCGGGCGGATCACCGGCTTCATCGTGCGCCTGGCCCCGATCGGGGTCTTCGCCATCGCGGCCCAGGCGGCCGGGGTGCTCGACCCGGAGGAGATCTCGGGCCTCCAGGTCTACGTGGCCGCCTACGCGGCCGTCTCCCTGCTGCTCTCGCTGTGGGTGCTGCCCGGGCTGGTGGCCGCCCTCACTCCCTTCACCTACCGCGAGGTGATGGGCCTGGCCCGGGACGCGCTGGTCACGGCCTTCGCCACCGGCAACGTCTTCGTCGTGCTCTCGGTGCTGGCGGAGAAGAGCAAGGAGCTGGTCCGCCTCCACACCGACGATGCCGAGGCGGCGGAGTCGCTGGTCGACGTGGTCGTGCCCACCTCCTACACCTTTCCGAGCGCGGGCAAGCTGCTGACGCTGGCCTTCGTGCCCTTCGCCGGCTGGCTCTCGGGCTACGGGCTGTCGGCGGCGGAGCTGCCGGCCTTCGCGGTCTCGGGGCTCTTCACCTTCTTCGGCAACACCTACGTCGCCGTGCCCTTCCTGCTGGACATGTTCCGCATTCCGGCGGACACCTTCCGTCTGTTCATCGTGGTGGACAACGTCGTCGGCAACCGCTTCGGCTCGCTGCTGGCCGCGGTGCACACGCTGGTGCTGGCCCTGCTGGCGGCCTGCGGAGTCGGGGGCCTGATCCGCTTCGACGGGCTGCGCCTGGGGCGCTACCTGGCCCTGACCCTGCTGCTGGGGGGGGCCACCCTGCTGGGACTGCGCGCGACCTTCGAGGCGCTGGGCCACGAGTACCAGAAGTACCAGGCCTTCGTGGAGATGCAGCTGCTGGACGAGCCCGTCCGCACCGCCGTGCTCGACGGACCACCGGGCTTCGTGCCCCCCGTGAACCGCGGCATTCCGGCCCTGGACCGGATCAGGGCGCGGGGCCTGCTGCGCGTCGGCTATCAGGTCGACCGCCTGCCCTTCACCTTCGTGAACGAGAGCAACCAGCTGGTGGGCTTCGACGTCGAGCTGATGAATGCCCTGGCCCACGAGCTCGACGTGGCGCTCGAGTTCGTGAAGGTGGAGCCGGAGGACGTCCCGCGCCTGCTGGAGGCCGGCTACCTGGACCTGGCCGCCGGCGCGCCCGTGACGACGGACCTGATGACCCGGGTCGCGCTGCCGACGCCCCACCTCGACCTGACCCTGGCCTTCCTGGTGGCGGACCACCGGCGCAGCGAGTTCCGCTCGCGCGAGGCGCTGGCCGCCCGGGAGAGCCTGCGGCTGGGGGTGCCGAACCTGCCCTACTACGTCGAGAAGATCCGCAGCTTCGCGCCGCAGGCCGAGATCGTCTCGATCCAGAGCCCGCGGCCCTTCCTGCGCGGCCAGCAGCCGGAGCTCGACGCGATCGTCTGGAGCGCCGAGGGCGGCGCCGCCTGGTCGTTGGTCTATCCCGAGTTCTCCGTGGTGGTCCCCCAGCCCGATGTGCTGCGCATTCCCGTGGCCTTTCCGGTGGCTCGCGGCGAGGAGGAGATGATCGACTTCCTCTCGGGTTGGATCGACCTGAAGCGCAAGGACGGAACCCTCGAGCGGGCCTTCGACCACTGGGTGCAGGGCCGGGACCCGAATCCCACGCGGCGCCGCTGGTCCGTGATCCGCGACGTGCTGGGCTGGGTCGACTAGGCTCGGGCCGGAGGTCCCGTGAGCCAGAGCAGGAGCCCGCGAGAGATCTCGGGGAGCGCCGATCCGGCGGCGATGGTCGATCTGGAGCGCTACCCGGTGGTCGATCTCGACGCCGCGCGGGAAGGGGTCGAGGAGTCGCGGCGCTCGCTGGCGCGCAAGGGTGTCGCGATCCTGCCCGGCTTCCTGCGGCCCCGGGCGCTCCACGCCATGGCGCGCGAGGCGGAGTCGCTGCGGCCCCACGCCCATCTGGAGGACGCCTGGGGCACGCCCTATCTGGAGAGGCCGGACGCCTCCTTCCCCGAGGGCCACCCGCGCCGCACGGCCTGCCACAGCCTCACCTGGGTGGTTGCCTACGACCGCATCCCCGCCGACTCGCCGCTGCGCGCGCTCTACGCGTGGGAGCCCCTCGCCGGCTTCCTGGCCGAGATCCTGCAGCGGAGGCCGCTGTATCGCATGGCCGATCCGCTGGGCGCCCTCAATCTGACGCTGATGGACGAGGGGCACATCCAGGGCTGGCACTACGACAACTCCGACTTCGTGGTGTCGCTGGCCATCCAGGCCAGCGCGGACGGGGGGGAGTTCGAGTGCGCGCCCTTCGTGCGCAGCGCGGAGGACGAGCACTACGAGCGCGTCGAACGCGTGCTGCAGGGGCGCGCGCCGGATCTGCTCGAGGTCTTCCCGATGACGCCGGGCACGCTGATGATCTTCGCGGGCCGGCGCTCGATCCACCGGGTCAGCCCGGTGCGGGGAGGCCGGCCGCGCATCGTGGCGCTGCTCGCCTACGACGCGCGCCCCGGCAGCAACAGCTCGCGCGCCTTCAAGAAGGCGCGCTACGGCCGGGTGGAGTAGCGCGGACTCGCTAGCGGCCGCTGAAGCGCGCCGGGCGCTTGGCGAGGAAGGCCGCCAGGCCCTCGCGGGCGTCCTCGCAGCGCGAGGACTCGGAGATGGCCCGCGTCTCCAGCTCCATCTGGGTCTCCAGCCCCTCGTTCAGGCTGCTCTCGACCAGCCGCTTGGTGGCGGCGAAGGCCTGCGTGGGGCCCTCGGCGAGCTGGCGCACGAGCTGGCCCGCCTGCTCCTCGAGCTCTCCGTCGGGCACGACCCGGTTCACGATGCCCCAGTCGAGGGCCTGCTCGGCCGAGAGCGTGCGATTGGTGAGCGCCAGCTCGAGGGTGCGTCGGCGACCGATGATGCGCGGCAGGAAGTAGGTCGAGCTGCCGTCCGGAGTCAGCGCCACGCGCGTGTAGGCCATCGTGAAGCGCGCCGAGGCCGCTGCGATCGCGAGATCCGCCGCACAGCTGAGGCTCAGGCCCGCTCCGGCCGCCGTCCCGTTGACCGCCACCACGACCGGCGCCCGCATGCGGATCAGTCGGGAGATGGCCGCGTGCAGGAAGGTCGTGATCTCCTTGATGTGGCCGGAGACCCCGTCGCCGGCCCCCTGGAAGCTGGCCAGGTCGCCGCCGGCGCAGAAGATCTTGCCGCTGGAGGACAGCAGCACGGCGCGCACCGACGGGTCCTCGTCGAGCTGGGTGGCCGCCGTGCACAGCTCCTTTGCCATCGGCAGGTCGATGGCATGGGCTGCCTCGGGCCGGTCGAGCTGGAGGCGCGCCACGCCCCGCTCGAGCTCCAGCCGGATCGTCTCGAAGTCCATCGGCTCCTCCTCGGGTCGGGGAGTCTAGTCGCAACGCGCCGGCTGGCACTCCGCTCCCGGCCGACGGTGCCCTATCCTCCTGGGCCCCGGGGGGTGAGTCCGGAGGAGTCGTGAAGAACAACGTCGGTCTGCTGCTGGCCAAGCGCGCCGAGCTGAGCCCCGGCCTGGAGGCCGTGGTCGAGGCCCAGGGCACCCGTCGCCTGAGCTTCGCCGAGCTGGATGCCCGCGCGAACCGGGCAGCCCAGGCCCTGGCCGCCCGGGGCGTCCGCTCGGGCGACCGGGTGGCGCTGCTGATCATGAACGGGACGGAGTTCGTGGAGAGCTTCTACGGGCTGGCCAAGCTGGGTGCCGTGGTGGTCCCCGTGAACTGGCGGCTGGTCCCGGACGAGCTCGCCTTCATCCTGAAGGACGCCGGTGCCCAGACCCTGATCTACGGCGGCGAGTTCGCCGAGGCCGTGGCGGACATCCACGGCCGTGGCTCCGAGGGCAGCGACATCCGCCACTGGATCCACGTGGGATCCGACGACAGCCGCGCCGACTTCGCCGAAGCCTACGAGGCCTTGCTGGCCGCTGCCCCCGAGGCGCCGCCCGAGGTGACGGCGGCCGACGACGACCTGCTCTTCATCATGTACACGTCGGGCACCACCGGCCTGCCCAAGGGCGCAGTCCACACCCACGGCTCCACGCTCTGGGCCCTGCTCACGATCGCCCCGACGGCGGACGTGCGCTACCGCGACCGCTACCTGCTGTCGCTGCCGCTCTTCCACGTGGGCGCGCTGACGCCCATGCTGGGCAACATCTACCGCGGATCGACGACGGTGCTGACGCGCAGCTTCGACCCGGTCGGGATCTGGGAGCTGATCCGCACCGAGGAGATCAACATCGCGCTTGCGGTTCCGGCCATGCTGAACTTCATGCTCGCGACCTGGCGGCAGATGGGCGAGGGCCGCAGCGTTCCGCCCAGCATCCGCTGGATCATGAGCGGGGCCGCGCCGGTGCCGGTCACGCTGATCGAGGCCTACGCCAAGCTCGGCATCGAGGTGCACCAGGTCTACGGGCTGACCGAGAGCTGTGGCCCGGCCTGCCTGGTCTCCCCGGACGAGGCCCTGAAGCGCGTCGGCTCGACGGGCAAGCCCTTCTTCCACACCGAGGTGCGCGTGGTGCGGCCGGACGGCAGCGACGTGGAGCCCGGCGAGCCCGGCGAGGTGCTGGTGCGCGGCCCCCACGTGATGCGCGAGTACTGGAATCGCCCCGAAGCCACCGCCGAGACGATTCGCGACGGCTGGCTCTACACCGGAGACGTGGCGACCCGCGACGAGGACGGCTTCGTCTACATCCAGGATCGCACCAAGGACATGATCATCTCGGGAGGCGAGAACGTCTATCCGGCAGAGATCGAGAATGCGATCCTCGGGCACCCGAAGGTCTCCGAGGTCGCCGTGATCGGGCAGCCCAGCGAGCGCTGGGGCGAGTCGCCCCTCGCCGTGGTGGTGCGCTCGGATCCCGGGCTGACCGTTCAGGAGGTCCTGGACTTCACCCAGAACAAGCTGGCGCGCTTCAAGCAGCCGCGGTCCGTCGAGTTCATCGACGAGATCCCCCGCAATCCGACCGGCAAGGTGCTGAAGCGAGTGCTGCGCGAGCGCTTCCCGGGGCCCGCGCCGGAGTAGCGCCGCAGCGAGGCCGCCGCGGCCTCGGCTAGTCGAGGTAGCCCAGGGCCCGGAGCTGCCCCTCCAGCTCCGGATCGGCCGTCTCGCGCGCGGACTCGAAGGAGAGGCCGTGCGGGCCGGCGGCCTCGTCGATCAGCTGCTGGGCGCTGCCGAAGTCCTCGCCCAGCGAACGGGTCTCCCGCGGATCGCCCTGCAGGTCGAAGACGCGCCGGGCCGGCCCGGCCGCCGGCTCGTCGCGGCGGAAGCGCAGATACTTGCGGTCTTCGTGGATCAGGGCGTCGCTCTCGACGCCGAAGGCCGACATGCGGGCGTAGGCCGGCGGTGCCGGCCCCGGCGGCGGCGGCTCCCCGCGCATCCAGGGGGCCAGAGAGCGCCCCGGGAGGGGCTGCTCGGAGCGCAGGTCCAGCAGGTCGAGCACCGTCGGGACGAAGTCGATGTTGGAGCAGGGAACGTCGACGCGGCCGCGGCCCTTCACCGCGGGGCTCGGCAGCACCACGAAGGGGATGCGCAGGTTGAAGTCATGGAGGCTCTTCTTCATGACCCGGAAATGGGGGCCGTAGCCCACCCGCAGGTCGTCGCCCAGGGAGCGCCCGTGGTCGCTGGTGACGAAGAAGAGCAGGTCGCCACGGCTGCGCTCGAGGAAGTACTCGTAGAGCTCGACGATCTGGCCGTCGACGAACTCGACGGCGGCCCGGTAGCTCGGCGCGAAGGGGGCGCCGTCCCAGGGCCCGTGCACGTCGATCAGGTGCAGATAGACGAAGTCGGGCGCGTCGGCGGGCAGGCCGTCGAGGTGCCGGCGCAGCTCTCCGACGAGGGTCGGGCTGAACATGTCCGGCGTGGCGAACTCCGGATAGGCGGGGCGCCGATTGCCGACGTCTCGCACGAAGTCCGAGCGGTAGGTGTCGAAGCCCTGGTGGAAGGGGTTCCACTCGCGCAGGAAGGGGTTCGCGACGAAGGCCGTGGTGCGGTAGCCCGCCTCGCGCAGCGTGCGCTGCAGCAGCGGAACCTCGGGGCTGAAGCGGCGCAGCAGATTGGCCCGGCTCTCGCCGTCGGCCCCGTGCTGCTGGGGATAGAGGCCGGAGAGCAGGCTCACCACCGACGGGTAGGTCCAGGGCGCGACCGAGCGCATCTGCTCGAAGCCGACGCCGCCCCAGCTGGAGAGCTCGACGGTCCGCGAGGCCCAGGCGTCGAAGGCGTCCTTGCGCAGCTCGTCCACCAGCACGAGGACGATGCTCGGGCGTTCGGGGGCACAGGCGAGGCAGGCCGTCAGCAGCCCCGCCCCGAAGATGGCCGCAGCGCGCACAGCCATCAGTGTATCGGGCGGGCGGCGCGCTCGGCGCCGTGCCGGCCGGGGCGCGGCATGCTATGAGCCCAGAGGCGCCCAGCGCCGGAGCTTTCCGGAGGAGATGCCTTGTCCCGAGCCACCCTGAGTGCCCTGCTCGTCCTCTGTGCCTTCAGCCTGGCCTGCTTCCACGTCGGCCGGGAGTTTCCGACGGAGCCGATCGCGAAGCTCGAAATCGGCAGCACCACCCGGGATCAGGTGCGCGAGATCTTCGGTCCGCCCTGGCGCACGGGCATCGAGGACGGCGACGAGACCTACACCTACGGTCGCTACCGCTACGCGCTCTTCTCGCAGCCGCGGGCCAGCGATCTGGTGCTGCGCTTCGACGAGCGAGGGCTGCTCCGCTCCTA
Source organism: uncultured Spirochaetales bacterium (assembly GCA_964649065.1). GTDB lineage: Bacteria > Myxococcota_A > UBA9160 > UBA9160 > SMWR01 > CAZYOL01. The sequence continues at coordinate 23,038 of CAZYOL010000021.1, forward strand.
CACCTACAACACGACCGAGCCCTCTCCCTGAGTCCAGGGGCCCCGACCCGGCCGGAGTCGAGCTCCGGCCGGGCTGCGCCAACGGGACCGCCAGGTCTGGGTGGTGCCGACGGGAATCGATGTGTGTGCGGCTCGGCGCCTCCAGCGCGCCTGCGCTCTCGATGAAAGGGCCTCGGGATCGCCCGGGGCTGGACGGAGAGAGCTCGGGCTCCCGCCCCGAGGATTGCACGCCCGGACCGCCGCGATCAACCCTACCCCTTCGGGGTGCGGGCTCGGGCCGCCCGCTCGAGGCGCACGGGGCTCCGGGCCCGTGGCCCCTGCCATGGCCTGGGCGGCGGCGGTGGCCCGGCCGCTCTCGAGCAGCCCGCCTAGAGAAAGCCCCGATCCGGCCGCGGCTGGTAGGGGGCCTCGAGCCGCTCGCTCTGCTCGCTCGTCAGCTCGAGCTCCAGGGCCGCGAGGGCCTCGTCGAGCTGCTCGATGCGCGTGGCTCCGATGATCGGCGAGCTGATGCCGGGCCGGTCGGTGACCCAGCTCAGGGCGACCTGGGCCGGCGAGGCCCCGCACTCCGCCGCGACCTCGATCACGGCCTGCAGGACGGCGTAGTCGCAGTCGCGGAAGGGCTCCGCCTGCCCGAAGGCGTCGGTGCGGGCGCGCAGCGTGCGCTGCCAGTCGCCGCGGTGGCGCGTCCCGGCGAGGAAGCCGCGCGCCAGCGGGCTGTAGGGGATCACGCCGAGGCCCTCGGCCCGGCACAGCGGCAGCACCTCGCGCTCCTCGTCGCGGAAGACCAGATTGTAGTGGTTCTGCATCGAGACGAAGCGGGAGAGGCCCAGGGCGTCGGCCCGGTAGAGGGCCCGCGCCAGCTCCCAGGCCATGCCCGACGAGGCCCCCAGGTAGCGGACCTTGCCCGCGCGCACGCAGTCGTCGAGGGCGCGCAGCGTCTCGTCGAGCGGGGTCTCCGGGTCGAAGCGGTGGATCTGGTAGAGGTCGATGTAGTCGCTGCCCAGCCGGCGCAGCGAGGCGTCCACGCAGTCGAGGATGCGCTTGCGCGACAGCCCCGCCCGGTTGGCTCCCCCGTCGCGCAGCGGGAAGAAGAGCTTGGTGGCGATCACCAGCTCGTCCCTCGACGCCAGCTCGCCGAGCACCCGGCCGACGAGCTCTTCGCACAGGCCCCTGCTGTACATGTCCGCCGTGTCGAAGAAGTTGATGCCGGCCTCCAGCGCGCGCTCGAAGAAGGGCCGGCTCTGCTTCTCGTCGAGCACCCAGTCGCGCCACTCCGGGCTGCCGTAGCTCATGGTTCCGAGGCACAGGCGCGAGACCTCGAGGCCCGTCTCTCCCAGCTTCACGTACTCCATGGCGTCGACTCTAGCGGCTCGATCTCGGCTCACAGCGCGTCGGTAGGGGTGTCGAGCAGCACGTAGAGGCCGATGGCGACGAGCATCGGGGGGATCAGGTAGGGGCCCACGCGCTCCAGGAGCCTGCGCGCCGGGCCCAGGCTCGCGAGGCCCTGGGCCAGCAGCAGCCAGAGACCCCCCATGGCCAGCACCGTGGCCGGAGCCACCAGCAAGAGGGCATCCCCCGTCTCGGCCACCAGCGGCACCAGCACGGCCAGGAAGTCTCCGGCCTGGCCCACCATGGTGAGCGTGAGGGCGCCCACCAGCGGCGCCGGAGCGGGGGCCGGCGTGGGCGGCTCGACGGGATGGCTCCGGCGGCGTCGCCACAGCCGCAGCAGGCCTGCGATGCCCAGGCCGAGGGGGATCCAGCCGAGCAGCGAGAGCCGCTCCGGCGGCAGCCGGTCCGAGGCGCTCTCGCCCAGCAGCGCCAGGCCGATCACGATCGCCTGGGTGGCCCCGTGCGCGAGGGCCGCCTCGCGGCGCGCGCGCAGCGCGACCAGCAAGAGCAGCTGATCGAGATTGGTCGCGGCGTAGGCCGCGGCGACCAACGAGGCCAGGAGCAGCGTCTCGCCCACACGCCGCAGCTTGTCAGCTGGAAGGCGCCCGCGCCGCCGGCCGGAGAGGCTCGCGTGCTAGGGTCCCGGCATCGTGGTCTCGCCTCTCGTCCCGATCCACCCGCTGAAGCCGCTGGCCGTGGCGTTCCCTCTCGCGTTGGCCCTGGCCTGCGGGCTGGCCTGCGGCGCGAGCGAGACGCAGGTCTACTCGGTGCGCGGCCGCGTCGTCGCCCTGGAGGACGGTGGCCGCGAGCTGGTGGTCGACCACGAAGAGGTGCCCGGCTTCATGCCGGCCATGCAGATGTCCCTCCCGGTGCAGGATGCCGAGGAGACGGCCGAGCTGTCGCCGGGCGATTTGATTCGCTTCGATTTCTACGTCTCCCGGGGCACGGGAAGCGTCGGCAGCATCGAGCCGCTGCCCGCCGATACCGTTCTCGAGCTCGCGAGCCCCCGGTAGCTCGCGGCGCGGGCGGCCACGCCCGCCCGGCTCCCCGCGGCGCGGCTCGACGGGCATTCCGGGGTGCGGGCCCGGCGCCGCGCGCCTTCGCACGGGCGGGCTTCCCGTCACCACCTACCCTCGCGCCATGGCGTCCAGCGCGGACATCCAGCCGCCCAGCTGGGGCTGGCTCCAGGAGCCCTTCGGAGTCGCCGAGCTGCCCCGGCTGCTGTGGCGGCTGCCGGAGCTGACGCGGCAGCCGCGCGGAGCCGGCGAGCCCGTGATGGTGCTGCCCGGCTTCGGGACCGGAGACGCGTCCACCGGAGCCCTGCGCAGCTACCTGGGCTGGCTGGGCTACCGGGTCCAAGGCTGGGGGCTCGGCACCAACCGCGGGGACGTGCCGGCTCTCATCCCGCAGGTCGCGGAGCGGGTCGCCGCGCTGGCCGCCGCGGCCCGCCAGCGCGTGCGCCTGGTCGGCTGGAGCCTGGGCGGTGTGCTGGCCCGGGAGGTGGCCCGAGACGACCCGGAGCGCGTGGCCCGCGTGATGACGCTCGGGACGCCCGCCGTGGGCGGCCCCAAATACACTGCGGCAGGCCGGATCTACGCCCTGCGCGGCTTCGACCTCGACGCCATCGAGGCCGAGGCGGAGCAGCGCAATCGGATTCCGATCCGCGTGCCCGTGACCGCCATCTACAGCCGTCGCGACGGGGTGGTCGCCTGGCGCGCCTGCTTCGATCCCTTCGGCGCCGACATCGAGTACGTCGAGGTGCGCGCCACGCACCTGGGCCTGGGCTTCTCGCCGGAGGTCTACCGGCTCGTGGCGCAGCGTCTGGCCGAGGACGACTAGCGCCGCTTCGGCGGCGAGACGTCCCGGTCGGGTCGTCGCGGCGGCATCTGGAAGCCCGGGCCCGGCTTCCAGCCGCTCTCCTTCATGATCTCGCCCACGTGGGTCATGTTCAGGAGGTCCATCTCGTAGCAGAACCTGCCGTCGCCGGCGTAGAGCATCACGGAGATGCCCGGCGCCTGGTAGGGCGAGCCGTCCTCGCGCCTTCCGCCCAGGCGATTCCACCAGAAGCTCACCACGCGGTTGCCCTCGATCACCGACCACTCCTCGGGGAAGCTCCAGTCCTCCAGGCCGGCCATGCTCTCGTCGAGGAAGCGGCGAATCGCTTCGATGCCCTCGATCCGCCCCCAGGCGGGGTCGACGAAGACCGCATCCTCGGTGAAGAACTCGGCCAGCGAAGACCAGGGCTCTTCGCCGCGCTCCACGCGATCACGCGCCGTCAGGTAGCGGCCGTGGGCCTCCCGAACCTCCTGCTGCGAGAACTGCATCAGTCGCCGCCTCCCTTGCGCGCCCGGCGGGCCGCGCCCTTCTTGAGCCGCACCTGGTAGTTGCCCCGGCTCTCGTCCCAGTCGATGTCGAGCAGCCCGCGGTCTGCGGCGTCCTCCAGCAGCTCGGCGAAGCTCCGGTAGCCGTGGTAGGTCTCGCTGAAGCCGGGATTCACCCGCTTGAGGGCCTGCTTCACCATCGAGCCCCAGAGCGGATCGTAGTCCTGGACGAGTGAGCCCACGATCTCGACCACATGCTCGACCGCCTCGAGCTTGCCGTTCTTCTCGACCGAGGAGCTCTTCTTCGGGCGCTTGGTCCGGGCCCGCACCAGGTCGTCGTAGTAGATGAACTCGTCGCAGCTGTTGATGAGGAGGTTGGAGGTCGAGCTCTTCACCCCGCAGCCCACCACCCGGCGGTCGTTCTCCTTGAGCTTGGCGGCCAGCGGGGAGAAATCGCTGTCGCCGGTGAGGAGCGCGAAGACGTCGATGTGCTGCTTGGCGTAGCAGAGGTCGAGGGCGTCCACGACCATCCGGATGTCGGCGCTGTTCTTGCCGCTCATCTTGGTCTGGGGGATGTCCACCAGCTCGATGCCGTGCTGGTGAAACTCGCGGACGGCGCTCCGGTAGCGGCTCCAGTCGCAGTAGGCCCGCTTGTAGACGATACGCCCGCGCTCCAGCAGGCGCTTCATCACCAGGTCGATCTCGAACTCGTTCTCCTTGCCCTTCAGGTCGCGCACGCCCAGGGCCAGGTTCTCGAAATCGACGAAGACAGCGATCAGCGGTTCGTCGGCCACGGTGCGATCCTAGCGGCTCGCGCTCGCCGGAGGGCCTCGGCCCGGCTCCTCACAGCAGGGCGGCCGAGCCCGGGCCGTCGAGCCGCAGGGGCCGGCCCAGCGGCTCCTCGCGGGTCAGGGCCTCGGACAGGTCCCGGTCCTCGCTCGGTACCAGCGTGCGGCGGCCGTCCTCGAGATCGCAGATCAGCATGGAGCGCCAGGGCCGCTCCTCGTGATAGAGAACGGTGTAGCCTGCCAGGCGCGCGCGCCCGCGGGGAGGCCCCGCCTCGAGGCGCGGCGTTCGGGCCTCGGTCTCCCGGCTCACGTCGTCGAAGGCGAAGCCCGGGCCCGGCTCGCTGGACCACAGCGAGACGCCCTGCTTGGTGAGCATGCTGCTGACCGCCGTGAGCATGCCGGCGCTGCCGGGGTCGCTGCGCAGGGCGTCCGCCAGCGTCGGCAGGACCTGCAGCGAGAAGTGGTTGAGCGGTCCTCCCGCGAAGGCCATGCCTCCGGTCTGGGAGATCGCCTGGCCCTCCGGGATTTCGAGCTCGCGGCACTGGACGCGCACGGCGGAGGGGAAGCAGCTGTAGAGCTCGAGATAACGGATGTCGGTCACGTCGAGCTCGGCGCGCGCCAGGGCCCGTTCCCCGGCCGCCGCGAAGCCCTGGGAGCGGTGCAGATCGCGCCGCGTGAGCAGGGGGATGTTGGCCCTGGAATCGGCGATGGCCAGCGGGAAGACCCAGCGCTCGCGCGGAATGCCCAGCGCTCGCGCCTTGCCGACGGAGCAGAGGATCAGCCCGACGCCCTGGTCCACGTTCCAGTTGGAGCAGTGCAGACGCGTGTAGGGGAAGGCGACCATGCGATTCTTCGGGCCGGGCTGGCCGATGGCCTCGGCCGACAGGGGCTGGCGACTCCAGGCCCGCGGGTTGCGGGAGGCGATCCGCGAGAGCTCGGCCCAGAGATCGGAGATGACCTTGCGGTGGTCTTCCAGCGACAGGCCCTCGTCGGCGCGCAGCGCGTTCTCGATGGCGGCGAACTGGGCCGCGGGCTGCAGGAAGCCGGCCTCGAGCTCGTCCTGGTGGACCAGGTCGGCGTCGGGCTCGACGGAGCGGTCGGGCCGCCCCTCGGGCTGCGCGGTGAAGATCTCTTCGACGCCGAGGGCGCGGGCCCGGCTGGAGCGGTGCCGCGCCTCGCCTCCGGTGAGGAGCACCACGTCGGCCTCGCCCGCGGCGATCTTCGCGGCGGCCCCGCCCAGCAGCGTCGTCTGCAGCACGCCGATGTAGTGGATCTCGGTCCGGGCCCCCGGCGCCCCGAAGCGCTCGGCGAGCAGGCGCCCCGGGTCCGGGTAGCTCCAGAAGCCGCGCGGAATGCGGATCTCGTCGGCCTGGGAGAGGAGCGAGGGGCAGCCGGCGTCGTCCGAGGCCCGCTCCAGGGCGAGCTGCATCAGGCCGAGGGGCTCCAGGGCCTTGGCCGGGTCCTCCTCCCTCTGCTGTGCGACGCCGCAGCCGACCAGGACCGGAGTTCGTGAGTCCAGTTGCATTCGCTACCTCGGATCGGCGGCAACCGCCCGGGATGCGCCCTCGCGAATCCTCAGGCGCTGGTCGACCGCGATATTCCTGAGTGTCTGCCTCTGTCCGGAGGGCCAGCGGATCTCGAGCTGATCGACCAGCTCGGCCTCGCCCAACCCGAAGTGTAGGACGCGCGAAGAGCTGGACATGAAGCCCGAGCCCGCCGCCAGCTGACGGGTCCAGGCCCGGTCTCCGGCATAGACGGTCACCGTGGCGCCGATCGGGTCGCGCGGGGAGGCAACGCCCACCAGCTCGAGCTGCAGCCAGTGCCCGACCTCTCCGCGTCCCATCAGCAGCACGGCCGGTGCGTCCAGGTTCTGGATCAGCAGGTCGAGGCGGCCATCCCGGTCGAAGTCCGCCACGGCGACGCCCCGCCCGTCCTCGATGCGGTTCGAGTGGGTCAGGTAGCCCACGTTCACGAAGCGCCTTCCCCCGAGGTTCCAGTACAGCGAGTTCCGCTCGTAGCCATTCAGGGAGCTCCGCCCCACGTCGGTGGGGCTTCCCTCCCGGGTCCACTCGCTGGAACGTCGACCGACGTTCTCGATCACCAGATCCATTCAGAGGTCGTCTTCGAGCGGCCCCGACAGGAAGCCATTGGTGGCGTAGACGTCGAGCCGGCCGTCGTTGTCGAAGTCCAGCCAGACGCTGCTCCAGGCCCAGCCGTTGTGAGCGACGTCACTCTCCTGAGCGATCTCGCGGAAGCTCCCATCCCCCAGATTCTCGTAGAAGCGATTGCCCTGGAACCAGGAGCGCACCGTCTCCCGGACCCAGGGCCGGAATAGCAGATCCACGAGCCACGGCACCTTGCGGATCCGGAACTCCGGCACCTCCAGGACCCAGGCCGAGCCCGAGGACATGCCTGCCACGAAGAGATCGAGGTCGCCATCGCCGTCGTAGTCTCCCCAGTCCGCACTCATGCTGGCGACCGGCCGATCGACTCCCGAGCGGGCCGCGACCTCCTGGAAGCGGCCCGAGCCGTCGTTTCGGTACAGCTTGTCGTCCCCGAAGTCGTTGCCGACGAAGAGGTCGACGTCTCCGTCCCCGTCGTAGTCGGCGGCCACCGGCGACAGGGACCAGCCGGTGTTTCGGATGCCCGCCCAGCGCGAGGCGTCACGGAAGCTGCCGTCGCCATTGCCGAGGAAGAGCTGATCGGCCTCGGCGTTGTCGGCGTCCGGGAGGTCCGGCGCCACCAGGTAGACATTCTCGTGATTGGCCAGGTAGAGGTCGAGGTGACCGTCCCCGTCGAAGTCCGCGACGGCCGCCGCGACGGTCCGCTCCGCCGTCTCGAGGCCGTGGGCCTCGACGCGCCGGAAGCGCCGTCCCTCGTTGTGGAAGAGCAGCGGCTGTCCCTGCTCGGCGGCCACCAGCAGATCGAGGCGTCCATCGTCGTCGTAGTCGAAGGGCAGCGCTGCGGTCGGGACGGCCCCCGAGACCTCTCCCAGCCCCCAGGCCCGAGAGACCGGCGTGAAGAATCCCTGCTGGTTGTGGAAGAGCTCGATGCGGTCGCGCTTGAGGAGCAGCACGTCATCCCAGCCGTCGGCGTCGAAATCGGCCGCGGCGACCCCCGAGCCGTAGACGAACTTCTGCGGCTCGCCTCGCGCGTCCGGCACCTCGGCGGCCTCGTGCTGGAACCACAGCCCGCGCAGCGCTGCCTCGTCGACGAAGTGGCTCGGCGGCCGGGGCGCGACGGCCATCGGCGTCGGGGGATCGCGCGCGATCCTCCAGCCCGCGTCGCCGCTCGGCCGGGCCAGGTAGAAGCGCTTGTCCTGCCGCAGGCTGCGCAGCTCGCCTCCGGCGCCCACGCCGTCGACGTAGAGGCGGATCCGCGCCCGCACCGGATCCTCGTCGACCAGCACCCGGTCGATCTCGCCCCGGGCGTGCTCGACCCGGGCGAAGCCCGCCAGCAGCTCGAGGGTCGGCGCCAGGGCCGCCTCCTCGGCGAAGAAGCTGCGCAGCCGCTCCACGTCCATCTCCTCGATGGCATCGGGGTAGTCGTGGTGGAGGAGGTGGTGGATCGGATCGACCACGTTGCTGCGGGTCGTCTCCCAGCTCGCACAGCCCGCGAGCAGGAGCAGGCCGGGGAGCAGCAGCGCCAGGGCCGCGGGCGGTCGCGCCGTGACGCGCTTCATGCGGCGATCAGCTCGTAGTCGCGCTCGCGCAGCCGCCGGGTCCGCAGCCAGTAGTCGAAGGTGAATCCCGGCCACAGCGTGAAGTTACGGCCGTCCTCTCCGAGGTACCAGCTCTGGCAGCCCGAGAGCCAGACCGTCCCCGCCATCTTGCGCTGCAGCTCCCGGGAGAAGCCACTCTGGCGGGCGGGGCGCAGGTCCATGGCGCGGACGTCGGCAGCGCGCAGCCGCTGGACGCATTGCAGGATGTAGTGGATCTGGGCCTCGATCATGAAGATCATCGAGTTGTGGCCCAAACCCGTGTTCGGGCCCACGAGCATGAAGAAATTGGGAAAGCGCGAGACGGTGATGCCCAGAAAGCTCTCCGCACCCTCCGCCCAGGTCTCCCCCAGCTCGCGTCCCCCGGTGCCGTAGATCCGCATCGGCGCGAGGAAATCCGTGGCCCGGAAGCCGGTGGCGAGGACGATGGCATCCACCTCGTGCTCGACTCCGCGCGCGTCGACCACGGCGTGGGGCCGGATCTCGCCCACCCCGGAGCCGAGCAGCTCGACCTCCGGCCGCGACAGGGCGGCGTAGTAGTCGTTCGAGATCAGCACGCGCTTGCAGCCGATGGGGTAGTCCGGCGTGACGGCGCGGCGCAGGGCGGGGTCCTGGATCGACTCGCGAATGTGGCGGCGCGCCATGCGCTCGGCGACGCGCATCAGCCGCTGGCTCTTGCCGAGGAAGCCGAGGGCTGCGAGCTCCAGGCGCCAGTAGATCCAGGTCCGGTAGAGGCGCTGCAGCCAGGGTCTGCGCCGGAAGCGCTCGCGCAGCCCGGGCGAGAAGCTGCGATCGGGCTTGGGCAGCACCCAGGGTGGCGTGCGCTGGAAGAGGTGTAGCTTCTTCACCACGGGCGCGAGCTCGGGCACGATCTGGATGGCGCTGGCGCCGGTCCCGATCACCGCCACCCGCTTCCCGGCCAGCTCGACCTCGTGGTCCCAGGCCGCCGAGTGGAAGCAGGGGCCCGCGAAGCTGTCCAGGCCCGGCAGGTCGGGGATCTGGGGTTGGCTCAGGGGCCCGGTGCCGTTGATCAGCACGTCCGCCTCGAAGGTCTCGCCGCGGGTCGAGCGGATCTGCCAGCGGCAGGTCGCTTCGTCGTAGCGGGCCTCGGCCACCTCGGTGTCGAAGCGCACGTGGGGGCGCACGCCGTAGCGGTCGCAGCAGCGCACCAGGTAGTCCTGGATCTCCGGCTGCGACGGGAAGGCCCGGGACCAGCCCGGCTCCAGCTCGAAGGAGTACGAGTAGAGATGGGACGGAATGTCGCAGGCGCAGCCGGGATAGCTGTTGTCGCGCCAGGTGCCGCCGACCTCCCCGGCCCGCTCCAGGATGGTGAAGGAGCGGATGCCCGCGCCCAGCAGCCGAATCCCCATCCCGAGCCCCGAGAAGCCGGCGCCGATGATGACGATCTCGAGGTCGTTCGCTGCGGGCTCGGTGTCGCCAGGCAACATCTCCGGCCCGAGCATACGACCCGCCCCCGGGGTCGCCCCCTTGCCGCTGGACGACCCCCCTGCGAGCCTGGCTGCGGCGTGATCGTCCACCGCAGCACGAATCTGGTCCGGCTGCTTCGGAGCCACCTGCCGGAGCTGGTCGCCGTGATCGGGATCGTGGTCGCGGTCGAGGTGGCGAACGACTACGTCGACCTGCGCCGCCCGGCCTTCTCCTTCGCGGCGCTGGCCGTGCTGGCCACGGCGGTCACGATCTTCCTGGTCTTCCGCTTCAACGAGGCCTACGCGCGCTGGTGGGAGGCCCGCACGCTGTGGGGCGGCATCGTCAATTCCAGCCGCAGCTTCGCCCGCCAGGCCACCAGCCTGGTGAGCGAGGCCGGCGACGCCGCCGCCCGCGAGCTGGTCTACCGCCAGCTCGCCTGGGTGAACGCGTTGCGCCTCCATTTGCGCGACGAGGAGGACGGGCAGGCCCTCGAGACCTTTCTCGGCGCCGAGGAGCGCCGCGCGCTCCAGGGGGCCGCGAACGTGCCGGCCCAGCTGCTCCAGCGACAGGGGGAGCGCCTGGCGGAGCTGCGAGCCGCGGGCCGCATCGACGGCTACGGCCACTGGATGCTGGACGCCACGCTCTCGGCGCTCTGCGACTACCAGGGGGCCTGCGAGCGCATCAAGCGCACCGTCTTCCCCGACCGCGTCGCCTACTTCACGCGCGTCGCCAGCTGGACCATCGCCGTCCTGATTCCCTTCTCCCTCAAGGAGGCGGGCGCAGGCGGCAAGATCGACTGGCTCGACATGGTCGTGGTGCCGCCGCTGATGCTGGCCTTCCTGATCACCGAGAGGCTGGGGGCCGAGCTCAAGAACCCCTTCGAGGGGCTGCCGAACGACACGCCCATGACGGCCCTGTGCCGCAGCATCGAGATCGACCTGCGTCAGCAGCTGGGCGAGAGCGACGTGCCGCCGCCGGCCGAGCCGGTCGGCGGCGTGCTCATGTGACCGGCGGGCCGTTCAGCTCCCGGGCGTTGTCGCGCAGGATCCGGCGTCGGGTCTCGGCGTCGAAGCCCTCCACCTCGCTCAGGAAGTCCAGGGGCTGCGGCATGCCCTCGATGTGCGGCCAGTCCGAGCCGAAGATCACCCGATCGGCGCCCATGATCCGCACCACCTCGTGGAGGTCGTCCTCCCAGAAGGGGTTGATCCAGACGTGGCGGCGGAAGGTCTCGACGGGGTCCTCCTCGAAGTAGCCCGGCATGCGCTTGCCGTTCGAGGCCAGCTTGCGCACCAGGTCCGGCAGGAACTCCGAGCCGTTCTCCACCGAGGCGATGCGCAGGCGCGGGAAGCGCTCGAAGAGGCGGTCGAAGATC
>CAZYOL010000022.1:0-33951 GCA_964649065.1 uncultured Spirochaetales bacterium
ATCGAGAGCTTCGTGCTCTGGGGCACAGACCTCGATCACGCGTGCCTCGCCCTGACCCGGCCCTTCGACTAGAACGACGCCTGCGTGGGGAACGGCGTGATGGTGGCCCTGCGGGCGCCGTCCAAGGAGCTGGTGGACGCCCTCCATGCCCGGGCCCTGGAGCTCGGGGGCCAGGACGAGGGGGCGCCGGGCCCGCGCGGCGACGGCTTCTACGCCGGCTACTTCCGCGATCTCGACGGGCACAAGCTGAACGCCTTCTTCATCGGCTAGCCGGGGGGTCTGCGGGCCCCTCGGGTGGGATCCGGTCGCGGCGCGGCCCGGCGCTCCGCCGGCTGCGGCTCGCGTTATCCTGATCGGGCATGCCCGCAAGGGGAGGGGGGTCTCGGTGGGCGGTCTGAGAACGGTGCTGCGCCTGCTCTCGGGCAGCGCCCGCGACCTGGCCTCCATCGTGCTCGTCATCGCCTTCTTCCAGGCCGTGGTCCTGCGCCAGCCCCTGCCCGATCTCGGCAGCGCGATCGTGGGCTTCCTGCTGGTCCTCGTCGGCCTGGCGCTCTTCGTGCAAGGCCTCGACCTGGGTCTCTTCCCGCTCGGCGAGAGCATGGCCTACGCCTTCGCCCGCAAGGGCTCGATCGGCTGGCTGCTCGCCTTCTCCTTCGCCCTGGGCGTCGGCACCACGGTCGCCGAGCCAGCCCTCATCGCCATTGCCGACGAGGCGGCCGAGGTGGCGGCGCTGGGCGCCGCGATCCGCGACACCGATGCGGCGCGCGAGGCCTACGCCCTGGGGCTGCGCCTCACGGTCGCCCTGGCAGTCGGCGTGGCCATCGTGGTCGGGGTCTTCCGGATCCTGCTGGGCTGGCCCATCCACCTGATGATCGCGGGGGGCTACGTGCTCGTCGTCGTGCTGACCAGCTTCGCGCCGCGGGAGATCGTCGGCATCGCCTACGACTCGGGTGGCGTCACCACCTCGACGATCACCGTTCCCCTGGTGACCGCGCTCGGCGTGGGCCTGGCCTCCTCGGTGGAGGGCCGCAACCCGGTGGTGGACGGCTTCGGCCTCATCGCCTTCGCCTCGCTCACGCCGATCGCCTTCGTGCTGCTCTACGGGATCCTCCGCGGATGACGCCGGGCGATCTGCTGGAGATCGTGCTCGACACCGTGCGGGACATCGTCCCGATCGTGCTCGTGCTGGTGCTCTTCCAACGGCTCGTGCTGCGCGAGCGCCTGCCCAACCCGGCCCGGCTGCTGCAGGGCTTCGGCTTCGTGCTGGCCGGCCTGGTCTGCTTCTTGCTGGGCCTCGAGCTCGCCATCTTCCCGGTGGGCCGGAGCATGGCCGCCCAGCTCACGGCGCCGGACTTTCTCGGCAGCGACGCCGCGCAGGGCCCCGTTTCGGCGCGGGCCTACGCCTGGGTCTACGCCTTCGCCTTCGCGATCGGCTTCAGCACGACCATCGCCGAGCCGGCGCTGATCGCCGTCGCCCGCAAGGCCGCGCAGCTCTCCGGTGGCGGCATCAGCGCCCTGGGCCTGCGCATCGCCGTGGCCCTCGGCGTGGCCATTGGGGTGAGCGTGGGCGTGCTCCGCATCGTGGCCGGTCTGCCGCTGCACTACTTCATCGGCGCGGGCTACGTCTTCGTGGTGATACAGACCCTCTTCGCGCCCAAGCTGATCGTGCCGCTGGCCTACGACTCGGGAGGGGTGACCACCTCCACGGTGACAGTGCCCCTGGTGGCGGCGGTGGGCCTCGGCCTGGCCGAGGCGATTCCCGGCCGCAGCCCGCTCATCGACGGCTTCGGCCTGATCGCCTTCGCCAGCCTCTTTCCGATGATCACGGTGATGGCCTACGCCCAGGCCTCCGCCTGGCGGGCGGCCCGCAGCGGCGACAGTGGATCGGAAGAGATTGGGAATCCGGTACCCTCGGAGGGCTCGCGACCATGAGGTTCAAGCTGCTCATCGCGCTGGTGGACGACCACCTGACCGAGGCCGTGACCGACGCGGCCCGCCAGGCGGGCGCCACCGGCTGCACGGTGCTGACCAACGCCCGGGGCGAAGGGCTCAACAAGAAGAAGACCTTCCTGGGGCTGACCCTGGAGACGCAGCGCGACGTGGTCCTGTTGCTCGTCGAAGAGCACCGGGCCCGGCACATCCTGGAGACGGTAGGCGACGCCGGCGCGCTCGACGTGAGCCCGGGGACCGGCATCGCCTTCCAGATCGACGTGGAGGATGCGCTGGGCGTGGCTCATCAGGTCGAGACCATCCGCAAGAGCCTCGACGAGGAGGAGCTGTGAGCGAGCAGGTCATCCGGGTCTCGGACGTGATGGAGCGGGACTACTGCATGATCGAAGGCATGGCCACGGTGGCGGAGGCCATTGGGATCCTGCGGGAGAAGGACGCCCACTTCCTGATCGTCGCCAAGCGCCACGAGGACGACGAGTACGGCATCGTGCTCGTCGCCGACATCGCCAAGCAGGTGCTGGGGCCGAATCGCTCGCCGGACCGCATCAACGTCTACGAGATCATGTCCAAGCCGGTGCTCTCCGTGCCGCCGAGCATGCACATCCGCTACTGCGCGCGTCTCTTCCAGCGCTTCGGCGTCTCGACCGCGCCGGTCATCGAGTCCGGCGAGATCCACGGCGTCGTCAGCTACGACCAGCTCGTCCTGAAGGGCCTGGCGCGCCGGGCCTGAGGGCTGCCGGCGAGGCGGAGAGGCTCCGCCCCGGGCCCGCGAGGAGCGCCAGGCTGCGGCGAACGCTCGCCCGCTCGGCCTCGTCCACGCCGCGCAGGGGACGGCGGACGGCGGCGGTCATCGGGTGGCCGCACTGTCGCAGCGCCTCCTTGAGGCGGGCGTGGGTCGGCGCGGCGCGACGCCCGGGCCGGTAGGGGAGCCTCGCGAGCAGCCGAAAGCCCAGAGCCTGGAGCGCCGGCCAGGCGCTCGTGCCGCTGAAGAGGGGAATCCCGCGCAGGACCTGGGCCTGCAGGCGAGCCGCCCGTGCCCGATCTCCGTTCCTCGAGGCCGCGGCCAGCTCCCGGATCTCCGCGGGGATCAGCAGCGGCAGCGGGCAGAAGACGCCGGCTCCCCCCGCGGAGACACAGGCGTCGAGCAGGAAGCTCGTACCGGTGAAGACGCGCCAGCCCGAGGGCCGGGTCCTGGCGATCACCTCGCGCAGGAAGCCCAGGTGGCTGACGGTGAGCTTGGTCCCGATCACGCCGTCCAGGGCGGCGATCTGCGCGATCTCGCTGGGCGTGAGCGACAGGCCCGTGACCTCCGGAAAGTGGTAGAAGAAGACCGGCAGGCCGCCCTCTTGGGCCACGCTCGCGATGTGGTCTCGCGCCTCGCCCGCGGTGACGCGCCAGTAGGTGGGCAACGCGGCCATGACCGCGTTGCAGCCCGCCTGCTTGGCGCTCCGGGCCAGGCGAAGCGCCTCGCGGGTCGAGGCCGCCGAGGCGGTTCCGATCACGGGAATCTCCCCCGCGGCCGCCTCCGCCGCGACCTGCATGGCCCGGTGCTTCTCCTCCGCCGTCAGGTAGGCGAGCTCGCCGTTCGAGCCGAGCAGGGCCACGCCGTCGAGGCGCGACGCGACGCAGTGCCGAACGAGCTGGCGCAGCCCCTCCTCGTCGAGCTCGTCGGTGTCCGTGAGGGGCGTCGGCAGGATCGCCACTACGCCTTCGAGGTGCTGTATCTCCACGAGCTCTCCCGGCGTGGCGCAGCGTCTGGCCCTGCGGGCCCGCGCCGCGGCTCCGGAGACCATACCGCGCGACGTGGCGGAACTCCGCGGCTCGCCTCGGATGGCTCCGGCGCGGCCAGCGTTCTGCCCAAGGCTGCGCCGCTCCTGCGGTTTTCGGGCCCCGCCGAGGCTGGCTCCGGGACCGCTGCGCTGCCCGGGCGAGGCTGGTAGCATCCGGCGCCCCGGTGGCTTCGTCGCCGACGCTCGGCCGTGACGGCGTCGGGGGAGCACCGTGTCAACCCCTCGAAAGGAGAAGCCATGCGCCGAGCTCTCGTATCGGCACTCGTCCTCGTGAGCCTCTTTGCCTTCGGCTGCTCGACCACGCGGCGGGCCACGATCGTCTCCACCCGCAACGTCGAGCTCGGCGCGCGGCACGAAGTGGTCGCCCCCGCGGCCACGGCCGGGGACTTCCGACTCTGGCTGCTGTTCATCCCACTGGGAGGCTTGAAGCACCCCATCGCCCTGGTCTCGAAGCTGCTCGAGAAGCACGAGGGGGATTACCTCACCAACGTCGAGGCCAAGACCGGGGGCTTCTCGCTGCTCGTCCTCAGCTGGAACACCTCGAGCGTGAAGGGGGACGTGCACCGGCGCGTCGACCGCGATCTGGAGCGCTCGATCGACCTCGAGCGCAAGGCGAGCGGAACGGAGGAGTCGACTCCGGAGCCGGGCGAGGCGGAGGAAGAGTCGAGCGAGCCCTAGGCTGCGCTCCCTCCCGGCCAGGCCAAGAGGCTGCGGAAGCGGCCCCACCCCTCGGCACGGAGCCCGTAGATCGCCACCAGGAAGGACAGCTCGCCGGTCAGGAGCAGCCAGAAGACCAGCGAGCCCTGCTGGGCGAAATCCAGGCCCCAGATGACCGGGAAGGGGCTCTCGGGGGTCGAGCGCTCGAAGGCCAGCCAGGCGTAGGCCGCCAGGGTGTATGTGGTCAGCCCGTTGGTGCAGAGCAGCGCGATGCCGACGTAGTGGCGCAGGCGACCGACCGGCGCGTCGAAGCCCGCCTTCACGAAGGCGAAGATCCCGGACTTGATGGCCTTGAAGCCCTCGGTGCCGAGCACGACGATGCTGGCCAGGCTGAGCAGCTCCCCTCCGAGCATGGCGGCTCCCGCAACCCCGGCGCTGGCGCCGAAGAGAGGAAGCAGCATGCCGAGCAGCAGGATGCCGTGTCCCATCGCGATCAAGGCCAGGCCGGTGCGATAGCGCCAGCTGCGGCTGAAATCCGGACTCGGCGCTGTCGCACCGCGATGCTCTGCAGCTCTCACCCTCTCGCCCCTGCCTCGGCAATTCCCGCCCACAGAGCTTGAAGTTCCGGCCCAGCCGGGCAAAGCTCGGAGTCTCTCCAGCCCTGAAAGGATGCCGTGAGACCTCTCTCCGCGCTCTTGTCACCCCTGCTGGTCGCTCTGTCGGGAGTCTCCCCGGCCACGGCCCAGCCCGTCCACGACGCCGAGTACTACATCCTGAAGGCCCAGCACGGCGAGCGCTGGGAGCAGCAAGACGCGGAGCTGGACGCCAAGCTGGCAGAGCTGCGCGAGCGCCACGGTGGCCCGCCGAACATCGTCTACCTGCTCTGGGACGACACCGCCTTCGGCGCCGTGGGCTTCCCCGCGCTCCAGAAGAACTTCGGCTACGAGACGCCGCAGCTCAACCGCATGGCCGCCGAGGGGATCACCTTCACCCGCATGTACACCGAGCCCTCTTGCACGCCCACCCGCGCGGCCGTGCTCACGGGGAGGCATCCGGTGCGCCACGGCATGGGCGTCGTGGGCATGCCCCACGAGTTCTCGGGCCTGCGGGCCGAGGAGGAGACGATCGCCGAGGTGATGAGCCAGGCCGGCTACGCCACCGCCTTCTTCGGCAAGGGCCACCTGGGCGACATCGAGGAGAGCTACCTCCACAACCAGGGCTTCGACGAGGCGCTGTTCACCCCGATGAACCAGATTACCTCGCTCTACAGTCCCCAGGGCAACGCGGTAAACGCCGTGCTGGGCCTGCATCCCGAGATCTATCCGCCGGATCCCTACCGGCTCGACGCCCCCGGCCTCAACCCCGAGGGCTGGGTCATGAACATCGAGGGCCGCAAGGGCGAGCCGGGACGCGAGTGGTGCGGAACCTCGAACGAGTGCTTCTCGAAGCTCGACCAGGAGGCCGAGCGCCGCACCCTCGACTTCGTGCGGCGCCAGGCCGGAGCCGGCAAGCCCTTCTTCGTCTGCTACTGGCCCAACATGCTGAACTTCCTGGCACCCGAGGCGCCCAAGCGCTCGGTGTCGGGAGGCAAGGTGGCGGGAGCGCTGCCCCAGGTCGACGCCTTCGTGGGCGCGCTGATGGAGGAGCTGAAGTCGCTCGGGGTCGCGGAGAACACGCTCTTCGTGGCGATGGCGGACAACGGGCCCATGGTGCACAGCCCACCCCCGGGCTGGGGCATGCTGCCGATGCTCTACCGGGGAGGGAAGGGCGACTTCACCGAAGGCGGCGTCCGGACCCCGGCCTTCGCCTGGTGGCCGGGTGTGATCGAGCCGCAGGTGGTCGCGGACATCGTCCACGTGACCGATCTCTATACGACCTTCGCCCGCCTGGGCGGCGCCACCCGGCACATCCCCCGGGATCGGGTGGTGGACGGCCTGGACCAGACGGCCCTGCTGCTCGAAGGCGACACCCAGGGCCGGCGCGACTACGTCTTCATCTACGCCGGCCACCAGCTAGGAGCCACCGTCAAGGGGCGCTACAAGCGCCACTGGATCGGCGCCGGCGAGGTGGCGGCCTCCGGGATGCCCGAGGCCTACTACGACCTCTACCACGATCCCCGCGAGGAGAATCCGCTACTGGTGCCCCTGATCCACACCCAGGGCCAGTTCAACAAGATGCGGGCGCGCCACGAGCTGTTCAAGCGGAAGTATCCGGACGTGGGGAACGCCAAGGGCATTCCCTACACGGGGCTCTCCAACGCGCGCCCCGAGACCCTCGCCATCGCCGAGCGCGTGAGGGCAGCCGCGAAGGCCATGCCCTTCGACGTGGAGGAGTACCTCGACTTCGAGATCCCGGGCAGCGACGACGTGGGCGACTGGGGCCGCTGAGTGAGTCCGAGGCGAGGCTCCTTCGCCCGGCTGGCGCTGCCCTGCCTGGTGGCGCTGGCGCTGTCGGGCTTCGTCCGGCCGGCGCAGGCCGGCTCCTGGGACTGGGCGACGGGTCCTTCGATCTACGACAAGGAAGGGGAGCGACCCTGGGAGGTCGAGCTGGTCCCCTACATCTGGTTCTCCAGCATCACCGGCACGCTCGGCCTTCCGCCCGTGGGCACCCTTCCCGTCGACGCCACCTTCTCGGATCTGGCCGAGAACCTGGACTTCGCCTTCATGGGCGTCCTGGATGCGCGCTACCGCCGCTGGCACCTGCTGGTGGACGGCGCCTACGTCAGCCTTCAGGACACGGTGGTCCCTCCGCAGCCGATCTTCACCTCGGCCACAGTCAACTCTCCGATCGGCTTCGGAACCGTGGGCATCGGCTACGAGCTGCCCCTGGACTGGGCCGCCTCGGTCGAGCCCTACCTGGGGGCTCGCTGGTGGCTGGTCGGCATCGGCGCCACTCTGGAGACGACGCTCGCGCCGCCCTCGGACGTGGTTTCCGGCAGCCGGAGCCGGGCCTGGGCGGATGCCGTGGTGGGCAGCCGGGTGCGCTACGCGATCACCGAAAAGTGGGGCGTCGGGGGCCTCTTCGACATCGGTGCGGGCAGCTCGAACCTCACCTGGCAGGTCCTGGGAAACGTGAAGTACAGCTTCAACTCCCACTTCGGACTCTCCCTCGGCTATCGGATTCTCGGCGTGGACTTCAAGCAGGGCGGCTTCGTCTACGACGTCATCCAGCACGGCCTGGTGCTGGGAATCCACCTGTCGCTCTGACGGATCTCCCGGCGACTTGGACGAGGTCGGAAACACCCTCGACATCAGCGCCTTCAAGCACGTGGTCGTCCCGCTCGGCGTGGTGATCGGCCTGGGCGTGGCGCGCATCGTGCTCTCGGTCTCCCAGTACATCGAGCGCAGGGACCAGGTCCGGGCCTCGTGGATCCACGCGCTCTGGACCACGCTGCTCTTCCTGCTCTTCGTGGGCCTGTGGTGGGTCGTCTGGGGCTTTCGGCACGCCGAGGCGGAACGCTGGTCCTTCTTCGCCCTGATCTACCTGCTGGCGGGGCCCGTCCTGGTCTACCTGCCGACGCTGCTGCTGCTGCCCAACGTTCCCGAGACGGGTCAGATCGACCTCGGGGGGCTCTTCGACCGCTTCGGGCGTCCGGTCTTCCTGTGCCTGAGTGGATTCGCCGTCTGGGTGGCCCTCGCCGAGCTCTACCTGCTGCAGGAGCCCTTCTGGGTCCCCAAGCGCCTCAACCAGGCCGCTCTGCTGACGGCCTTCGGCGTCGGAGCGATTTTCCCGTCGCGCCGGGTGGCCGGCGCGATCGGCGGTGTGGCGCTGCTGCTGGTGGTGCTGGCGCTCGCCACGCTGCGATCGCGCCTGGCCTGAGCCTCAGATGGCCATGCCGAGGAAGGCGTCATCGGCCTCCTGCGAGTCGCCGCCGCTGCGGACCTCCACCGCCGGCAGGCCCTGCTCGGTCCAGCTCACCATGCCGCCGTGCAGGGAGGCGACGCGCCGGAAGCCCTGCTCGCGCAGCAGGAGGGCCGCCTTGCCCGAGCGCGTGCCGTAGGCGCAGACGAGCAGCAGCGGGGCCTCCCGGTCCCAGCCCAGGGCCGCTTCCTCGAGCCCTGCCAGGGGGACCAGCTCCGCCCCTTCGATGTGCCCCAGCACGCCGCAGAACTCGAGGTGCTCCCGCACGTCGACGATGCGCGGAGCCTCGCGCTGAGCCGCAAGCCACGCGGGGCTCAAGACCGGCACCCCGCTCTCGGTGTGGGCCAGCGGGGCCCAGTCCGCGTCGCTGCCGGGCTCCGCGGCCAGCGGCTCGGGCTCGGTGACGCCGGAGGCCATGTTCGCCGGGACCGCCTCGTCGATGCGCCGGGGGTAGGGCAGCTCGAGCCTCGCCATCAGGGCCAGGAAGTCCCGCTCGCTCTGGGCGTCTCCCAGCCGCGGGTTGAAGCGCCGCTCCTCGGCCACGGTGGTGACCGTGTGCCCGCGGTAGTCGTGGCCCGGATAGAGGAGCGTCGCGTCGGGAAGCGTCAGCAGCTGCTCGCGGACCGAGCGGTAGAGGGTGGGTGCGTCGCCCTGCTGGAAATCCGTGCGGCCGCAGCCCCGGATCAGCAGCGCGTCGCCCGTGAAGGCGAGGCCCGCCTCGTGACAGACGTAGCTGACACAGCCATCGGTGTGGCCGGGCGTCTCGCGGACTTCCAGCACGTGGCGGCCGAAGCGGATCGAGTCGCCCTGGCCGACGTTCCGATCGGCGGTCAGCACCCCCGCCCGCGCCCCGACCACGACCTGGCAGCCCAGGCGCTGGCGCAGACCCCCGGCCCCGGTCACGTGATCGGCGTGGACGTGGGTGTCGAGGGCGGCCACCAGCCGGAGCTGCAGCTCCTCGATCAGACCGACGTCTCGGTCGAGCTGCTCGCGGACCGCGTCGATCAGGACCGCCTCTAGGCTCTCCTCGTCGGCCAGGAGATAGCTGTAGGTCGAGGTCTCGGGATCGAAGAGCTGCCGGAAGAGCATGCCGGTGCCTCCTGGAGCCGGAATCTACCCGAGCGCCGGGGCGGCGCCGATCCGCGCCGCTCACCCCGACCGAGAGCTTCCACTAAGCTCTCGCCTCCGCCCGCCCACGCGGCTGGCTCCGGAGGGACCCGACCTTGAAGTGCTCGCTCGATCGCATGCCTTCGCGGGGGGCGCGGATCGCCGCGGCCCTGCTGCTGCTCGCCCCCACCGCCCTCGCCGGCGATGCCGAGACCGGCCCCGAGAGCGGCCGGCCGGCCGGCTCGGCCCTGCGCTTCGTAGGCAAGAACCTCGTCACGAGGGCGCGGGGCGAGTTCCACGCCTGGCGCTTCACGCGCATCGAGATCGACCGCGAGCGCCCCGAGGCGAGCGTGGTGGAGATCGAGATCGACGTGGCCAGCCTGGATACCGGGATCGAAGGCCGCGACGAGCACCTGCGCAGCGAGGACTTCTTCGAGGTCGAGCGCTTCCCGACCGCGCGCGTCCGCGTGACGGATGCCCGGCCCGACGGCGAGAGCCCGGAAGGCCACCGGCGCTACCGGGCGCGCTTCGAGGTGACGGTGCGCGACGTCACCCGTACGCTCGACGCACAATTCGACGTGCTGAGCCTCGAGCCGGCACGGGTCCGCGGCGAGCTGGAGCTCGACCGCGTCGATTTCGGGGTGGGCTCGCCCCCTTCGCGCTGGAACCCGCTCGCGGTGAGTCGGAGGGTCCCGGTGAGCTTCGAGGCCGAGCTGCCGCTGGGCTCCTGACCCGGCCCGGGCCAGCCCCGCAGCGGTGGCGCGCAGGAGACGCAGCTCCCGGGGCCGCCCGGCCGCGCCGGCGGTGTCCAGCCCGGAGCGCATCGCTCTGGTCCTGCTCGCCGTGGCCTTCGTCGCGGCACTGAACCTCACGCCGATCCACTCCAGCGACTTCTGGATCCAGCTCGCCATCGGAGATTGGGCGCGCAGCAGCGGCGAGCTGCCGCGGACCATCCTCTTCGCCTGCACGGAGGCGCGCGACTTCGACTTCGTGGCCACCGAGTGGCTGCCCTCGCTGCTGCACAGCCTCCTCTACCCCGGGCTCGGGACCCCGGGCATGGTCGTCTACAAGGCCTCGTGGGCGGTCGGGCTGCTCGCGCTCTCGGCGCTCCTCGCGCAGCAGGTCACGCGCAGCCCGCCCCTGGCCATCGCCATCGCCAGCGCCGTCTCCCTGACCCTCAACTTCCGTCTGCACATGCGCCCGGAGCTCTACGCCCTGGCCTTCGGGCTGGCCTCGCTGCTCCTGCTCGACCGCTTCGTGCGCAGCGAGAGAGCGCTGTGGTTGGCTGGCCTGCTCCCCATCGGCGTGCTCTGGGCCAATAGCCACGGCTCCTTTCTGCTGATGCTGGGCCTGCCCGCGCTCTTCGCAGTCGGCTCGGGGATCGACGCCTGGCGCGCCGGCGAGCTTTCGGGCCGGAGCCGCGCCGCCTCTCGGCTCGGGCGGGTCCAGCTGCCGCTGCTGGCGACCAGCCTGGCCCTGCTGGCCCTCTGCTGCCTGAATCCCCGGGGCCCCGAGCTGATCCGACACATGCTCCAGGCGGCCCCCTCGGACTACCTGCGCGAGAACATCGTCGAGTTCGCGCCCACCTTCGGGCCGCTGATCCGCGGCCGGCTCTACTTCTGGATCTATCTGCTCTTCGCCGGCGCCGTGCTGCTCTCCTTCCTGAGACCGCTCTGGGACGGGGAGCGGCGCGTCTCCGCCACGGCGCTGCTGCTGCTGCTCGTCTTCGGCGGGCTCTCCGTCGATGCCTCGCGCTTCATCGCCTGGTTCGCCATCGCCGGGGGCTACCTGCTCGCCCTGAATCTCGAAGGCTGGGCGCGCCAGCCGCGCTCCGCGGATCGGCTCGGCCGGATGCTGCTCGCCGTCCTCGCGGTCGCTACCGCCCTCGTGGCCCTGCGCGGCAACGTCAACGGGCGGCGGATCAGCCTGGCCGAGGGGGCGCCGCTCTCCGCCGAGGCGCTCTCCTTCCTCCGGGAGGCGGAAATCGAGGGCAACGTCTTCAACGCCTACGCCTACGGCGACCAGCTCGTCTATCACTTCTATCCGCGGATCCGGGTGACGATCGACTCGCGGATCTACCGGGAGGACTACTACCTGCGCTACCGGACGCTCAGCGGCCGCAGTGCCCGGCGGCTGGCAGCCCCGGAGCAGCTCATCGGTTTCCTGGACCGCTACGCGATCGACACCATCGTGACGCGTCCCTACGACTACCGGAACTGGCAGCGCAAGAACTACCGGCCCGCCCTGGAGCGGGCGGGCTTCGCCACGGCCTACCTCGATGACAGCACGATCATTCTGCGACGGCGCGACCCGAGAGCGGCGCGGCCCCTGCCCATCGTTCAGTGAGCCGGTCGCGGCCGCGCTCGGCTCCCGGCCTGCAACTTCGCGCGCCCGCGCGCGGGTGGCTTCAGGGGCGCGGCTCCCGATCGTAGCCGCAGCTTCCGTAGGCGACCGGCCGGGCGATCTCCTCGGCGGAAGGCGCCTCGAAGCTCGGCAGGTCGCGAACCTGTCGCAGGCGATCGCGCCGGTAGGCGGTGCGCTGATAGAAGTATGGATCCACGTCGGGCGCGTCGCGCCCGTGGGCCTCGCGAATCGCGCGGAGCTGGCGCATGCGAGAGGAATAGACGGCCAGCGGGGGCAGCAGCAGGTCGGCGGGCGCCAGGGCGAGGTCGAGGGTCACCGTCGTCGCCTCGCTGGCGCTCGAGGGGCCGAGCACCGGGAAGTAGACGTAGGGGCCGAAGGGCACTCCCCAGCGGCAGAGCACCTGCCCCAGGTCTTCGTCGCGACGGGGGAGGCCCGCGCGCGCTCCGGCGTCGATCAGGCCGCCGATGCCGAGGCTCGAGTCGAGCACGAAGCGCAGCAGGTCTGTGCCCGCCGCCCGCGGGCGACCCTGGAGCAGGTTCGAGAGCAGGTTGCGGGGCATCGCGAGGTTCTCGAAGACGCGGCCGCCGGCCCGCCGGACGACCTCGGGCAGAGCCGCATCGGCCGCCGTCTCGAGGCCCCGGGAGATCTGGCGCGGACCCAGCCCGTCGAGGCGGTAGCCCAGGCGGTTGATCGGTTCCATCGGGTCCAGGCTGGGCCGGGGGCCGGCGCAGGCCAGGGCGAGCAGGACAATGAGCCACATGGAGGCACCGCGCATGGCCAAGCGGTAGCAAGTGAGCCGGCGCCCGTCGGCCGGCCCGGGTCGCCGCCGCCGATTCGGACTCGACGCCCGATGCGACGCGGGTACGATCCCGCCTGGCGACACCGTTCGGCAGCAGCACCTGCCCAGGCGTCGCCTCCACGGAGGGAGCCATGCGTCAATCCAGCCTCAGTCTGCTCACCGTCCTGGCCCTGGCGGCCTCGTCGTTTGCGACCCCGGCCTCGGCCGACGCCGGGGCCCAGTTCGCGACCGTTGGCTACCAGGCGCCGCGGGACCCCAACGTCAACGGCATTCGCTTCGCCCTCATCCACGGCGTGAACGACAGCGTCCGGGGCCTCGACATGGGCATCCTGTCGCTGAGCGAGACCGGGAGCCTCTCCGGCGCCGCCCTGATTCTCGGCCTGTGCAAGCTGAACGGCGACATGGAGGGCGGCCTCGCCTGGAGCATGATCAACGTCCACGAGGGTCGCGATACCGGCTTCAACGCCGCCTTCATCAACAAGCTGAACGAGCCCGCCAACGCCGTCGACCTGGCCTTCGTGAACATTGCAGACGGGATGAGCATGCTCGATCTGGGCGGGCTCAACGTCTCGAAGCGCTCGAATGCGCAGCTCGGCTTCATCAACGTGACCGAGGAGATCCGCGGCTTCCAGTTCGGCCTGCTCAACATCGCCCAAAACGGCTTTCTGCCGGTCTTCCCGATCGTGAACTTTCCGGTGGGTCCTCCGAGCAGCAGCCCCTGAGCCCAAGTCTCCGCGCCGGCGGCGGAATGCTGGGTCAGAGGGCCCCACCCCCTGCGGCCGGCTTCGTGACCGGCGTCACAGCTCGGCTCCGACCCGCGGGTAGAGTGAGGTGACACGCCCGCGGTGTAGCCCGGCATTTCCCCGGGGCGCGGCGGGAGCCGGTGTGGCCGGAGGCAGCTCCAGATGTGCAGAAGAGCCCGCTACGCCGTCGTCACGGCCGCGATCGCCGCCTGCTGCGGGACCGGGGCGGCGCAGGCCGACGATCGCGTCTGCGACGAGGTGCTCGCGGCGGTCTCCGTCACCGCCGACCTGAAGGTGCCCGACGGCGCGACCTGCACGCTGGAGGGGACCCGGGTGCAGGGCAACGTCCAGGTCGAAACGGGAGGGGCGCTGCTCGCGCGGGGCGCGCTGCTCCGGCAGGACCTGCAGAGCGACGGGGCCCGCTTCCTCGAGCTGCTTCCCGGCACGCGCGTCGGCGGCAACGTGCAGGTCGCCGAGACGCAGGGGCTGCCGCCGGGCCAGCCGGCGAATCGGATCTGCGGCGCGACGATTCGCGGGGATCTCCAGCTCGCCGACAGTCGCGCCGCCTTCGCGATCGGCTGTGCCGAGGGCAACCAGATCTTCGGGAACCTCCAGATCGACGACAGCGACATCTCCACGGGCAGCCTGATCGTGACGGGCAACAGGGTCCGGGGAGATCTCCAGCTCTCGGACAACGCGACCGCGCAAGGCGCCGAGCTCTCCGACAACAGGGTCCGCCAGAACCTCCAGTGCAGCGACAACAGTCCGAGTCCGGTGGGCAGCGGCAACTTCGCGGGCAGCGCCGACGGGCAGTGCGCCGGGCTCCTCGCCGGGGGAGCGCCGCCCCGGCCCGGCGGCGGGCGAGGGCTCGAAGAGCTCGAGGCCTGTGACGAGCGGATCGAGCGGGCCCGCTTCGACAGCATCACCGTGCCGGGGGGCGCGACCTGCACGCTGGAGCGCGTCTTCGTGCGGGGCAACGTGGTCGTCGAGCCCGGTGGCAGCCTGCTCGCCAGCCGGCTCCGGGTGCGCGGCAACCTCGTGATCGGAGCGGACGGCATGCTGGTGACCTCGCGGGTGGGGGTGAAGGGCAATCTGCAGGTGGACGAGGGCGGCACGCTCGACGCCTATCGGACCGCGGTGCTGGGGAACCTGCAGACCGACGAGGCCCAGGCCGTGCGCATCGAGCGCTCCGTGGTGCGCGGGGACGTGCAGCTCGTGAAGACCCGCTCCAGCCCGGCCGGCGGGCCGAACGGCATCTGCGGCTCACGGGTGGGGAGCGATCTGCAGGTCGAAGAAGGCACGGCACCGGTCGAGATCGGCTGCGGCGAGCTCCGCGACGAGCGCAACGCGATCGGTGGCAACCTGCAGGTGGCGGACCACGAGATCGCCGGGACGGCCGGCGAGACGGCAGTCTCCCTCGTCGGCAATCGCGTCCGGGGCAACCTCCAGGTCGTGGACAACGCCGCCGGAAGCGGAGACATCGAGCTGTCGCTGAATCGCGTCCGCCAGGATCTGCGGTGCGTCGACAACCAGCCCGCTCCGATCGGCTCGGACAATCGGGTGGGCGGCGACGCCGAAGGGCAGTGCGCGGGGCTCGCCCGCTAGACGGCCCGCTGGCTCGCAGACTTCCGACCGCCTGTTAGCTTTCTGGTACGGCAGACGGAGGGTGGCGAGCCATGAGCTTGTTCGAGCGCGTGCTGGATTGGCTCCGCAGCGATGGCATGGAGCAACCCGAGATCGCGGACGCGGCCTCGGATGGGGCCGGAGACCTGGAGCTGCGCGCAGCGACGGCGGTCCTGCTGCTCGAGGCCGCCTACGGCGACTCGGACTACGCGTGGAGCGAGCACCGGGTCATCGTGGAGGGGCTGCGGCGCGGCTTCGGTCTCGATCGCCGGCAGGTTCACCAGCTGCTGGGCCAGGCCGAAGAGATCCGACCGCCGGTCCTGAGCCTGGCGGACGTCACCGACGTGCTGCGCGATCGGCTGGGCCCGGAGCAGCGCCAGGCCGTCCTCGGGCTGCTCTGGAAGGTCATCTCCGCGGACGGAATCGACGAGCCCTGGGAGGAGGCCTTCGCCGCCCACGTTGCGGGGGCGCTCGAGATCCCGCGCGACCGGCAGAGCGAGGCGCGCCGCCGCGCCTCGTCGTAGCGATCTCCACTTCGCCTCTAGCCGTCGGGAATCGCCGCCAGCCGTTCGACCGTCACCGGCGCGAAGGCATCGGCCAGAGCCCGGAGCGCGCGGAGGGAAGGGCCCCCGGCATCCCCGGGAGCCAGGCGCAGCGACACCAGCGTTCCGTCCCACGAGAAGACGTAGCGCGCCGGCCCTTCCGCCGAGCTCTCCCGATACAGCTCGCGACCACCCGGTGTCGCTCCCAGGTGCTCGCAGGAGGCCGAGGTGGGGGAGCCGCAACGATGCGGCAGGCGGCTGGGCAGGAGCTTCGACTCCTCGACGCGCACCCGCACCGGGGCCCCCGCGATCTCCCAGTCGAGGTCGAAGTGAATCGCCTTGCCCTCTCCGCCGAAGATGCCCTGCTGCTCCGCGCGCAGCTCCTTGTGGATCCGGGTCCCGGGCGAGAGGTCGGGAAGCAGCACCACGAAGGGCAGGGCCTGGAGGTCGGCGCGCTGCTCCTGGACGCGCTGCCGCGCCGCGGCGATCAGGTCCTCGGTGCCGTCGCGAAACTCGACCCCCGGCGGGCGCTCGAGCGGGGCCGGCGCAGCAGGGCGGCAGGGAGAGTCCCAGGCGGGCGAGAGCAGCAGCGGCGGCAGGGCCGGCAGGGCATCCTCGACGCCCAGCCCGAGCTCTCGGCGCAGCCGGCCGAGGTCGACGCGGGTTCCTGGCCCGGCCCCGGTCCAGGTGTAGGCCCAGCCCTCGATTTGCAGATGGTGGCGCCGCCACGGCTCGTCGAGGAGCTCGAAGTCGCGCGCGTCGAGAGGCGCCCCGTCGTCTGGCCCCGTCGAGGCCAGGACGGCGTGGAGGTCGCCTCCGCGCAGCCGCGCCCTGTAGACCGCCCGCGACGCCAGCACGCCCGGCGCGCGCAGCTCACAGGAGTACCAGTCGCCCGAACGCCGAGCCTCCCGGTAGCTTCGGCTCTCGCCCGCCTGCTCGGCCCCGGCGCCCAGCCCCGCGAGCGTGAGGAGCCCCGTCAGCCAGACCCACCGCCGCATCGCGAGCCAGGCTACCTCGCGCGCGCCCCAGACGCTCCGGCAGGCCGCCGCAGAATCAAGACGGCGCGGTCGCGGTAGATGACGCGAAAGCCGCGGGCGGCCAGGGCCGCCAGGTGACCCTTGGCCTTCCAGTTGTAGGCGTCCAGGTGACGCACGATGAGGATGTCGACGCCGTGCTCGTCGAGGAAGGCGGTGAGCTCCTCGGGCGGGGCCAGCAGCCGGGCATTGCGCCCGCTGAGGCTCCGGTAGTAGCGGTAGTAGCGGGGTCCGTAGGCGTCGCTGCGCGAGTCGATCACCACGCGCAGCTGGGGGTGGAAGTGGTAGACGAGCTGGTCCCCCAGGTCGTAGGCGTTGAAGACGTTGCCCCGCAGATCGGCCTCGCGGATGAAGTCGATGGCCTCGGCCGGCAGCGGCGAGAGATCGGTGAAGCCGACCCGCATGCCGTTCACGTTGCCGCGCTGGAAGACGACCACCGCCGAGAGGCCCAGCAGGAGCGCCAGGGCCGAGGCGGCCGCGCGCCGAGCTGTGCCGGTCGCCGCGACGTGTCCCAGGTTCACGGCCAGCGCGGCGCTGCCGGCGAGGCCGAACCAGGCGATGAAGCGCGACGAGCGCAGCGAGAGGACGCCGAAGCACAGCACCAGCAGCACGCAGAGGGCTCGGCTCCGGCGCCAGCCGAAAGCGAAGGAGAGCAGCACCAGCGCGGCGAAGGCCAGGTAGAGCTTCACGTAGAAGGCGTCGCGCAGCGGGCCGCCGAGGGGCGGCATGAACTCCACGATGTTGTGGCGCAGGAAGTCCGCCTGCCCGGCGCTGGCGAAGTGGGTGAGGAGCTCGGCGCCGAAGGGATTGATCAGCGTCACGAGCAGGGTCGCGAGGCCCGTCGCGGCCAGCGGGGCGTAGAGCTCGAGGCCGCGCCGCCTCCAGAAAGCCCTGTCGCGCCGGGGCCGGCTGCGCAGATCGTCGAGCAGGGCCCCCGCGGCGAAGAGCCACGGGAAGCCCAGATTGAACAGGAACGAGGCGTGCGCGTTCGCCCAGACCAGGCTCGCCGGCAGCGTGGCCCAGAGCAGGCTGCGACGGCCGGTTCTCAGGAAGCCCTCGAGGAGATTCCACTGGAGCAGGGCCAGCGTGAAGCCGTAGAGCTCCGGCCGCATGTGGATCCTGAAGTTCATCACCAGCAGGGCGAGACAGCCGGCCGCCAGCGAGACGACGGCATTGCGGCAGAGCTGCCATGCGAAGAGCGCCATGCCGCCGAAGATCAGCAGGCTGAAGCCGCATTTCACGAGCACCATCCCGGCGTAGCCCACCCGGTCGAAGAGCCAGCTGTTCAGCACCGACGGCAGCCACTCGTGGGCCAGGAAGGCGAAGTCGCGCGCCTCGGTGAAGGGAAAGACCAGGGTTCGCGGGATGGACCCGGTCTCCCGGATCTCCTGGCCGACGCGCAGCTGCAGCCAGAAGTCGCTGGTGAACAGCGGCGTGAGGTTCAGTGCGACGACGAAGGCCAGCGAGGCGGCCAGCGCCGCGGCCAGCGCCAGGCGATCTCCCGCGTCCCAGGCTCGCTCGGAATGCAGGTCGGGGGACACGGCGCGGACCTCGGGCGCTACGGCGCGTGCGGGAGCGGATCGTAGTCTCGCGATTCCCCGCGCTCAAGCGAGCCCCGGCCCTTCCAGGCCAGCAGCAGGACGGCCAGCACGCCCAGGCCGCCGAGGGCCAGGCCGACGCTGCGGACGGGCGGCTGAGTGCGCCGCAGGGTGAGGCGATGCCGGCCCGGCGGAACCTGCACGGCCAGGGCCCCGGAGCGGGTGGCGAGCGGCGGCTCGGCCCGTCCGTCGACCTCCAGCCGAAAGACCGGGTGGCGCCAGCGCGCCAGCTCGAGGCGGGTGCCCCCCGGGCTCTCGATCCAGAGCTCGCTGCGCTCGGGAGCATCGCGCTCGAGCGAGATCTCGGCGCGGGGCTGGCTGGCCACCACCGGCCCGAGCACCGGGCGTCGGGCTCGCCAGATCCCGGGATCGGCGGCGCCCAGATACTCGTCGAAGACCCCGGAGAGCCGCGACTCGCGCAGCGCCTCGCGGGTGAGCTGGGACTCGACGCGCTGCTCGGCCTCGGCCGGCAGGGCCTCGTAGCGGAGCAGCGCCGGCGCCGCATTCGCGAGGCAGGCGCCGGCCACCAGGGCCTCCAGCAGGAGCAGCCGGCCGGGCGCGAGACCCGCCCCGATCCGCACCAGCAGCAGGCTGCCCGCCCAGGCCACGGCCAGCGAGAGGGGACCCATCATGCGCCAGGGAAACTGGAAGAAGGGCAGCAGCGGCACGCGCTCCCAGACGGGAGCGCTGGCGGAGAGCTGGAGCCCGAGGGCCAGCGCGGCCCCGCCGAGAGCCAGGCTCAGCACGCGTCTCGTCCGCGGGGTCAGGGGACCGGGCGCGAGCCACGCCACGACCAGAGCCACGAGCAGCACCCCCGGCGCCAGCGCGCCGAGCGAGAAGAAGTGGCGGTAGAGGAGCCACTCACCGACCGGCACGAAGTAGTGCCGGAAGTCGAGGTGCTCGCTGAGCAGCAGGTCCGTCGAGACGCCGGAGCGCAGCCAGACGGCCGGCAGCCAGAGAAAGGCACTCAGCAGCGCCGCCGTGGCCAGCCCGACCGCCAACGCCAGGCCGGCTCGACCCAGGAGCCGGCGCCCGTACAGAGCCGGGGCGCAGAACGCCAGCGCGGCACCGGCCACCAGGGCGGACAGGTTGTGGGCCAGGGTGACGGTCGCCAGGCCGACGGCGATCCAGAGCGAGCCCCTCCAGGGCCTTCGCTCGAGCCACAGCAGGCCCGCCAGCGGAAGCGGGAGCAGACACAGCGCGAGGTACTCGGCGTCCGCGTTGCGCACCAGCGCGTTGCCCAGCAGGTACGGGCTCAGCAGATACAGGCCCACCCCCCCGCTTCTCGCCGCGGCGCGCAGCGGCGCGTCGATACCGGGGGGCAGCGATGCGTCGACCAGGCAGCGCGTCGTCCACACCCCGATCGCGGTTGCCGCGACCAGCGCGACGACCAGCGCCTGCGAGGCATCGCCCACCAGCCACCAGGCGAGCGAGCCGAGCAGCGAGAAGAGCGGCGCGTAGTACAGGAAGACCGGCGAGCCGTAGCCGCCGTAGAGCGCGCTGCCCCAGTAGGGCGGCAGCTGTCCCTCCTCGAGGGCCTGGCGGAAGGCGGCCGTGCGGACCAGCTCCAGGGGCCAGTCGTGGCCGGAGGCCAGGCCTCCCCAGAGCAGCGGCGCGCAGGCCCCCAGCCCCAGCAGCCAGGCAAGTGCGGTCGAGATCCAGGCGGGCATCGGTCAGCGTCCGACGCGCGACTCGTAGAGCGCCCAGGGCCCCGAGCGCACGCGCTGCACGCCGTAGGGGCCGAGGCGCGCCGCGAGGGCCGGACTCAGGCCCCGGGTCACGAAGTAGCGGTAGACCGGCGCGTGGACCGGGCCGTCGAAGAGCCTCGGGTGGAGCGGAGCGGGCAGCCGACGGTCGTCGCGGCTGCGGATCGGCAGCAGGGCACTGTGCAGGGGAATCGGATTGGCGCCGCCCCCACCGCGCACGTGGTAGTAGAGCGGGACGTGGCTGTGGAGCTGGTAGAAGTAGAGGGGATCGAGCACCCGGGAGCGGGTGACCTCCAGCAGGGGAAGGATGCGGGCGCCCGGCTCCATCGCGGCCAGGACCGGCTCGATCTCGCGGATCTCGGCGGAGAGCTTCGCGTGGCGGTCGAAGGAGAGCAGCAGCAGCGCCGACACCAGTCCGACGGCCAGCGCGGCGGCGCCCGACGGGAGCGGGAGGCGGGCCGCCAGCAGGGCCAGCAGGAAGCCCGCGACCGCCAGCAGGCGCAGGTTGAAGTAGCTGTAGGGACCGATGGCGAAGGGGAGCAGCGCGACCCCCAGCAGCACCAGGGAGAAGAGCAGCAGGGGCTCGCGCAGCGTGCGCCAGCGCGGGCGGGACGTCCAGCCGCAGGCCGCGAAGACGGCGAAGAGCGCTGCCCACAGCAGCGCTGTCGGTCCGTGGATCCCGCCGTGCAGGCGCAGCCCGGTGAAGGTCAGCAGCGCGAAGGCGCCGGTGCCGGCCGGCGTCCACCAGCTGGTGCGCGCGAAGGAGGGGGCGAGGCCGCCGGATCCGCCGCTGGCCGCCAGCCAGAGCAGCAACGCCGCCGTGGTGGCCGCGAGCGGCACGGCCCGACGCGGGCGGCTCGGCGCCGGCGCCAGCAGAGTCGCGGCCGCGCCGAGGACCGCGTAGACCAGCACGCTGTAGGGGTGCGTGAGGAAGAGCGGCGCCGCGAAGGCCGCCTGGATCGCCAGCGAGCGCACGCCCAGCGGCTCCCGGCCGAGTCGCTCGAGGTCTCGCAGGGCGAGGAAGAGCAGCGGCAGCGAGAGCAGGTAGCTGTGAAAGCCCAGAAAGTAGATCGGTCCGAGAGCGAGGGGGAAGACCAGGAGCGCTCCCCAGGGCGGCGCGTCGCGGAGGCGCGACTCGCCCAGGGCCACGGCGGCAACGCCGACGAAGTAGAGCGACACGAGCAGCCGGCCGGCCGTCTCGAGGGAGGTCCAGGCCGCCAAGGCCTGCAGCAGGAGGTAGGAGAAGGAGTAGGGGCCGACGCGCCGGACCCGCTCGTAGTGCTCGGCCCAGCCCAGGCCCGGGTCGTCGAAGCCCTGCGCCACCGCGGCGATGAACAGGTGGTACGGGTGGTCCTGCAGCGGAACGAAGTCGAGCAGCCAGAGCGGTGCCAGGCACAGCGCCAGCAGCCAGGCGACGGCGAGCGGAAACAGCGGAGCCCGGTGCATGGCGGAGTCGGTCGACCCAGGGCTCAGAGGGAGGCGTAGAGGGCGTCGAGGAGCCGTTCGGTGCGCGGGGTCTTCCAGCGCTCGCCCGGCCGGCACGTCAGGTAGGCGAAGACGACGTCGGCATCCGGGTCGACCATCCCCAGCGAGCCGCCGTAGCCGAAGTGCCCGTAGCTGCTCGCCCCCGGTCCCAGGGTCCGGCCGGGGTGGGCGATCTGGAAGCCCAGGCCGAAGCGCGAGGCTCGGCCCAGCACGCGGTCCACTCCGTCGGAGTGCGGGCTCGCGGCCTCCTGGCGCAGGGCCGCATCGACCTCCGCGACGTAGGCCGCATACACCGCCGCGACCCCGCGCGCGGTCGCGTGGCCGTTGGTCGAAGGGAGCACGGCTTCGCGCCAGGGCCCGGTGTTCACCGCGCCGAGACCGCTGATCGCAACCGGATTGAAGTAGCTGTGCCAGATCATCTCGTCGTGCTCGGCATCGCCGGTCGCCGGAAAGACGCGTGCCCAGTCCTCGGGGCCGTGGAGCTGTGCCTGGGGGGCCAGCACCGTCGCCACCCGGTGGTGCTCGCTGGCGGGCAGGCCGAAGTGGAAGTCCGCGGCCGCCGGGCCGGTGACCCGCTGCCGCAGCAGCGCGGCCACGGGGACACCCGTCGCGCGACGCAGCAGCTCGCCGACCAGGAAGCCCTGGGTGTTCACGTGATAGCCGTGGGCGCTCCCCGGCTCCCAGTACGGCCTCTGGGAGGCCAACGCCGCGCACATGCGATCCCAGTCGTAGAGCGCCTCGGCGGGCAGCCGCGCGCGCACGGCGGGCAGCCCGGCGCGGTGGGCGAGCAGCTCGCGCACGCTCAGCCGCTGCTTGTCCTCGGCGCAGAGCTCGGGCCAGTACGAGGCGACCGGCCGCTCGAGCCGGAGCTCACCCTCCTCGATGCAACGCAGGGCCAGCACGGCCAGGATGCCCTTGCCCACCGAGTAGGCGTTCACCAGCGTGTCGCGTTGCCAGGGCAGCGAGCGCTCCGCGTCGACGAAGCCTCCCCACAGATCGACCACCTGGCGGCCGCCCACCCGGACGCAGAGCGAGGCGCCCCGCTCGTCGAGGTCGCCGAAGAGGCTCTCGAAGGCGTCGCGCGGCGCGCTGAAGGCGGGGTCGCAGGATCCGCCGATGGGCGCGCTGCGAGCGGCTGCTGTGGACACCGGGGCTCCGATTCGCCTCCCCGCGACGGGCGCGGGGCCGAGCCGGCGCGCCTCGCGCCCGCCGGCGCCGGGAGCGTAGTCGAAGCGCGCTCCGCGGGTAGCGCAGCCGGCTCAAGGCCGGGAGCCGCTGGTCGATGCGCCTTCGGGGCAGGTTCGAGCGGGGAGGGCCCTTGCACGCGAAATGGGTCGCACGGCGGCGAGTCTCGTGGCTCCTCGCCCTCGCGTGCCTCTCCTCGGCGCGGCTCGAGGCCGCGGAGCTGTATCGCTGCGCGGACTCCCAGCGATACGTCGATCGCCCCGCCCGCTGTGCGGAGGCGCGCGCCCACGATCCGAAGGGCAACGTGGTGAAGCTCGCGCCGGCACGGCCCGCCGCGGAAGGCCGGGGCCTGGGCGAGCTCGACCTCGAGGAGCTGCTGCCGGAGCCGCCCTCGGGCTGGTCCGTGGTCGAGGAGGCCCCGACGGACCCCCGGCTCGATCCGGACTTCCTGCGCTGGGGCGTCGTCGGCCAGCGCGCGCGCCACTACACGCGGGCGGCCACCGGCGGCGTCCAGGTGTGCAGCGTCGAGATCTGGGCCTTCCACAGCGCCGAGGCCGTCGGGGCGGTGCTCGTCCACATGCGCCGGCCCGGCTGGAAGCTGACGCAGCGCGGCCCGCTGCTGCTGCTGCTGAGGGGCCTGGACCGGGGCCGACCCCCCGGATCGCGCTGGGTGGTCTTCCCCGAGTGCCGGCAGCTGGGCGAAGGCGTACTGCGCGGGCTCGACGCGAGGGGAGGCAGCCGTCGCCCGGACGAGTAGGGCGGGGCGCTCGCCTCGTTCGCGTCTCGCATCCCAGGGCGGCTGCGGCTGGCCTACAGTGCCGTCGTGGCGCGCTCCCGGGGACACGGCTGGTGGCCCTACTGGATTCCGTTCTGGGCCTTCCTGCTGCTGGTGGAGATCGGGGCGCGGCTCCCCGATTCCGCGCAGGGAGCCTGGCTGCTGGTCAAGGTGACCGTGCCCGGGGCGAGCTGCGCGTATTTCGCGCTGCGCGGTGCGTACCCGGAGCTGCGGGGCTACCCGGGAGGGATCTCGGGCGCAGCGCTCGACGTGGCGATGGGCCTGCTCGGGGCCCTGGTCTGGGTCCTGCCCTTCGTGCTGGTCCCGAGCCTGCGTCCCGACGAGGGCGGCTTCGATCCCGAGGTCCTGGGCGCCTCCGCGACGGGGCTCGCGCTGACCCTTCGCTTCGTCGGCTACGCCATGGTGACGCCCTTCGTCGAGGAGCTGTTCATGCGCAGCTGGCTGTTGCGCTTCCTCGACGCCTATCTCTTCGGGCGGGAGGGTCCACGACGCGACTTCCGCGACGTGCCGATCGGCCGGTTCTCCTGGCGGGCCTTCGCGGTCATCAGCGTCTTCTTCATCGTGAGCCACCAGCCCTGGGAGTACGGGGTGATGGCGCTGTGGACGGTGGGCTCGATGCTGTGGCTGCGGCACCGCCGCCACCTGTTCCCGCTGGTGGTGCTCCACGCCGTGACGAACGGCGCCATCCTGGCCTTCGCGATGCTCGCCGAGGGGGCCCTGCACGACGCCTCCGGCGCGCCCGTCTCGTTCTGGTTCTTCATCTGAGGACTCAGACGGCGCCGCGATGCCCCAGGCGGATTCGCCTTGCCACCTCGGTGGCCTCCACCACGCTCTTGCGCACGGCGCGGCTCTCGCCGTTCAGGCAGGAGGCCTCGATCATGCCCGCGCAGCTTCCCAGCTGGGAGAAGCCGAGCCGCGAGGCGTCGCGGCTCAGGCTCCGGGCCAGCTCGCATAGACGATCCACGTCGCGCCGGGCCTCGGCGTCCTGCAGGTGATCGATGCGCTCGGCGAGGCCGACGACGAAGCTCTCGATGACCTCGACCAGATCCGGATCGTCGGCTCGACTCGAGAAGATCGGGCGATCGAGATCTCCCATGGTCGTCGCCTGCTATCGGTAGCCTCCGGCCGCGACTGAATGGGGCAGGGCCGTGTCGAGCCAGGCTCGGGCGCGCCGCCGCGAGACCGGGCCGGCGCCGCCGCGCCGGGGCTCGAAGAGGTGGGGCAGCAGCAGGCGGGCCTGGGAGCGGCCCTGGCGACGCACCAGCTCCACCGCAGCGAGCGTCTCCGGGGGCTGGAGATCGCCGATCCCGAGCAGGCGCTCGAAGAGCCGCCGCGCGGCCCCGGGGGAGCCCCCGAGGGCCACCGATTCCGGGCCGCGCTCCAGGACGAGCCACGCCTCGGAACCCTCGCGTCGCGTGCCGATGGGGCGCGGCGCCAGGCCCCGATCGGCCAGCAGGCTGGCCCGGGCCAGCAGGCCGCGCGCGGCAGCCCGCGAGCACTCGGGGTAGCGGATCAGCCAGCGGGCTCCGCTGGCCAGCGGCAGGCGGGCGGGCGTCTCGACGCCCGGGGCCGGGAGCTGCAGCTGGTCCGGACCGGCGTGGGCCCCGAGCACGGCGCGGCCCGCGCCGAGCTGGACGACCCGGAAGCGCCGGCCTCCGCCGCGGGCGGCGGCCCGCAGCCGGCGCGCATCGCGCGCGGCCAGGCCGGCCGCCGCGCCTTCCACGCGGTGCCACCAGTCGCGGGCCGCTGGCGCGTCGTAGGCCCGTAGCATGCGCAGCCTGTCAGCGCGCGAGCCGTCCCCCAGGGCCCGCTCGAGCTTCGCGAGCATCCAGGCCCGCGCCCGAGCGCCCGGTCGAGGCCCGCGCCGCGCGCGCTCGAAGTCCACGAGCCAGAGCGGCTCCGCGGCCTGGCCGGTGACCAGCACGTTGCTGGGGGTGAAGTCGTGCATCCAGAGACCGGCATCGTGCGCTCGCCGGGCCAGCCGGCCGAGGGCGCGGGCCAGCCGGCGCCGTTGGTCCGGCACCGGCAGAGCCTCGCTCAGGGTCCGCTGGAGATCGCGCGCTCCCGGCACGATCGGCTGCAGCAGCCAGCTCTGCCGCAGCCCCCGCCAGCGCCGCTCTCCGGCGGTCAGGGCTTCTGCCGCGGGGACGCCCGCGCGGCGCAGGCCCGTCCCGATCCGCAGCTCCCGAAGCGCCTTGGAGCCGGGCCGCAGGCCGCGGAGCGGACGCTCGACCCAGCGCTTCAGCAGCAGTCGCCGGCCCTCCGGCCCCAACAGACACAGCGTCTGCTTGCACCCGGCGGGGCCCCGGAGCCGGGGCTCGCTGCCGAGGGCCAAGCGCGCCGCCTCGCGCGCCAGCGCCGGGTCGGTGGACTCGGCCACCCACCAGATGCTGCCGTCGGCCAGCCGGAAGTCGGGCGTCACGCGCACGAGGGTATCCGCTCGTTGCAATCCCCATCCGCCTGGCCCAGCCTCATCCGGTGCGCTGCGCCGGCTGCAATGCCGAGGTGCCGCTCGCCGCGGGCGAGCGAGTGGGATTTCGCGACACCTGCGATCGCTGCGGGGGCGACCTCCACGTCTGCCTGAGCTGCGCCCACCACGACGCCTCCGCGTACAACGAGTGCCGGGAGCCCAACGCGGAGCGGGTCCTCGATCGCGACCGGGCCAATCGCTGCGACTACTTCAGCCCGGGCGAAGCCGACCCCGGCGCCTCGGCGGCGGGTCGAGCCAGCGCCCGCGCGCAGCTCGAGAATCTCTTCAAGAAGCGCTAGAGCCCGGGCTTTCGAGGCCCGGAAATCGCAGAGGTTTCGAGGCCCGGGGGATTCTCAAGGGCCGGCGTCGGGCCGCAGTCGGAAGGCCCGCAGCGGCGGATCCCGGAGAATCTCCTCGAAGTGCTCGGCGTCGTAGCGCCCGAGCTGGAAGATCTGGTTGAGAGCCGAGCGGTAGGCGGGCTCGCGCAGCAGCTGCAGGGTGTAGACGCCGTCGACCGGAGGCTCGAGGAGCTGGGCGGTGTAGCCCTCCGCATGGGGCAGCTGCGCCTCGGCCAGGACGCGCCCATTTCCGATGCGCAGCGCCCGCCGCAGGAAGGGACGCGACGCGGCCTCCCCGCTGGCCAGATCCACCGTCACGCGGCCGGGCTCGGGACCGCAGGCCAGCAGGGTCGGCGAGCGGGCGACACAGGACTGGCTGTCGATGTGCTCCTCCGGGGCCGTCCGGGTGCGGAAGCTCCACTGGCCGCGGGCGAAGTGGGTCGGCAGCTCGTAGAGGTTGCGCTCGGCGAAGAGCACCACCACGGGCGGCCGCTCGGGCACGCGCCCCTCCCTGCGAACCCGGGCCAGCGCTGCCTCCGGGTCGGCGAGGAACAGCTCGCGCGTGACATCGCGCGGATGGCTCGCCAGCCAGCCCAGCAGCGCGCGCAGCTCGGCGGGGTCGTCGGTGGTGAAGGCGCGGGCCACCAGATACTCGATCACCGGATCGGGCCACTCCCCGTCGTTCAGGGTGGCCGCGCCCGAGAGATCGGCGATCGCGTAGCCGTAGCCCCAGGGCTGAGCGACGAGCGCTCCGTCGGGCAGGGCCCCCCGCAGCCGCACCAGGCTCGCCGCCATGGCGGGCGAGACGCTCGGCGGCGACGGCCGTCGGAAGTCTCCGAGCGGCAGCAGCAGCCCGACCATCGCGAAGGCCAGGCCCGTCGAGGCGGCCTCGGCGAGCAGCGGTCGAGTCGGAAGCAGGCCCGTCAGTGCCATGTGGAGCCAGAAGCCGAGGCCGAGCCCGACGAGCGGCCCGAGGTACATCGCGAAGCGCTGCGAGGTGCCGAAGGAGAGCAGCGCCAGGGCCAGGATCGGGAGCAGGGGGACGCTCGGGCGGGGTCGGCTGGCCGCGAAGGCCGCCAGACCCAGCAGGCCGAGGGCCGCCAGCTCCGCCCAGCGGAGGGTCCCCTCGAGCACCTGCCGCGGCGAGACGCGGCCCAGCTCCTCGATGTCCGCCACGATGCTCGCAAAGGAGAGCGGACCGGGAGCGCTGGCCCCCGAGAGGGTCGCCGGGAGCAGCACGTCTCGAAGCACGCCGACCAGCTGCACGGCTCCGACGCCGGCGTAGAGCGGACCGGCACACAGGCCGAAGACCAGGGCCAGGGCTGCGGTCCGACGTGCCCCGAGCCCGGCCGCGGCCAGGCTGGCGACGAAGGTGAGCGCGTAGATCCACCAGAAGCCCAGCTGGTGATACCACCAGCAGAAGCCGGCCAGGCAGGCTCCGGCCGCCGCCGCCAGCAGCGCGTTCCGGCGCCCCCGGCCGGGGGCGATGCCGGCGACGAGGGCGGGAAACAGCCAGACGAAGAGCATGTTGCCGCCGTCCGTGTCGACGAAGGTCGGGCTGGTGCGCGCGTAGTAGGCCGGCGCGAAGGAGCCCAGCAGGCCGGCGCCCACCCCCGCCGCCAGGGCGCCGGCGCGCCAGGCGTAGAGGCAGAGCGGAACCACGAAGAGGCTCGCCAGCAGGGTCGTGAGCTCGGCGCCCGCGGAGTAGACGTCGAGCCCGGTCGCTCCTGAGAGCGCGGCCAGCAGCCGGGGCAGGGCGGGGACGCGCTCGACCCGGACTCCGTCCGGGAAGCGACGCAGCGCATCGTGGGCGCCGGCCTCGAGCCAGCCCTCGGCCACGCCCCGGGCCAGCCGAAACCAGAGGAAGGAGTCGGCGCTGGCGCCCGCCACGCCCCCGGCCAGGGAGCCGCCGTGTCGTGCCCGCAGCTCGGCGAGATCGGCGCGACGCGAGTGACACGAGAGGGCCAGGACCGCCAGCAGCGTCGCCGCCAGCAGGGCGGTGCGCGCGCAGCGGGCGCGGGAGCTCAGAAGCGCTCGACGCCCAGCTCCCGCGCCTGTGCTCGCTGGTAGTCCGGCAGCGGGTACTCCGGGAACTCGGTGGTCAGCCGTCGGTAGGCCTCGCGTGCCGAGTCGACCTCTCCCGCCAGCGAGAAGCAGCGAGCGGCGTTGGCGAGGGTGATGGCCCGGGCCGGGTAGCCCTCGAGGTCCGCGGCCGACTGGTAGGCGCGGGCCGCCCCGTCGTAGGCAGCGGCCTCCTCGTGGAGCTGGCCCAGGCGCTCGAGGACCACGCCGCGCAGCGGGTCGTTCAGGCTCCGCTCGAGCAGCGCCTCGAGGGCCGCCGTCGCGGCCGCCGGATCCGGGCTCGAGAGGTCCACGGCCTCGATCTCGGCCAGGGTGGCGGCCACGGTGCCCGGGTGCTCCTCAGCGACCTCGCGGAAGCGGTCCGCGAAGTCGCCGCGGATCCGCGCGTCGGCCTCGGGATTGGCCAGGCGAGGCAGCTCGAGGGCACCCGGCCGGGCGCCCATGGCCCGGAACAGCTCCGAGCGCGTCTCCTCGAGGGCGCGCGAGGCGCGCTCCTCGCGGGCCCGCCCGGCTCCCAGCCAGAGCTGCACTGCCCAGACGCCCGCCAGCAGCAGGACCAGCCCGATCGCCAGCGGGACGACGCGGGCGCGCACCCAGGCCGCGGCGCGCTCGGCGCTGCCCTCGAACTCGTCGAAGACGTCGGTCTGCCGGGACTGGGACTTGGCCACGGGTGCGCTCCGCTGTCAGGCTCGAAGAGGCGCCGAGGGTACCGGACGGACCGCGCTTCCACCGGGGCGCCGGCTTCCGGACCCAGGCCCTCAGCTCTGGCGGGAGCGCAGGACCAGCCGGACCGGCGTGCCGGCGAGGTCGAAGGCATCCCGGAGCCGGTTCTCGAGGAAGCGCCGGTAGGCCGGCTGAACCGCGGAGGGATCGGTGCAGAAGAGCACGAAGGTCGGCGGCCTGACGCCGGTCTGGGTCGCGTAGAAGAACTTGAGGGGCCGCTTGCGACGTCCGCGCTGCGCCATGGCCGGGTCGTGCCGGCCGGTGGCCTGCTCGAGCCAGCGGTTGAGCTCGGCCGTGGGGATCTCCCGCTCGCCGATCCGCGCCAGCTTCTCGGCCAGGGGCAGGATCCGCCCCACCGAGGCGCCGGTCCGGGCCGACACGGCGAGCACCGGGGCATCCGCCATGAAGCGCAGGCCCCGCGCGATCTCCTCGCGCACGCGGCTGGCTCGGCCCGCGTCGTCGTCCCGGGAAACGCGATCCCACTTGTTCGCGAGCACCGCCGTCGCGCAGCCCTGCTCGCGGGCCAGCCGGGCCACCTTGGCGTCCTGCTGACCGAAGCCCTCCTCCGCGTCCACCACCACCAGGGCCACCTGCGCGCGGGACAGCGAGCGGGCCGTCATCAGCGCGCTGCCGCGCTCCACCGCCTGGGCGCGGCGTCCGGGCCGGCGCAGGCCCGCCGTATCGATCAGGGTGAAGATCCGACCGTTGCGCTCGAGGCGGACGTCCACGGCGTCACGCGTGGTCCCGGGCGTCTCCGAGACCACGACGCGCTCGCTGCCCAGCAGCCGGTTCGCCAGCGAGCTCTTGCCGACGTTCGGGCGGCCGACCAGCGCGACGCGCAGACCCTCCGCGCCGGCCGCCGCCGGGCTCTCGGCCGGCAGGCGCGAGACGAGCTCCTCGAGGGCCTCCCAGCTCCCGGTGCCGTGCTCGGCGGAGACGCCCTGCACGGGTTCGAAGCCGAGGCGATGGAAGTCGGCGGTCAGCGGGGCGTGCTGCGGAAGGTCGATCTTGTTGACGGCGAGCACGACCGGCTTGGCGGCGCGGCGCAGGGTCTGGGCCAGCGACTCGTCCTCGGGCAGCACCCCGCTGCGCCCGTCCACCAGGAACAGGATGGCGTCCGCCGCCTCGACGGCCGCCCAGGCCTGGGCCTGCACGGCGGCCTCCATGCCCTGGTCCGGCGCGGGGTCGAGGCCCGCGGTGTCCACCAGCAGGATGCGGCGCCGCTCCACCTCGACCTCGACGGCCAGGGTGTCGCGGGTGACGCCGGGCTGGTCCTCCACCAGCGCGCGACGCCGACCGGCGTAGCGGTTGAAGAGCGTCGACTTGCCGACGTTGGGCCGCCCGACGATGGCCACGATCGGGAGCGCTGCGGCCGGCGGGCTCTGGGGGTGCGGAGAGGACATGCGACACGACTCGCGCGAACGGCGTCGAGCGCTGCGCACCGGCTCGGGGCGCCAGCGGATCGGGAGCGTACCCATCCGCGGCCAGGCAGCCAAACCCTTGCGATTCCTTGACAAACGCAGCTCGCGGCGCGTAGGCTGCGGGAGCCGTTCTGGAGGAAGTGCCCGTGTTGCGCCGCCGCCTGCGCCCCTGCCGTCTCGCCTCTCCAAGCGGGCCCTCCGCCGCCCACCGGAGCCTCCGCTGGCTGGCGGCGCTGGCCGCGGCCGTGGGGGCACTGGGCCTCTCGTCGAGCGCCTCGGCCTCGCCCGAGACCCTGCGCCGGGCCGTCTCGAACGTCGCGATGTGCGGCCTCGACATCGCGCTGTCGCCGATGACGGCCGGCTACTCGCTGGCCACCGGGCTGCGCGACGTGGACGACACGGCCCTGGTCCGGGTGGTCTACACGGTTCCCGGGTACCTCTGGAACACCGGCACCCACATCGGGGCGGGCGGCATGCGCGGCCTGGCGGGCCTGATCGAGCTGATCCCGGGCATCGGCCTGTTCTTCTTCGAGACCGATCTCGATCCGATCTTCACGCCGGTCGACCGGGCCGAGGCCCTGGTGAACTACGACACGGACGTCCTGCAGTTCAAGTTCGGGATCATCTGGACGGCGCCGGCGGGCTTCTAGGCGCTCCCGGGATTCCGAGCTTCCCTCCACAGCGCGCGCAGGATGCGCTCCGCGGCGCGACCGTCGCCGAAGGGATTGGGGGCGGCGGCCATGCGCGCGTGGTGGGCCGGATCCTCGAGCAGCCGAGAGACCTCGCTCACGATCCGCGCCGGGTCGGTCCCGACCAGGCGGGCCGCTCCCGCCTCCACCGCCTCGGGTCGCTCGGTGGCCTCGCGCATCACGAGCACCGGCACGTCCAGCGAGGGCGCCTCCTCCTGCACGCCGCCGGAGTCGCTCAGAATCACCCGGGCCTGCTGCATGGCCAGCACGAAGGCGCGGTAGCCGAGCGGGTCCAGCAGCTCCACCCGCGGCTGTGCCTCCAGCCGGGGCAGCACCGTGCGGCGCACGCGCGGGCTCAGGTGGACCGGGTAGACCACGCGGAGCTCGGGGAAGCGCTCGACCAGCTCGAGCAGGGCCTGGCAGATCCGCTCGAGGGGGGCGCCGTGGCTCTCGCG
The DNA here is from genome assembly GCA_964649065.1 of uncultured Spirochaetales bacterium. GTDB lineage: Bacteria > Myxococcota_A > UBA9160 > UBA9160 > SMWR01 > CAZYOL01. The sequence continues at coordinate 31,419 of CAZYOL010000022.1, forward strand.
ACGGTGTGCGGTCACGAGAAGCGTGGGGCCGGTGGGGGCCGGCACCTCGCCCCGGCGCCGGGCGTCGTCGCGGACCCAGAGCAGGGCGTCGATCGCGGTGTTTCCCGTCACGTGGATGCGCTCGGCCGCGATGCCCTCGGCGAGCAGGTTGGCGCGCGCTCCCTCGGTCGGCGCGAAGTGGAGCTCGGCCAGCCGAGCCGTGAGGCAGCGGTTGATCTCCTCCGGGTAAGGCTCCGTCTTGTCTCCGGTTCTCAACCCCGCCTCGACGTGTGCCACCGGCCGCTGGCGGTAGCAGGCCGCGAGCGCCCCCGCGAAGCTGGTGCTGGTGTCGCCCTGCACGATCACCCAGTCGGGGCCGAGCCGGTCGATGGCCCCGGCGAGCCCCTCGAGCGCCGCCGCGGTGAGCTGGGCCAGGTCCTGATCCGGCCGCATCAGCTCGAGATCGAGATCGGCGGTGAGGCCGAACTCCTCGAGCATGGGGTCGAGCATCTCGCGGTGCTGGCTGGTGAGGACGACCCGGGCCTCGAAGCGCTGCGGATCCGCCTGGGCCGCCAGGACCACGGGAGCGAGCTTGATGGCCTCCGGCCGGGTTCCGATCACGAAGAGCAGCCGGAGCGGATCGCTCACGGCCGCAGGAAGGCCTCGACCGTCTTCTCGATCTGCTCCGCCTCGCCGGGGCGCATCCACTGGGCCTCGGAGACCGCCCGGTGCCAGGTCCGCTGGCGGCGCGCGAAGCGACGGGTGTCGCGCTGCATGGCCCGGAGCGCGTTGGCCAGGGTGTCCTCGCCGGAGACGACGGGCTGGAGGTGCCGGTAGCCGATCGCCTGCATGGCCGGCCGCTCGGGTCCGTAGCCCCGGGCGCGCAGATCGCGCACCTCCTGCAGCAGCCCCCGCTCGATCATGCGCTCGCAGGCCGCGTCGATGCGCCGGTCCAGGTCCGAAGTTCCGGGATCGAGCACCAGGTAGAGAGAGCGATACGGTCGATCGCGAAAGCCGTGCGAGTCGCGCGCTCCGCTGGCCGCGCCCCGCAGCTCGCACAGCTCCAGCGCACGCACGACGCGGCGCGCGTCGTTCGGATGAATGCGCCGGGCGGCCTCCGGGTCGCGCTCGGTCAGCCTCCGGTGCAGTCGCAGGGGATCGCCCTCCGCCACCGCCCGGGCCTGCTCTTCCTCGAGCGTCGCGCGCAGCTCCGGATCGGCCTGCGCCGACTCCAGCAGGCCTTCGAGGAAGGCCCGGATGTAGAGTCCGGTGCCGCCGGTCAGCAGCACGCAGCGCCCGCGCCCGTGGATGCGGCCGGCCGCAGCCCGCGCCTCCTCGAGGTAGCGGCCGGCGCTGTAGCGCTGGTCGGGGGTCACGACGTCGAGCAGGTGGTGGGGGGCCCGGGCGCGCTGCTCGGCGCTGGGCTTGTGGGTCCCGATGTCCATGTACCGGTAGACCTGCATCGAGGCGGCGTTCACGATCTCGCCCTCGAAGCGCAGGGCCAGCTCGATGGCGAGCTCGGTCTTGCCGGAAGAGGTCGGACCGGTCACGACCACGACCGGCGGGCGCAGGTCTTCGGCGGGCGCCGTCATGCGGGAAGCGTAGCGGCTCAGCGTCGCCCGAAGCGGCGCTCGATCTCTCCCAGCCCGATGGGGACGACGACGGGGCGTCCGTGCGGGCAGCTCGGCGCCCAGGGAATGGCGTCGAGAGCTTCGAGCAGCGCGCGCTGCTCGCGGGGATCCAGCACCTCGCCCGCGCGGCGTGCGCTGTGGCAGGCCAACGACGCGAACACGTGATCGGCCGCGTCGAGGGCGCGCGGTCCGGGCTCCGCCCCGTCGGCCGCGGCCAGCTCCTCGGCGAGGCCCCGCACCAGATCGGCGGGGTCGCGATCCAGCAGCAGGGCAGGGACGGCGCGGACCGCCACGGTGTCGGCGCCGAAGGGCTCCAGGTCGAAGCCGAGCCGCCGCACCGCCTCGCCCTTCGCCAGCAGCGCGGCCAGGACCGCACCCGGCAGCGTCACCGGGACGGGTGCCAGCAGGCCCTGGAGCTCCACGCCCCGCTCGCGCCACTCCGCGCGCAGGCGCTCGTAGAGCACCCGCTCGTGCGCGGCGTGCTGGTCGACCAGCAGCAGGCCGTCGGGAGACTCGAGCAGGAGATAGCTGCCCAGCAGCTGCCCGAGCAGGGGCAGCCGCGAGAGCTCGAGCGTACCCCGCTCCGTAGCGGGAAGGCGCGGGGCGGGGTCGACCAGATCTCCCGCGGGCTGGGGCTCGACGGGAGCGAGCGTCCAGTCGCCGCCCCGCAGGCCCGCCGCGCTCGAGGGGGCCGAGGTGAGCGGGGCGGGGCGGCTCGGCTGCACCGCGCTGCGCACCGGCCCGGGCGGCGCTGCGGATGCGGGCGCGCCTCCACCGATCCAGCGGCGCTCCTCCAGCGCCCGCCGCACGCCGGACCGCACCAGCCGGTGGAGCTGCTGCGGGTCCGCGAAGCGGCCCTCCCACTTCGCCGGGTGCACGTTCCCGTCCACGGCCTGCGGCGGCAGCGTCACGAAGAGCACGGC
>CAZYOL010000023.1:0-33507 GCA_964649065.1 uncultured Spirochaetales bacterium
GGATGGTCTCCCTGACGGCCTGCGAGCTGTCCTGCGTCGCGGGCTGGCCGGAGCGCTTCCGCTCGGCCGTGCTGATCGGGGCCAGCGCGGGCCTCGCGGAGCCGGCGCGTCGCGCGGCGCGGCGCGCCTCCGACGGGGCGCTGGCCGAGCGCATCGAGCGCGACGGCGTCCCGGACTTCGTGCGCGACTGGGAGTCGCTGCCGCTCTTCGCCGGCCAGGCGGGCCGGCTGAGCGAGGGCCTGCGTCTGGCGCTGCGCGCCGAGCGGCTGGCCCAGCGCGCCCACGGGCTGGCCGGGAGCCTGCGCGGCATGGGCAGCGGCGTCCAGCCGGCCCTCCTCGAGCGCCTGCCGTCTCTGCGGGTGCCGATCCTCTGCGTCGTCGGTGAGGAGGACGCGAAGTTCCGGGCCGTGGCCTCGGAGCTGGTCGATCGGCTCCCCGAGGCCCGCCTGGCCGTCGTGCCCGCCGCGGGCCACGCGGCCCATCTCGAGAATCCCGAGGCGTTCCTGAAAGAGGTTCGCGCCTTTCTGGACGAGATCGAGGAGCGCGAGCCAAGCCGGTCGCAGCGACCGGAGCCACGGCCGGGTGCCGTGGGAGAGGAGTACGCAACATGAGCTCTGTGCGACCTTCGACGCCGACTGCGACGGCCCGTCCGGGCTCCGGGAGCTGGCCGGCGATGCGACGCTGCTCTTCTACATGAGCGGGGAGGCCCAGGAGGGCCGCAACGCCCTCCTCGAGAAGCGGCCGCCGGACTTCTCCCGATTCCCGTGGCGTCCGTAGCCGGCCCGGCGAAGGGCGAGCGCGAGGTGGGCGGGCGCAGCGCGGTGGCGGCCTGGCTGCTGGCGGCGCGGCCGCGGACGCTGGCGGTCGGCGCCGCCCCGGTGCTGGTGGGAACGGCGCTGGCCGCCGCCGACGGGGTGGCGCGCTGGCTGCCGGCTGCGGCGGCGCTCTCGGGAGCGCTGCTGCTCCAGATCGGGGCCAACCTCGCGAACGACCTCTTCGACCACGAGCGGGGCGCCGACGGCCCAGACCGCGTCGGGCCGCCCCGCGCCATGCAGCTCGGACTGCTCTCGGCGGGGCAGATGCGCTGGGGCGTGGGGATCGTCTTCGCCGCCGCCGCCGCGGTGGGCCTCTACCTGGTCGCCGAGGGCGGAGCGCCGATTGCCGCGATCGGCGTGCTCTCGATCGCGGCCGGCCTGGCCTACACCGGAGGGCCCTTCCCCCTGGCCTACCACGGTCTCGGCGATCTCTTCGCCTTCGTCTTCTTCGGCGGGGTCGCCGTCGGCGGCAGCTACTACGTGCAGGCGCACGCCCTGCCCTGGCACGTCGTGCTGGCGTCGCTTCCGATCGGCGCCCTCGCCACCGCCGTGCTGGTGGTGAACAACGTGCGGGACGTCGAGGGCGACCGCCGCGCCGGCAAGCGCACCCTGGTCGTGCGCTTCGGGGCCCGCGCGGGCCGCGTCGAGTACGCGCTGCTGCTCGGCTTCGCCTACGCCGTCCCGGCCGCCACCTGGCTGGCCGGCGCGGCCCCGCTGGGCGCGCTGCTGCCCTGGCTCACCCTGCCCCGGGCGCTGGCCCTGGTGCGGACCCTGGCCCGGAGCAGCCACGGGCCGACCCTGAACTCGGCGCTGGCGACGACGGCTCGCCTCGAGCTGGCCTTCGCCCTGCTGCTGGCCCTCGGCCTGCTGCTGTGAGCTCCGTCGCGCTCGCGGGCGCGACCCTGTGGCCGGTGCGCCTCCCGCTGCGAGCCCCCCTGGCGACGGCCCACGGCCCCATCGAGGCCCGTGAGGGCTTCGTGCTGCAGCTGATCGCGACGAGCGGCGCACAGGGAGTGGGCGAGGCGCTGCCGCTGCCGGCCTTCGGCGGCGAGGGGCGATCCGAGTGCGAGCGCGCCCTGCGCGCCTGTCTGGAGACCTGGCTGGCGGCCGGCCACGCCGCCAGCGACGAGCTCGATCGCCTCTGCGCCCCTGTCGCGCGCGCGGCCCTGCGCTGCGCGCTCGACGACCTGCAGGCGCGCGAGCGGGGCGTCTCCCTCGCCGAGCTCTGGGGGGGGGCGCAGCGCAGCCGCGTCGCGATCTCGGCCCTCGTCACCGGGTCGACACCGGAAGCTGTCGCCACCAGCGCGGCGCAGGCCCTGGGCCAGGGCTTCCGGACGCTCAAGCTGAAGGTGGGCCTCGGCGACCCGGGGCTCGACCTGGCGCGCACCGAGGCGCTGCGCGACGCCGCCGGTCCGGGCGCGGAGCTGCGCCTCGACGCCAATGGCGCCTGGACCGAGACGCAGGCCCTGGCACGGCTGCGGGAGCTGGCGCGCTTCGACCCGGACTTCGTGGAGCAGCCGGTGGCGGCCTGCGACCTCGCGGCCCTGGCCCGCCTGCGCTCGGCCGGCATCGTGCGGGTCGCGGCCGACGAGGCGGCGGCCGGCCGGGAGCGCGCCGAGCGGGTGCTGCGGGCCGGGGCGGCGGACCTGCTGGTGGTGAAGCTCCCCCTGTTCGGCGGGGCGGAGCCCCTGCTCCGGGTGGCGCGGCGCGCCCGCGACGCCGGCGTGCCGCTGGTGCTGACCTCGTTCCTCGACTCGGCCCTCGGGCGCACGGCCGCCCTGGCGCTGGCAGCGGCGCTGCCGGAGCCGCTGCCCGCCGCCGGGCTCGCCACCGGCGGCCTGCTGGAACGCGATCTGGCGGCGACTCTTCGCCTCGAGCGGGGCGGCCTGCGCGCTCCCGACGGGCCGGGCCTCGGCCTCGCGCTGCGCGAGGACCTGCTGCGGGCCGCGGCCGACGGCCCCGCGCTGGAGCTGCGACGTTGAGACGCTGGCTCGCCGCGCGCTGTGCCAGCGATCCCGAGGCCACGGCGCTGGTCTCCGGCGGGGCCCGCAGGAGCTGGAGGCAGCTCGAGGCCGAGGTCGCCGGGCTGGCCGCCGGGCTCGAGGCCCGGGGCCTGCGAGCCGGCGAGGTGCTCGCCGTGGACGCGAGCGGCCGCGACTTCGCCGTGGCGCTCCACGCCGTCGACGCCCTGGGCGCCGTGCTGCTGCCGGTCGGCTCGCGCCTGACCCCCGACGAGGTGGAGCACCAGCTGCGCGACGGCCAGGCCCGCGCCCTGCTCTGCGACGACGCGGGGCTGGAGCGCGCCCAAGGCGCGGGCCGGCCGGCCTGGGCCGTGTCCGAGCTGCGGCGCTCGCCACCGCTGACGCTGGCCGAGGAGGTGGAAGCGGAGGCGCTGCTGGCGCTGGTCTACACCTCCGGCACCAGCGGGCGGCCGCGCGGCGTCGAGCTCAGCCGCGGCGCCTTCGACGCCAGCGCGCGCGCCTCCGAGAAGCACCTGGGCCGCCACCCGCAGGAGCGCTGGCTGCTCTGCATGCCCCTCCACCACGTCGGGGGGCTCTCGATCCTGATCCGATCCTGTGTCTCCGGCTTCCCGGTCGTCGCCCAGGAGCGCTTCGACGCGGAGCGGCTGCTGGCCGCGCTGGAGAGCGAGTCGATCACCCTGGTGTCGATGGTGCCGACCATGCTGGCGCGCGTGCTGGACCACTGCGGCGACGCTGCCCCGCCCGCCTCGCTGCGCTGCGTGCTGCTCGGGGGGGCGGGAGCGCCGAGCGCCCTGCTGGAGCGCGCGTCCCGGGCCGGCTGGCCCGTCGCGCCGACCTACGGGCTCAGCGAGGCGGCCTCGCAGGTGGCGACCTGCCCCCTCGAGCACGCCGACGCGCCCGGCGGCAAGGGGGCGGCCCCGCTGCCCGGCACGCGCGTCCGGATCGGCGCCGGCGGCGAGATCCTGGTGCAGAGCCCGAGCGTCATGCGCGGCTACCGCGGCCTGCCCGAGGAGAGCGCCCGGACCCTGCGCGAGGGCTGGCTCCACACCGGAGACCTGGGAAGACTCGACGCGGAGGGCCGGCTGCACGTGGTGGGACGCCTCTCGGACCGCATCATCAGCGGCGGCGAGAACGTCGACCCGGCCGAGGTCGAGGCGGTACTGGCCCTGCACCCGGAGGTGTCGGAGGCGGGCGTCGCCGGCGTTCCCGACCCGACCTACGGCGAGCGGCCCTGTGCCTGGATCGTGGCGCGCCCCGGCTGCCGCCCCCGGCCCGAGACGCTGCGCAGCTTCTGTCGCAGCCGGCTGGCCGCCTACAAGGTCCCGGCCGCCTTTCACCTGGTGGAGAGCCTCCCGCGCACCCACTCGGGCAAGCTGCGGCGGGGCCAGCTCCGCACCGGGCCGGGCGCCGAGACGGCGCGGGCCGGTTAGAATGGTGCGCCCATGCAGCGCCTAGGCCCGCGCGAGGCCCTCACCGCAGCCCTCGTGGGCGCGCTCCTCGGGCTGGCCTGCGGGCCTGGCAACCAGTACGCCGCCCCGCCGCCGCCGGCCGTCACGGTGGCCCGGCCCGAGGTGCGCGACGTGGTCCGCTACTCGGAGTACACCGGCCGCACCCAGGCGGTGGAGGAGGTGGAGCTGCGGGCCCGGGTCGGCGGCTACCTGGCCAGCATCGAGTTCGCACCGGGAGACACGGTCGAGCAGGGCGAGCTGCTCTTCGTGATCGACCCGCGACCCTTCCAGATCGCGCTGGAGGCCGCCGAGGCCGAGCGGGCCAGCGCCCGCGCCGAGCTGGCCCGCGCCCAGAGCCAGCTCGAGCGCGAGGAGCAGGCGCTCGAGACCCGGGCCATCAGCGAGCTGGAGGTGATCCAGAGCCGGGCCACGCGCGACAAGGCGGCCGCCTCGCTGCGCAACGCCGAGAGCGCCGTGGCCGACGCCGAGCTCGACCTGGACTTCGCCTACGTCAAGGCCCCGATCGCCGGACGCGTGAGCCGCAACCTGGTGACCGTGGGCAACCTGATCGCCGAGGAGACGGTGCTGGCCCAGATGGTCCGCTACGACCCGATGCACGTCTACTTCAACGTGAGCGAGCGCGACGTGCTGGCCTTCCAGGACCGGAGCGTCGAGCGCCGCCGCACGAGCGGCGAGGACTTCGAGTCGGGAACGTCGACCTTCGAGATGGGCCTGGCCGACGAGAAGGGCTACCCGCACCAGGGCTACATCGACTACGCCGCCCCCCAGGTCGACCCGGACACGGGGACCCTGGAGCTGCGCGGCGTGCTTCCGAACGCGGGCCCCTTCGACGACATCGTGCTGCCGGGACTCTTCGTGCGCGTCCGGGTGCCCGTCGCGGACGTCGAGGGCGCCCTGCTGGTGGAAGAGCGGGCCGTGGGCTCGGACCAGAGCGGGCGCTTCGTGCTGGTCGTGAACGAGCAGAACGTGGTCGAGCAGCGCGGCGTCGAGCTGGGCCCCCTGATCGACGGCCGCTACGTGATCGACTCCGGGCTGCGCCGGGAGGACCGCGTGGTGGTGACCGGCATCCAGCGCGCGCGCCCGGGCAGCACCGTGGCCCCGGAAGAGGCCGAGCGCCAGGCCGACTCCCCCTCCGAGCCCGACGCGGCGAGCTGAAGCCGGCCGATGTCGCGCTTCTTCATCGAGCGCCCGATCTTCGCGACGGTGATCGCGATCGTGGTCGTGATCGCCGGCCTCGTGGCCCTCCCCACCCTCCCGATCGCCCAGTATCCGGACATCGTACCGCCCACCGTGAAGGTGACGACGAGCTACCCCGGCGCCAACGCCCGGGTGGTGGCCGAGACGGTGGCCCAGCCGATCGAGCAGGAGGTGAACGGCGTCGAGGACATGATCTACATGGCCTCGACCAGCTCCGACGACGGCTCCTACTCCCTCACCGTCAGCTTCGAGGTCGGCACCGACCTCGACATGGCCTCGATCCTGGTGCAGAACCGCGTCGCCATCGCCAACCCGAAGCTGCCGGAGGAGGTGAAGCGCCAGGGCGTCACGACCAAGAAGCAGTCCACCAACATCGTGCTCTTCGTCTCGCTCTACTCGCCCGACGGGCGCTACGACGACCTCTACCTCAGCAACTTCGCGCGCCTGCGGCTGGTCGACGAGATCAAGCGCATCCGGGGCGTGGGCGAGGCCGAGATCTTCGGCGCCGCCGACTACAGCATGCGCATCTGGCTCGACCCGGAGAAGCTGCGCTCGCGGCGGCTCACCACCGGGGAGGTCGTCGCCGCCATCCAGGAGCAGAACGTCCAGGTGGCCGCCGGGCAGATCGGCGCGCCGCCGGTGCCCGGCGACCAGAGCTACCAGCTCACCATCAACGCCCTGGGCCGGCTGATCGATGCGGAGCAGTTCGAGGAGATCATCCTCAAGACCGGCAGCCGCGGAGAGGTCACGCGCCTGCGCGACGTGGCCCGCGTCGAACTGGGGGGCAAGGAGTACCGGCAGGTCTCGAAGCTGAACGGCCGGCCGGCGGCCTCGATCGCCATCTACCAGCTTCCCGGCGCCAATGCCCTGGAGGTGAAGGCCGCGGTGGTCGAGCTGGTGGAGCGCCTCCAGCCGGGCTTTCCCGAGGGCCTCGAGATCAAGGTCCCCTTCGACACCACGCTCTTCGTCGAGCAATCGATCGCCGAGGTCTACGAGACCCTCTTCATCGCCATCCTGCTGGTCTTCGGCACCATCAACGTCTTCCTCCAGGACTGGCGGGCCTCGGTCATTCCGGCCGTCACGATCCCGGTCTCGCTGATCGGCACCTTCTTCGCGATGGCGGGGCTCGGCTTCTCGATCAACCTCCTCACCCTCTTCGGCCTGATCCTGGCCATCGGCATCGTGGTGGACGACGCCATCGTGGTGGTGGAGAACACCACGGTCAACATCGACGAGGGCCTGAGTCCGCGGGAGGCGGCCATCCGCGCCATGCAGCAGGTCTCCGGCCCCGTGGTGGCCACGACCCTGGTGCTGCTGGCGGTCTTCGTGCCCGCCGCCTTCATGCCGGGCATCACCGGCTCGCTGAACCGGCAGTTCGCCCTCACCATCGCCGTCTCCACCCTCTTCAGCTCGGTCAACGCGCTGACCCTCTCGCCGGCGCTGGCGGCGCTGCTGCTGCGCCCCTCCCAGGAGACGCGCAATCCCTTCTTCAGGGCCTTCAACCGGATCTTCGACAGCACGACCCGTGGCTACCGGGCCGTCGTCGCGGCCCTGGTCCGGCGCACGGCCATGGTGATGGCGCTCTTCGTCGGCCTGATCGCCCTGACCGGCTGGGGCTTCACGAGCCTGCCCACGGGCTTCCTTCCGGTCGAGGACCAGGGCTACCTCTTCGCGGTGACCCAGCTTCCGGATGCCGCCGCGCTGCCGCGCACCGAGGCCGTGGTCGAGAAGATGAACGCCATCTTCGGGGAGGTCGACGGCGTCCGCGACGTCGTCACCATCGCCGGCTACTCGCTGATCGACCAGGCCAAGGTCTCGAACGTCGCCACCAGCTTCATCACCATGGATCCCTGGGACGAGCGGCCCGGGGGCATCGGCCAGGACGTGATCCTCGCCGATCTGAGGCGGAGGCTCTTCTCCATCCAGGAGGCCGGGATCTTCGTCTTCATCCCGCCGGCCATCACCGGCCTCGGCACCTCGGGCGGCTTCCAGATGCAGCTCCAGGACCGGGGCGGCGTGGGCTTCGACGGGCTCCAGCAGATGGCCCTGGAGATGGTGGCGGACGGCGAGGCCCAGGCCGGCCTGCAGGCGCTGAACACCACCTTCCGGGCCCGCGTGCCCCAGCTCTTCGCCGACGTGAACCGCACCAAGGTCCGCACCCTGGGCGTCGCCCTCTCCGATGTCTTCGGCACCCTGCAGGCCGCGCTGGGCTCGGCCTACGTGAACGACTTCAACCGCTTCGGTCGGGTCTACCAGGTGAACGTCCAGGCCGACGCCCGCTTCCGCAAGCGACGCGACGACATCGGCAAGCTCGAGGTGCGCAACGCCAACGGCGACATGCTGCCCCTCGGCACGCTGATCGACGTTCAGGAGACCTTCGGGCCCCAGATCGTCACCCGCTACAACCTCTACCCGTCGGCGAAGATCAACGGCGAGGCTGCTCCGGGCTTCAGCTCGGGTCAGGCCCTGGGCCTGATGGAGGACATGGCCGCCGCGAAGCTCCCCCTCTCGATGGGCTTCGAGTGGACCGAGATGTCCTTCCAGGAGAAGCGCGTGGGCGGCGAGGCCGTGCTGATCTTCGCGCTGGCGGCGGTGCTGGTCTTCCTGGTGCTCTCCGCCCAGTACGAGAGCTGGACGGCGCCGGCCGCGGTGATCTTCGCGGTGCCGCTGGGCATTCTGGGCGCGGTGATCGCCCTGGCCCTGCGCGGGCTCGCGAACGACGTCTACACACAGATCGGCGTCGTCCTGCTGATCGCCCTGGCCAGCAAGAACGCGATCCTGATCGTGGAGTTCGCGCGCGAGCGCCGCTTCGGAGGCCAGGAGATCCTGGACTCCGCGGTGGACGCGGCACGCCTGCGCTTCCGTCCGATCCTGATGACCGCCTTCTCCTTCATCCTGGGCGTGGTGCCGCTGGTGGTGGCCCAGGGCGCCGGCGCGGCCAGCCGGCGGGCGATCGGCACCGTGGTCTTCGGCGGCATGCTGGCGGCCACGGTGATCGCCGTGCTGCTGGTGCCCGTCTTCTTCGTGGTCTTCCAGCGCCTGAGCGAGCGGGGAAAGCCCCCCGAAGAGCTCTCTGGCCAGGCCGACCCGCCCGGGAGCGACTGAGCCCGTCGACGGTTTCCCTTGCATTGGGCCGGTGAGGGGTCCAGGGTGAGCGCCTGCATGGCGCAGCACCCGCACGAGGTCTTGGCGCACCGGGTCTGGCAGGCCTTCTCGGAAGGCGACGCCAGTGCCCTCCAGGAGCTGCTGGCTCCGGATCTGGTGTGGCGCACCCACACCGAAGGCCGGGCGGAGGAGTTCAAGGGCTTCCACGATGCCCTCGCCGGCATCGCCCGGGCGGCCGAGGGCGTCGACGAGATGCGCTCGGAGCTGTGCGACGTGTACAGCAACGACCGGGGCGCCGTGGTCTGGTCGACGACCCACGCCCGCCGGGGCGAGCAGATCCTGCACTCCGACTACCTGATCGTCCTGCGGGTAGCCGGGGGAAGGGTCGCCGAGGTGACGGCCATCCCCTTCGACCAGCGGCGCACGCACCACTTCTGGTACGGCGACTAGAAGGGGGCGCCGCCCCTCAGCGCTCGCGCGCGACGACGGCCTCGAGCGCGGGGATCAGCTCGGGGTCGAGCGCGGGCTTCGGCGGGCCGCCCAGGGCGGCCGCGACGCCCTGGGGATCGCGGAGCAGCTGGCCCAGCACCTCGGCCGGATAGTCGGCCAGCGGTCGCGCCCCGGTGTAGGGTCGCCCGTCCTCGGCGCGCAGATGGGTCGCCCGACCGCCGACTCCGCGCAGCGAGTGGCATCCGAGACAGGCCGGCGCGCCCGTCAGCGCCTCCAGGACCGGCGCGGGCAGGTCGCGGAGCGGAGCGAGGGGATCCTCCTCGACGACGCGCAGGCTCTCGATCACCAGCCCGTAGCGGGCGAAACCGTAGGGGTCGAGGGCCGGGGGGGGCTCCTCGCGAAAGTGCAGAAAGGCGCCGAGGGGCCGGGCCAGGAACGGGGAGGGCGAGCTCGCCGGAGCCGCCGTCGATGCGCGGCGCCGGTAGAAGTCCACGATCTGGAAGAGATTGCGCCGCTCGTCGAGGCCGATCACCAGGACCGGGCGGCTGCGGCGAAGCGCCTCGGGGCCGAGCACCCACTGCTCGCCGCGCACGTTCTCGAGCACCAGGTGGCGACCCTTCCGCAGCTCGGCACCGCGGGCCTCGAGGAAGTCGAAGAGGTCGATCGCGTGGTAGCGCTCGGCGTCGAAGCTGCGCGCCTTCTCTCGAAAGCCCTCGAAGATGCGCCGCAGGTCGGATCGCAGCCGATCGTCCACGGGCCGAGAGTCGACGAGCCGCTCCAGCTCCCAGAAGGGCTCGGAGCTCCACGCGGGGCTGCGCCAGTAGCGAAGCGCTGCCGCCAGCGCGGCCAGCTCCGGAGGCAGCGGCGCGCGCCCGACGAAGGCCAGCACGTGGGAGCGGGCCGTGTTCCCCGGCTGGGTCCAGTCCAGGATGGTCATGTGGTCGCGGCCCGGCACCACCCAGGCCTCGGCCTCCGGCTGGCCGGCTTCGCGCAGCGCGGAGGCCAGCTCGCCGGCGGCCTCGGCGTAGCCCGGGATGTCGTTCTGAGCCGCCAGCGCCAACAGGGGCGGAGCGTCGGCCCGCACGTGGCGAATCGGCGAGGCCTCGCGCCGGGTGCGGCTGGCGCCGAAGGCGCTGCGATAGAGCTCCCGCTCCTCCGGGCTGACCGCTGCGCCGTCGTCAGGATCCAGGTCGTAGACGCCCGACAGCGCGACGATGCCGGCCAGCTGCCGGGGGGAGACGCCGTGGGCCGCCAGGTAGCGGGGGTCGAGGGCCACGAGCGCGGCCAGCTGGGCTCCCGACCCGTGCCCCGCCAGATAGATCCTGTCCGGGTCGTAGCCGTAGCGATCCGCCCGCTCGAGCAGCCAGGCCACGGCCTGCGCGACGTCCTCGCAGTGGGCGGGATGGCGGTGCTCCGGGGAGAGCCGGTGGCGGACCACCGCGACGGCGACGCCGTCGCGCTGCAGCGGGCGGGCGGTGGCGATGGCCAGCCGGCGCAGGCCGTCGGCGCGCGACCAGAAGCGGCTGTAGACCCACACCAGGAGCGGCGGAGCCTCGCGGCCCCCGGCCGGGAGGTAGAGATCCAGGCTGCGCCCGGCGCCCGGGGCGTAGGCCAGGTCCCGCTCGGTCTTCGGGGGCTCGGCAGCGGGGGCGACGGCCCCGGCGAGCAGCACGGCCAGCAGCGAGAGGAGCGCCGGAGCCACCCCTCGAGCTGGCGGCAGCGCCAGATTCCGACTCATATACAGCAGAACCGTAGAAACTCCGTGCCCCCTGCGGCATCGGAGATTCAAGCGCCCGGGAGGCCATACCGCCAATGAGCTGCCCCCAGTCCCTCGCGGGGCCCGGTGAGCCCGGGCTCGCGCGGCCGAGCTTGCGCCTCGTGGCGCCGCAGCCGCCCCTCGATCCCGCCGAGATCGACGAGGTGCAGCGGCGCCTCGAAGGGGCCGACGCCGAGGAGTGGATCCGCTGGGCGTCGGAGCGCCTGGAAGACGGGCTGGTCGTGTCGACCAGCTTCGGCATCCACTCCGCCGTGATGCTGCACCTCGCCACGCGCGTGGTGCCCGAGATTCCGGTGCTGTGGGTGGATACCGGCTACCTGCCGGCGGAGACCTATCGCTTCGCGGAAGAGCTGACCGAGCGCCTCGCGCTGAACCGGATCGCGATCCAGGCGCCGATGTCGCCGGCGCGCATGGAGGCGCTCCACGGCCGGCTGTGGGAGTCGGAGCGGGTCGAGGATCTCGACCGCTACGACCGCATGCGCAAGGTGGAGCCCATGCGGCGGGCACTGCGCGAGCATGGGGCCACGGGCTGGCTCTCGGGGCTGCGGGCCGACCAGACGGCCCACCGCGGCTCGCTCCGCCCCTTGAGCCTGCAGGACGGCCGCCTGAAGGTTCTACCGCTCCTCGACTGGAGGGCGCGGGACCTGCACCGCTACTTGAAGCGCCACGACCTCCCCTATCACCCGCTCTTCGAGCAGGGCTACGCCAGCGTGGGCGACGCCCACTCGAGCCGCCCCGTGCAGGCCGGGGATGCCCACGAGCGCGACACCCGCTTCCGAGGCCTGAAGCAGGAGTGCGGGCTGCACGTGGAGGGCCTCGACGCCGGGAATCACGCCTCTAGGGGGCGCTCATCTTCTTCAGGTACTCGCGGGCCGGTCCGTGGTCCGGATGCATCTCCAGGACTCTCTCGACCTGCTCGACGGCCGAGCGCCGGTCCCCGATCTTGAAGAGGGCGATGGCATAGTTGATGCGCGCGTCCGCGTTGCGCGGATCGAGCTCCAGGGCCTGCTGGAAGTGGCGCATCGCATCGAAGGGGCGGTTCGTGCGGCCGAAGGCCAGGCCGAGGGCGACGTGGGCCTCGGCCTGCTCGGGCGCCAGGGTGATCACGCGCTCGAAGACCCCCACGGCCTCATCGTGCTGCCCGAGGGCCACCAGGGCCTGGCCGCGCTGGTAGAGGATCTCCGGATTGTCGCGGTCGGTGGCCAGGGCGCGATCGAAGGCGGCCAGGGCCTCGCCAGGCCGACCCGCGCGTGCGTAGGCGACGCCCACGTTGTAGCTGAGCTTCGAGTCGAGCTCGGAGCTGCCGTCGAGCCCCCGCTCGAGAACCCGGATGGCCTCTTCGTGGCGGCCCTCGGCCACCAGCGCAGCCCCCAGTGCGCTGCGGATCGCCGGGCTGCCGCCGCTGACCTCGAGCGCATGCTCGTACAGGTGGGTCGAGCTCCGCCAGGTGGTCACCTGTCGAGAGGCCAACAGGCCCAGGACGGCGAGTGCGGCCAGGCCCCCCGAGGCCAGCGCGCGGGCCGCCGGCAGCCCGCGCCCGGACAGGGAGCCCAGGCCCCACACCGCTGCCACCCCCAGGCCGACGAGGGGCAGGTAGGCGTAGCGGTCGGCCCGCGGCGGCAGCCCCAGCGTGGCCATGCCGAGCCAGGGCAGCAGGGCCACCGCGTACCACAGCCAGCCGACCAGCAGATAGGGGTGACGCCGGCGCACGGCGACACAAGCCGCGGTCAGGCCCGCCAGCAGGCCGAGGCTCAGCGCGAGCTGCCAGAGCGGCGGCGGCTCGGGCGCGGGCTGCAGCGGAGCGAGCCCGACGGGCCAGAGCGCGGCGGCCAGGGTGTGGACCGCCCCGACGACCGCCAGGGCGAGCTGGCGGGCGGGCAGGGCGTTCGCGTCCGGGAAGGCGCTGCGCAGGGCGAAGACCCCGGCGACGGCGGAGAGCAGCAGCAGGGGCAGCTTCTCGGGCAGCACGCTGCGGAGCGCGCCCGGCTCGCGCAGGCGCCCCAGCGGCCAGACGTCGAGCAGCAGCAGCAGCAGCGGCCACACGGCCATGGACGGCGCGGCCAGCAGAGCCAGCAGGGAGAGCCCCGCAAGGGCGAGATAGCGGCCCAGCCCGGGCGCGGCGACGTAGCCGAGGTAGGCGTGGGCGGCTCCGAGTGCCAGGCACGTGCCGAGGAGCTGCTGCCGGCCCGAGACCCAGGCCACCGACTCGACGGCGAGCGGGTGCAAGGCGAAGAGGGCCGCCGCGAATCCGCTGCGCCACGCGTCCTGCGTCGCGCGCAGCAGCAGCCAGAAGAGCAGCAGCGCGCCAGTGCCGTGGAGCGCCAGATTCAGAAGGTGCTGGGGAGCGGCCGAGTCCCCGAAGAGGACACGCACCAGGACGAAGGAGTAGGTGGTGAGTGGATGCCAGAGACCGTAGGGCGGCTCGAGGAAGGCCGCGCGCAGGCTGCCGGGCCGAAAGGCGTCCCGGACGATCGGGTTCGACGAGATGGACTCAGGGTCTCCGTAGCCCACGAAATCGAAGCCCCCGACGGGGCGGTAGACGAGACCCGTCGCGACGAGGATCGCGAGCGCGACGAGCGCAGCCCGAGCGCCTGAGCTCATCCCGTCCTCCGGTCCACGGCGGCGCGCAGCATAGCGACTCGCCCCCATCGGAGAGCCGGTGCCCGCAGACGCTCCTCCGACGGGGCTCGCATCCCCGGGGGCGGGGTCGCCTCCGGGCTGGAATCCGGCACTATCGGGGAGTGCGGCGCCGCCTCGTCCAAGAGCTGATGAACCCCGACGTGGTCTGCGCGCGGCCGGACACGACCGCGGGAGATCTGGCCCGACTGCTGGCGGAGCGGCGGGCGGGCGGGGCGCCGGTCGTGGACGGCTCGGGTCGGGTGTTGGGGGCGATCTCGCTGGACGATCTGGTCCGACACGAGAGCCGCGAGATCACCGTCGCCGAGGCCGGCCAGTTCCACACCGACGACGAGGACTACCGGGAGCTCGCCAGCACGCGGGCCGACCTGAAGGACACCCTGGTCGAGAAGCTCATGCACCAGAGGGTCTACACCGTCGCACGTGACGCCGGCGTGGCCGTGGCCGCCAACATCATGCGGGAGCGGCGCGTCCACCGGCTCTACGTCACCGACGGGGGCCGCCTGGTCGGGGTGATCAGCGCCCTCGACCTGATGCGGGTGGTCGAAGAGGCCTGCTGAGAACGACGGATCGAGCCGTCGAGATCGCCGTCGGGCTCTTCGCGGGCTGGACCCTGTGCGCGCACCTCGGCGTGGCGCTGGGCGGCGGCCTGGCCCACGTGGTGGGCCTGGCCGCCGCGACGGGCCTGGCCGCCGCGACGGGCCTGGCCGCCGCGGTCTGGTGGTGGCGGAGCGGGAACCCGACCTCCTCCGGGACGGAGCCGCCTCCTCCACCGGGCGCCGACGCCCCGGGCCCGAGGGCCGCTGCGCGCATGGCGGGCCTCGCCGCGGCAGCCCTGGCCGCTGGCCTGGCGGCCGAGCAGCAGGCGCTGGGCTGCTGGCTGGCCGGCTCCGGGCTGCTCGCGATCTGCGCGCTGCGCGAGCTGCGCGCCCCCGTGAGGCCGGCCGCGGCCGAGGCCCCGCACGCGCGGACGGCGGCGCTGCTGGCGCTGGCCGGCCTGTGTGTGGCGACCTCCCTGCTCGCACACCGACCCGATGCGGACGACGCCTACCTGCTGAATCTGGCTGCGCGCGCCGCCGACGCTCCCTTCCGGCCGCTCTTCTCCGGCGACACGCTGCACGGCCTGCCCGGCCCGCCGGCCGGGGTGCCGGCGGGCCTGCCCACCTACCGGCTCCACTCGATCGAGCTCTGGGTGGGAGCGGTGGCCTGGCTGAGTCCGCTGCGCGCCCTGGAAGTCGCCCACCTGCTGGTGCCGGCGATCGCGGCCTTCCTGGTGCCTCTGGCGCTGGGCCGCCTGCTGCGGCTGCTGGCTCCCGGGCGTTGGCTGGCCGCCTGCGCACTGAGCCTGCTCTTCCTGTGGGGCGTCGGAGACGCCCACCTGGCCTACGGGAACTTCGCCTTCGTGCGCCTCCACCAGGGCAAGGCGATCTTCGTCTCGCTGCTGCTGCCGCTGCTGGCGGCCTTCGCGATCGAGTTCGCGTGGGATCCCGGACCCCGGCGCTGGTGCCGCCTGGCCCTGGCCCAGATCGCCGCCCTGGGGCTGTCGGCGACGGCGCTCTGGATCGCCCCGACGGTCACGGGGCTGGCGCTCCTGGCCGCGCGGCCCTGGAGCCGGGCAGCCCTGCAAACGGCGCTGCTCGGGGCCTGCAGCTCGCTCTACCTGGTGGGCGCGGGCCTGCTCGTCGCGGCCGACGCCCGACGAGCGCTGCTCGACTACGCCCTGCAGCAGGACCTGGGTGAGCTCGCGGCCAGGACCCTGACGGGGGTCCTGGGCGTCGGCCCCGCGGCCTGGCTCGTGGCCTTCGCCTGCCTCGGGGGCTGGGCGCTGGCTCCGAGCCCCGTCGGGCGCCGCTTCGCCGTCGTGCTGCCGCTCGGCTTCCTGCTGCTCTTCTGGAATCCGCTGAGCGACGCCTGGCTGGCGACGCGGCTGACCGGCGTGCCGACCTACTGGAGGGTCTTCTGGCTGCTGCCGGCGCCGGCCTTGGTGGGGCTGGCGTTGTCCGCCCCGCTGGCGCTGGCCGGGCCGCGCTGGGCCGGTCCGGCGCTCTGTGCGGCGCTCGGCCTGCTGGCGCTGGTCTGGGCGCCGGAGCGCAGCACCCTGGCCGCGAGCAACCGGGTCCACTGGGGCCTCCCGGGTCCGAAGGCGCCGCCGGAGCTGCTGGCGGCGGCCGAGTCGCTGGCCCGGCATGCGGAGCCGGGATCCCCGGTCCTGGCGCCGTACCGGGTGGCGACCTGGGTCTCCACCCTGCACCGCGCGCCGGTGCCCCTGGCCGTGCGCCCGGACTACCTGCTGAGCCTCGGCGCGAGGCTCGGCCGGGAGGAGGTGCGACGGCGGGGCCGGCTCGTGGCCTGGGTGAGCGGAAGCTCCCTCCCGGCGCCCGGCGAGCTGAGCCGAGCCGTGGCCGACTACGGGCTGCGGGCGGTGTGCCTGAGCTCCGAGGCCGAGACCGGGGCGAGGCGAGCCCTGGCCGACGCCGGCCTGCGGCTGGCGGAGGTCGTGCCCGGCTACGAGATCTGGAGCGCGCGCTCCCCGGGAGCGCGGGCCTCCCCAGGCCCGACACACCCGGGTGATCTCGCCCAGCCCGAGCCGATCGACCCTAACCGAGGTCGTCGGCCTTGAGGCGCAGCCGCAGCGCGGGGAGCTTCACGGTCTTGCCGAGCAGCCCTCGCAGCGCGCCCTCCAGCTCCGCGCTCAGCCCCTCCACCTCCAGGTGGAGGGAGAGCCGGCCGCCGGCCGCCGCGCTCGCCTCGGGCAGCTCCTCGAGGCTCCAGGACTCGTCCCTCGCCGGCGTCTCGATGGGCTCCAGGTCCGGGCCGTCGATCTCCAGGTCCAGGTTGCGCGGCGCCTGGCCGCGGCCCAGATCCTCCATCTCGTGGAGGTCGTAGGCGAAGTCGCCGGCCGGGCGAACCTCGAAGTCGTCGTCGGCCTCGACGGTCTCGACCAGCCCGAGCATGGTCGCCTCGGGGTTGGCGCTGGCCCCGCCCGCGGCGCCGAAGCTCTTGAGCTGGGAGACGTACTCCACCTTCGGACCGAGCGTGACGGGGTTCTTCGCCACCTGGTAGAAGATCAGCTCGGAGTCGGCCAGGCGCACCGCGTCCTTGCTCTGGAGGCGGTGCGTCTCGATGGGGGCGCCGTTCACGAAGGTCGGATTCGAGGTGCTCAGGTTCTTCACCAGGCAGGCCGGCCCGTTCTTCGCGAAGATCGCGTGGCGCCGCGACAGCTCCCCGTGCTCCAGCACGAGATCGCTCTCGGAGGAGCGTCCGACCGTGAGGTCCTGGGTATCCCAGACCAGGATGCGATCCGGCTGGCCGGGACACTTGATCACGAGAAAGGTGTGGAGACGGGCGGCTGTCGCCATGGCGGCCCTATCGGCCTGCCGCCCGCCGACGTTGAGTGTCCCGGGGCTCGACCCGGCGGGCCCCGCGTGTCTCCGATCGGAGCGCGCCGGAGGCCGGCCCGGCGCTCGCCCGGCGCGGCCGGCGGGCGGGTCGTGCGGTAGATCGCCGCCCGCCGCTCGCCCGCGGCGTCGACCTCCGGGTGGAAGAACTCCCAGACGACCTCCCCCTCGCGGGTGATCTCGAAGGCCCGTCCGCGGGTCGACTCGGTCACCAGCAGGTTGCCGTTGGCAGCACCTGCGCGCCGCCCATGATGCGCGAGAAGAAGCTGCCCGGAGGCTCGGCGCGATACTCCCAGTGGACCGAGCCGTCGGCGTCGATCTCCAGCAGCCGCGAGAAGCCGCGTCGAGCACCGTTGTCGAAGATCAGCAGCCGGCCGCCGGGGAGCGAGGTGGGCGGGTGCGGCCCCTCCAGCACGCCGTCTCCCCAGCTCCACACCAGCCTGCGCTGCTCCGGGTCGACTACGCCGACCCGGTCGAGGCTGCGCGATGCGACGAGCAGGCGGCCGTCCCGGAAGGGCTCCGCCTGGCCTCCGCGCAGCCAGGCCGAGTGCCGCCAGGCGTCGCAGGCGCAGCCAGCGACCTCGCCGCATGGAAAGAGACTACCGGCCCGGAGCCTCCTCCGGGCCAAGGGCGTCCGGCAGCGGAGCCCCGGCGGCGGGGTCCGGCGGCGACTTCTGGCGCTTCCCGACTGGCACTCGCGCGGCACTCGGGAGAATCTCTCCCCGGGTCGCAGCAGATCGTCCACTTCTGTTTCGAATAAATCTTGACATTATATGGACAACGGATAGCTTGCAGGGTCATGAGCAGACAGCAGCAGAAAGCCCGGACGCGGATTCCCGCAGGTCGCTTCGAGAGAATGGCCCGCATCGGCTGGCTGGCCGGAGAGGCGGCCCTGGGGGGCATCGCCGAGGGCGCGCGGCGCATGGTGGGTGGCGCAGGAGACGGCAGCGTCTTCCTGACCGGCCCCAACGCCGAACGCGTCGCCCGGCGCCTCTCGCACCTGCGGGGAGCGGCCATGAAGCTGGGCCAGCTGCTCTCGCTGGAGGGGGACGACCTGCTGCCGCCGGAGGTCGCCGACGCCCTCTCGGTGCTGCGCTCCGACGCCGACGCCATGCCCCGCGCCCAGGTCGAGGGTGTGCTCCGCGACGCCTACGGCGACTGGCAGCAGCGCTTTCGCCGCTTCGACTTCGACCCGATCGCGTCGGCCTCGATCGGTCAGGTCCACACGGCCGAGACCCAGGACGGCCGCAGACTCGCCCTCAAGATCCAGTACCCGGGCATCGCGCGCAGCATCGACAGCGACGTCGACAACCTCGCCGCCGCCCTGCGGCTGGCCCGCATCCTGCCGGGCGAGCTGGATCTGAAGCCGGTCCTCACCGAGGCCAAGGCCCAGCTCCGGCAGGAGGCGGACTACCTGGCCGAAGCCGAGCACCTGCGCCGCTACGGCGAGATCCTGGCGGACGATGGCGAGGTCCTGATTCCGCGGGTGCACGCCGACCTGACCACGCGCGAGATCCTGGCGATGGATCACCTGCCGGGCCGGCCGCTCGAGGACCTGCTGGGCGCCGAGCACCCCCAGGAGGTGCGCGATCGCGTCGGCACCCTGCTCTACCGGGTGCTGTTTCGGGAGCTCTTCGAGTTCCGCTTCGTTCAGAGCGACCCGAACTTCGCGAACTACCTCTTCGACCTCGATTCCGGTCGGGTGGGCCTGGTCGACCTGGGCTCCGCCTGCGAGATCTCGGATCGCCTCTCCGGCCTCTACGCACAGCTGTTTCGCCAGGCCACGGACGGGGATCGGCACGGCCTGCGCCGCACCGCCCGCGAGATCGGCTTCTACGATGCCGGCGAGCGCCTCGACCGGATCGAGGGGGTCCTCGATCTGCTGACCCTGGGCTGCGAGCCCTTCGCCCGTCCCGGCGCCTATGCCTTCGGCGAGTCGACGCTGCCGGAGCGCGTTCGGGCGACGGGCCTCGACCTGGCCTTCGGCAAGGGCTTCCTGAAGCCGCCGCCTCCCGGGACCATGTTCCTGCACCGGAAGCTCGGGGGAACCTTCCTGCTCTGCGCCCGGCTGGGCGCACGCGTGAACGTCCACGCGCTGATCGAGCCGTACCTGCGGCCGCCGCAGGTCGAGCAGGCGGGATGAGCCCGGCGCCGCGCGTCGCCGTGATCGGCGCGGGCATCGCCGGATTGAGCTGCGCGCGCACGCTGGCGGCGGCCGACCTCCCCGTACGGGTCTTCGAGAAGTCCCGGGGCCCGGGCGGTCGCTCGGCCACCCGTCGCCTACGGGGCCTGCACTTCGACCACGGGGCGCAGTACTTCACCGCCCGCGACGCGTGCTTCACCGCGCAGGTGGAAGACTGGCTGCGGCGAGGCGTCGCGCGGGCCTGGGACGGCCAGCTCGTCGCGCTCGACCACGGTCGGGTGCTCGCCCCCGAGCCGCGGAGGCTGGAAGCCCGGCGCTACGTCGGGGCTCCCGGCATGAGCGCCCTCGGCCGCGATCTGGCGCGGGATCTGGACCTGCGGCTCGGCGTTCGGATCGCCTCGCTGCAGCGCTCCGGAGAGTGCTGGCAGCCATGCGACGAGGGCGGGACGCCGCTCGGCGACTTCGACGCAGTGCTCGTCGCGGCTCCCGCCCCCCAGAGTGAAGCGCTGCTGCAGTCCGTTCCGGCGCTGTGCGCCCGCCTCCGCGAGGTCCGCATGGCTCCCTGCCAGGCGGCGCTGGTGGCCTTCGAGAAGCCCCCTCTACTCGCGGAGGAGGTCCGCTTCGGAGGCGCCTTCGTGAACGACTCACCCCTGGCCTGGATCGCGCGGGGTGCGAGCAAGCCCGACCGGCCCGACGCCGAGTGCTGGACGCTACACGCGACGCCGGAGTGGAGCCTCGCGGAGCTGGAGACGGCGCCCGAACGGGTGGTCCAGGAGCTGCTCGGGGCTCTCGAGGCTGCCCTGGGCGAGCCGCTGCCCGAGCCCGTGCACCGCAGCGCCCACCGCTGGCGCTACGCCCTGCCGACCCGGCCCCTCGAGGAGCGCTCGCTCTACGACGCGCAGACCCGGACGGGCGCCTGCGGCGACTGGTGCGGAGGCGCCCGTCTCGAGGCGGCCTTCCTCTCCGGTCGGGACCTCGCCCAGCGGGCTCTCGCCGACCTCGCCACCGGCTGAGGCCGATGCCCGAGGGCCCCGAGACGCGGATCGCGGCGGATCGGATTGCGGACGCGATCGCCGGAGCCCCGGCCCGCCGCGTCGAATTCGCCTTCGAGCACCTGGCTCCTTTCGAGCGCATTCTGGCCGGCGAGCCGGTCCACGCGGTCCGCTCCTGGGGCAAGGCCCTGCTGGTGTACTTCGCCAACGGCCTGGTGGTCTACTCGCACAGTCAGCTCTACGGACGCTGGTACGTGCGACCGTTGGGCCAGCGGCCGGCGACACGCCGGACGCTGCGCCTGGCGATCGACGGCCCCGAGCGCTCCGCCCTGCTCTACAGCGCCTCCGAGATCGACGTCCTCGAGGCGGAGCGGCTGTGCGATCACCCCTTCCTGGCCAGGCTGGGCCCGGATGCGCTCGACCTGGCCGCGGAGCCAGAAGGGGTGCCCCGCGTGCAGGAGCGCCTGCAGGAGCGCCGCTTCCGCGGCCGCCAGCTCGGCGCGCTGCTGCTCGACCAGGGCTTCCTGGCGGGCCTCGGCAACTATCTGCGCTCCGAGATCCTCTTCGTGGCCGGCCTCGCCCCCGAGCTGCGCGCCGCCGACTGTGGGAGGGAGGAGCTGGCCGCCCTGGCCGCCGCCATCCTCGAGCTGACGGCCCGGGCCTACGAGCAGCGCGGCGTCACCAACGATCTCGGGCGGGTGGCCGAGCTGAAGCGGCGCGGCCTGACGAGGAGGCGCTACCGCTTCCACGTCTTCGCGCGGGCAGGCGAGCGCTGCTGGACCTGCGCCAGCCGCATCGACCGCCGGGAGAATGCGGGGCGGCGCTGCTACGTCTGCCCCGCGTGTCAGCGCCAGCGCGCATGAGCGCGCGCACCGAGGAGAAGCTCTGCGCCCGCTGCGGGCGAAGCTTCGCCTGGCGGAAGCGCTGGGCCCGGAGCTGGAGCCGGATCCGCTACTGCTCCGAGAGCTGCCGGCGCTCGCGGCTGCGCCGGGTCGATCGGGCGCTGGAGGTTGCGATCGAGAGCCTGCTGCGGGCACGGGCCCGGGGGGCCACGATCTGCCCCTCCGAGGCGGCCCGGGCGGTGGGGGGTGAGGGCTGGCGGTCCCTGATGGAGCCCTCGCGCGCCGCCGCGCGGAGGCTGGTCGCGGCGGGACGCCTGCAGATCCTCCAGCGCGGTCGGGTGGTGGACCCCTCGCGGGCGCGAGGGCCGATCCGGCTCCGGCTCGGCCGGGCGTGCCCGCCGGTCGAGCCTCCGTGAGCCCGCCTGGGGCCCGGGCCCCTCGCCCTCAAGATCGCCCGCCGCTTCCACCGATACAGGGGGCGAGATGCGTGGGCAAGAGGTCAGGAGTGCAGCGGCGCCGTGCGCCCTCTTGGCGGCGGGTCTGCTCTGGCTCGGCACCGGCGGGATCGCCCGCGCGATGCCGATCGTGATCGCGGAGCAGGGCTTCAACGGCGACGCCAGCGGCCTCGCCTTCAGCGTCGAGGGCGGAGGCGTCAATCCGGCGGATGCCGACGACTTCTGGGGGCTGGCCTCGATCGGCAACCCGCTGCCCTTCACGGGCCAAGAGGGGGCCGACTACTTCGCGGGCCGCGACCTCGACGCCAACATCGACATCGACGGCAACGGGGTCGGTGACGGCGACCTGAATCCGCGTGCCCTGCAGATGTCGGCCGTGGACGTCTCGGGCTTCTCCGACAGCCAGGTCTCCTTCTTGATCGCCGCCTTCCCGGGCGAGTGGGAGGCCGTGGCCGCCGACTACATCCGCATCTTCGCCATCGACGCCGACACCGGATCGCAGACCCTGCTGGACGAGTTCCTGGCCAACGCGTCGGGCAACGCGGATCTCGAGAGCGCCCAGACCGGGCTCCTGCTCGGCACGGCCTTCCAGGAGTTCGTCTACGACGTGCCGGTCTCCATCGACCGCGTGAGCATCCGCGTCGAGGCCCACAGCACCGGCAATCTCGAGTCCCTGGCCTTCGACCGCTTCCAGCTGCGCCGCAAGCCCGAGCCCGCGACGGCCTTCCTGCTGGGCCTGGGCCTGCTGAGCCTCGGTCTCTCCCGCCGCCACCACCGGGCCGCGGCGCCACGCCCCAGGAGTCGAGCAGCAGCGCGGCCAGCCGCTCCGGGTGCTGGCTGGCCTCGCCGCAGTCGTGCGGGTGCGTGAGCAGGCGCCTTGGAGTACCGGGGGGGCGTCGTACTCCCAGGAAGCCGACGCTAGCGCTCGCTCAGGTGAGCCTCGAGCCAGGCGCGCAGCTCGGCGCGGAAGGCCTCGGCCTCGGGCGGGCAGGAGAAGTCCATCGGGCGGCGATTATACTGAGTGACGGCCGCCGGCATGCGGCCTGCTGAAAGGAGGAAGGCATGGCCGTCGAGGAGGGCAAGAAGGCGCCCGCCTTCACGCTGAAGGATGCGCACGGAGAGCGCGTCTCCCTGAAGGACTTCGCAGGACAGTACGTCGTGCTGTACTTCTACCCGCGCGACGACACGCCCGGCTGCACCAAGGAGGCCTGCGGCTTCCGGGACCTCTCGAAGAAGATCGAGAAGCGCAACGCCGTCGTTCTGGGAGTGTCGCCGGACGATCCCGAGTCGCATGTCGCCTTCGTGGCCAAGTACGAGCTCCCCTTCACGCTGCTCTCGGATCCCGGCAAGAAGGTGATGGAGAAGTACGGGGCCTTCGGCGAGAAGATGATGTACGGCAAGAAGACGCTGGGCGTGATCCGCTCGACGGTGCTGATCGGTCCCGACGGCAAGGTGATCAAGCACTGGGCGCGGGTCGCCAAGGCCGCCGACCACCCGGCCAAGGTCCTGGAGTTCCTCGAGAGCCTGGCCTGAGCCATGGACTTCGTCGAGCTCGAGGAGGCGAAGCAGCGACGCGGCATGCGGATGGTGACGGTGGCGGGCCTGCCCAGCCCGTGGAGCGAGGCCGCCAAGGGGATCTTCCGGATCGGAGAGATCCCCTGCGTCGGGGTCCGGCTGACGCCGGGCGACGCGAGCGTCCCCGAGTGGACCGGAGTGGCGAACGCTCCGGCGGTCGTCTGGGACGACGAGCCCGCGCGCAGCGGCTGGGCCGAGATCCTGCTGCTGGCCGAGCGGGTCGCCTCGAAGCCGCGGCTGATCCCCACCGATCCGGAGCAGCGTGCCCTGCTCTTCGGCTACGCCCACGAGATCTGCGGCGAGATGGGCCTGGGCTGGGCCCGGCGCCTCGACGGCGTCCACCAGTCGATCGAGAGCCAGGGCGAGCGGGGCTGGCCCCTGCCCGTCGCCCACTACCTCGGCGGGCGCTACGGCTACCGTCCGGGTGAGGGCGATGCCTGCCGGCGCCGCGTCGTCGAGGTGCTCGGGCTGCTGGCGCGGCGGCTGCACGCGCAGCGCGGGGCCGGCAGCGGCTACTACCTGGGCACGTCGATCTCGGCCCTCGACGTCTACTCCGCCACCTTCATGACGCTCGTCCAGCCCCTGCCGCCGGAGCAGTGCCCGATCCCGGAGGCCTTCCGCAAGCTGATGTCCCAGCTCGACGAGCCGACCCGCGCCGCGCTCGACCCGATCCTGCTGGAGCACCGCGACCGCATCTACCGCGACTACCTGGAGCTGCCCGTCACGCTCTGAATGCTGCGCGACGGCCTCAGCGGGCCTTCTTGCGGCGGCCCTTCCCGGTCGCTCCGGCGTCGCCCAAGGCCGCCTTGAGGCGGTCGAGGAAGGTGCGCAGCACGAGCACCCGGGCCCAGCGCTTGTCCTCGGCCTCCACCAGGGTCCAGGGAGCCTCGTCGCTGTGGGTGCGCTCGATCATCTCGCTGGCCGCGGCCTCGTAGGCCTGCCACTTGCCTCGGTTGCGCCAGTCTTCGGGCGTGATCTTGTAGCGCTTGTAGCCGGCGCGCTCCCGCTCCTCGAAGCGCCGGAGCTGCTCCTCTGGCGAGATCGCCAGCCAGAACTTCAGGAGGATCACGCCCGCGTCGACGAGCTGCTGCTCGAAGGCGCGGATCTCCGAGTAGGCGCGCTGCCAGTCCGACGGGGCGGCCAGGCCCTCGACGCGCTCCACCAGCACGCGGCCGTACCAGGAGCGGTCGAAGACGGTGACGTGGCCCTGGCGCGGCAGGTGGCGCCAGAAGCGCCACAGGTAGGGCAGCGCGCGCTCCTCGTCGGTCGGCGCGGCGATCGGGATCACCCGGTAGAAGCGCGCGTCGAGGGCGTGCACGACGCGCCGGATGCAGCCGCCCTTGCCGGCCGCGTCGGCGCCCTCGAAGACCAGGACACAGGAGCGGGCCGCGGGCTCCAGGGCCCTTGCCAGGGAGCCGAGCCGACCCTGGTAGCGCGAGAGCTTGCGCTCGTATTCCTGCTCCTCCAGCGCGACCGAGAGGTCGAGCTGGTTGATGACGTTCACGGGCTCGGGCACGGGCAGCGCAGGCGGCGGCGGCGGCGGCTCGGCGGGGCGGGCCAGGCGCTTCTCGATGGCTCCGAGCAGCAGCTCGGCCGCCGTCACGTCGCGGTAGCGGCGATCCGTGGACTCGACGACCTGCCAGGGCGCATGCCCCGTGTCGGTGCGCCGCAGCACCAGATCCGCTGCCTCGGACCAGGACTTGTACTGCTCGTTGAGCTCCCAGTCCTGCTCGGTGACCCTCCAGCGGGTGTCCGGATTCTCCTCGAGCTTCTTGAAGCGGCGCTTCTGCTCCTTCTTGGGAATGTGCAGCCAGAGCTTGATCAGCAGCAGACCCTCGTCGACCAGCATGCGCTCGAAGCGGAGGATGCGCCCGAGCGAGCGCTCGAAGGCCATCTCGTCCTCACCGCCGATCGCGCGCTCGGCGATGGGCAGCGTGTACCAGGAGCCGAAGAAGATCGCGAGCTCGCCGGCGGGCGGCAGGCGTCGCCAGAAGCGGAAGAAGTAGGGCCGCTGCGACTCCTCCGGGGTGGGGAGGCCGAGGGCGTGGACGGCGATACCGCGGGCATCCATCCACTGCAGCAGCCGGTTGATGGTCTCGCCCTTGCCGGCGCCCTCCACACCGGAGATCACCAGCACGGCGGGAATCCGAGCCTCCAGCATCCGGCGCTGGGCCTCGAGCAGGGCCACGCGCAGAGGCGCGAGCCGCCGCTCGTACTCCGCCTTCTCGAGCCTGCGCCCCAGGTCCTGGGCGTCGCCGGTCATCCCGAGAGCATAGGTGCCCGGGACCGTCTGGGTACACCGGGGCGCTACGCTCGGTCGCGTGCCCGGGAGGACGCGGCGCCAGGAGATCGTGGCTCGGCTCTCGGAGGCCGAGCAGGGCTACGAGGAGCTGCGCGTCGCACTGCGCTGCTCCGTGCGCACCCTCGACGACGACCTGCACCACGTCGATCGCAGCCTGCGTGGCAGCGGGCGGCGCATGAGCATCGAGCCCGCCCGTTGCGCCGGCTGCGGCTTCGTCTTCCGCAACCGCGCACCCCGCCACTGGCATCCGCCCAGCCGTTGCCCGCGCTGCCGGGGCGACGACATCCGCGAGCCGCGCTTCCGCATCGAGGGCGGCCCGCCGAGCTGAGCCTTCCCTCGCCCGGCGGCCGCGGCCCCGAGGGGCCACTCTCTTCCCGGAACGCTAGGCCCCCGGCTCGGAGCGCTCGGCCGCCGCCAGCTCGCGGACCCAGCGGATCAGCTCGCCGCGGGCCACCGAGTCGTGGAGCGGGTGGTCGTCGTCCACCTCGAGCAGTCGCACGAGCTGCGGCGATCCGGTGCGAGCCAGCGCTCGGCTCTGCGCCGGATCGACCAGCTCGTCACGCCGGCCGTGCACCAGCCAGACGCGAACGCCCTCCGGGAGGCTGGGCTCGGGGAGGTATTCCGCGGCGGCCTGGGCCAACAGCAGCGTGGGCCCGCGAAAGGCTCCGCGGCGCAGCAGCTCGACGACGACGGCCCCGCCGAAGGAGGAGCCCACCAGCACGTCCGGGGTGAAGGCGGCCAGGGTCTGACGCTGCAGCTCGACGCAGGCCTCGAAGTCCGCGGTCGGCATCGCTGGCGTCCGCGCCTCGAAGTGCTCCGCCAGCAGCCGCGCCTTCGTACCCTGGGGGCTTCCCTCCAGACCGTGGACAAACTGCACGCGCAGACGCGAAACGGCGACTCCTCCTCCTCGGACGCCACCCGAGTCTAGCGGTATGCTCCGGTCCATGGACTCCGCGCGCACGGCCCGCTACGCGATCGGCGACGTGGTGAAGCATCGCTTCTTTCCCTTCCGCGGCGTGGTCTACGACGTCGATCCCACCTTCGGCCACACCGAGGAGTGGTACCAGTCGATCCCGGCCCACGTGCGACCCCGCAAGGACCAGCCCTACTACCACGTGCTCGCCGAGAACGCCGAGTCGACCTACGAGGCCTACGTCTCGGAGCAGAACCTGGTTCCCGACGAGACCGGAGAGCCCTGCCGCCACCCGCTGGTCGGCGAGCTCTTCGCGGAGTTTCGCCAGGGTCGCTACGTGCCGCGCGAGCGCCCTGCCCACTGAACGTGGCCGGCATTCCCTACGGGCGCCTGTGCAGCGAGCTGGCCCGGCAGGCCCCGGAGCGCCCGGCCTTCCTCTGCGACGGCAGGACGCTCCGCCGGGCCGAGCTCGAGGCGCGGGCGAACCGGCTGGCCCGCGCCTACGCCGAGCGGGGCGTGGCGCAGGGAGATCTCGTCACGCTCGTGCTGCCCAACGGCCTCGAGTGGGTGGTCGCCTGCATGGCCGCCTGGAAGCTCGGGGCGGTCCCCAACCCGATCTCCTCGCGGCTGCCCCCGCCCGAGCGCGACGCGATCCTGGCGCGCGCCGCCCCGGCCCTGGTCGTGGGGGCGGCGCCGGGCGCGATCGACGCCCCCTCGATCCCGCCGGGCTTCGAGCCCGATCCGCGGCTCTCGGACGGGCCCCTGCCCGAGCGGCTGGCGCCCCACGAGCGGGCGCTGGCCTCGGGGGGCAGCACCGGCACGCCCAAGCTGATCCTGCCGACGAGCCCGGCGCGCTACGACCCGGAGCGACCCTCGGCCCTGTTCCGGGCGGAGCACGCGGTGCTGGTGCCCGGGCCGCTGGTCCACGCCGTCCCCTTCAGCGCCGCCTGGCAGGGATTCTTCGGCGGCGCCCGGGTGGTGATCCTGCCGCGCTTCGACGCGGCGCGCTGCCTGGAGGAGATCGAGCGGCACCGGGTGGACCGGCTGCACCTGGTCCCCACCATGATGCTGCGCATCTGGCGCCTGCCCGCGAGCGAGCGCGACGCGCGGGATCTCTCGTCGCTGCGCTTCGTCATGACCGGCGGCGCCCCCTGCCCGGCCTGGCTCATGCGCGCCTGGATCGACTGGCTCGGGCCCGGGGTCATGCACGAGGCCTTCGGACCCAGCGAGCGCATCGGGGGCACCTTCATCACCGGTCACGAGTGGCTGCAGCATCCGGGCTCGGTGGGACGCCCCTCGCTGGGCTCGCGGCTGCGGATCCTCGACCCGGAGAGCGGTCGCGAGCTGCCCCCCGGAGAGATGGGCGAGATCTACATGCTGCCGGCCGGCGGGCCGGCGAGCACCTATCGCTACCTCGGCGCCGAGAGTCGACGCAGGCCGGACGGCTGGGAGTCGGTCGGCGACATGGGCTGGCTCGACGCGGAGGGATACCTGTACCTGGGCGACCGCCGCAGCGACATGATCCTGGTCGGTGGGCGCAACCTGTATCCGGCCGAGGTGGAGGCGGCGCTGGAAGAGCATCCGGCGGTGCGCTCCTGCGCCGTGATCGGCCTGCCCGACGAGGAGCTCGGGAGTCGCGTGCACGCCATCTTCGAGGCCGTCGCACCGCTGGAAGCCGCGGCGCTGCGGCAGCACTGTGCGGAGCGCCTCGCCCCGTGGAAGGTCCCGAGCAGCTTCGAGCGGAGCGAGCGGCCGCTGCGGGACGAGGCCGGCAAGGTCCGGCGCAGCGCGCTCCGCGCCCAGAGGCTGCCGGGCTAGCGCGGAGCCAGCCGGCGCAGCGGCACGTCGTAGAGCCGCTGCCAGTTCTCGCCGACGATGCGGCGCTGGGACTCCTCGGAGATGGGCAGCTTCGCGAAGGCCTCCACCGCGTGGGGGTACTTCGAGTCGCCGTGCGGGTAGTCGGTCGAGAAGACCAGATTCTCGTCGCCGAAGCTCTCGATGTAATGGCGCGCCGGCTCCTCGTCGGCCTCCACCGAGAGGAAGCACTGCCGGCGGAAGTACTCGGAGGGCTTCATGGTCAGGTCCCGCGCCTCGTAGTGGCCCACCCACTCGTAGTGCTCGTCGAGCCGGTGGAAGAGCCAGGGAGCCCAGGCGCAGTTGCCCTCGAGGAGAGCCACGCGCAGCTTCGGAAAGCGCTCGAGCACGCCTCCGGAGCACAGCGAGACCGCGGTCGCCATGATCCCGAGCGGCTGCGAGAAGGTGTGCCACATCATCAGCTTGTCGAAGACCTGGAGCGAGAAGTCGGGCGTGAGGTAGTTCTGGCCGCCGCCGTGGAAGGCGATCGGCACGCCCAGGCTCTCGCACTCGGCCCAGAGCGGGTCGTAGTGGGGATCGTGCCAGGGGCGACGGTCGATGCAGCCGGGAGACAGGAAGACCGCCTTGAAGCCGTAGTCCGACACGCAGCGGCGGGCCTCGGCGGCGGCCGCGTCCACGTCGTGGGGCGCCACCATGGCCGCTCCCAGCATGCGCTGGGGATCGGCTCGGCAGAAGTCGTGCAGCCAGTCGTTGTAGGCCCGCGCAATCGCGGCGGCGTAGTCGGGCTCGAGGCCGTCGTTGCCCATCGCCTGCACGGTGTCGAGGCCGAGCACGAAGAGGCCCCGGGAGGGAAAGAGCACCGCCAGATCCAGCCCCTCGGCGTCCATGGCCTCCAGCTGCGAGGCGGAGTCCCAGCCGCGGGACTCGGCGCGGGCGTAGACCGAGTCGTGGTCGCGTCTCCAGCCGGTCTGGCCTCGCGGGGCCCCGCCTCCGCGCCCCTCCGCGGCCTGCATGGCCTGGCGCTGGGGCCGCACGGCGCCACCGCGCAGCAGGATGCGGTTCTTGACCCGCACCCGCATGTCGCGCTTCCACTCGGAGAGCCCCTGGGGCGCGGCGTGGCGGAAGGCGGGATCGATGTAGCGCGGCCAGAGATCCGCCGGCTCCATGACGTGCAGATCGCTGTCCGCGACGACGTGCTCGGTGAGGGACACGGGGGCTCCTCCCTGCCTCTTCGATCGTTTCTGACGATAGTTCAGATTCTCGCGGCGGGGGTGTGGGACGCGGCGCCCCAGCTGGCTCCACCGCCGGGCGGCATTCGTCACCCAGTCTTCACCTTTCGAGTGAAGCACTTCACGCCTGCCCGCGCGCCCGCTTCCGATACTTCCCCCATACGACGCGCCCACAACGGAGGGAGCCATGACGATCGGAACCGAGAGCGAGAGGCGAATCCACCAGCGAGTACGGATCTACGTCCTGGCCGGCGTCCTGGCCGCCGCGGTGGTGGTCGCTGGAGCGACCCGGCTGGGCGCCGAGTGGCGCAAGGACGGCGACACCAGCCAGACGGCGGCCGTGCAGACCTATCGCTACCAGGCGCCGGAGCTGACCGACGAGTGGCGCTGGCGGATCCGCACCACCCGCTTCGATCACATGTACCGCGGGGGGCGCTAGACCTTCGCAGCCTTCCGGGCCGGCTAACGCTCGGGGGGCGGCGCCGGCCGCCGCGCGAGTCCCGGTGCCAGCGGGGGCGGGCTCGGCCCGCCCGCCTGCCCCTCCGCCGGCGCGGAGCCGAAGTGGAACGTGTTCTACTTTCGCGCTATCCGTGCCGGAGGCCAGGCCGTCCCCCGGCCTTCCGGAGGTGTCTATGCGGACCGAGCTCTGTGAGCGACTGGGAATCGAGTTCCCGATCTTCGCCTTCACCCACTGCCGCGACGTGGTCGTCGCCGTCAGCCAGGCCGGGGGCTTCGGGGTGCTCGGCGCCGTCGGCTTCTCGCCGGAGCAGCTCGAGATGGAGCTCAAGTGGATCGACGAGCACATCGGCGACAAGCCCTACGGCGTCGACATCGTGATCCCCGGCAAGTACGAGGGCAAGGGCCAGGAGCTGGACCCGGAGGCCCTTGAGGCGAAGCTGCGCGAGATGATCCCGCCCGAGCACATGGACTTCGCGGCCAAGATCCTGGCGGATCACGGCGTCCCGGATCTGCCGGAGGGCGAGCGCGCCCGCCAGCTCCTCGGCTGGACCGCCGAGACGGCGGCCCCCCAGGTGGAGATGGCCCTGCGCCACGAGAAGGTCACGATGCTCGCCAACGCGCTCGGCACGCCGCCGGCGGACGTGGTGAAGGAGATCCAGGGCTCGGGCCGGCTCGTCGGGGCGCTCTGCGGCAGCCCGAAGCACGCCCTGGCCCACAAGGCCGCGGGAGTCGACTTCATCATCGCCCAGGGCACCGAGGGCGGCGGTCACACCGGCGAGGTCGGCAGCATGGTGCTGTGGCCCCAGGTGATCGACGCGGTGGCCCCGCTTCCGGTGCTGGCGGCCGGCGGCATCGGCAACGGGCGCCAGGTGGCGGCGGCCCTGGCCATGGGCGCCCAGGGCGTCTGGACCGGCTCCATCTGGCTGACCGTCGAGGAGGCGGAGGCCTCGCCGGACCAGAAGCAGTCCTATCTCGACGCCAGCGTCCACGACACCGTGCGCTCCCGCTCCTGGACCGGCAAGCCCTGTAGAATGCTCAAGAACGACTGGACGGAGGCCTGGGCCAGCAGCGAGACGCCGGATCCCCTGGGCATGCCGCTGCAGTGGTTCGTCACGGCCGAGGCCGTCTCCCGGGTGCACCGCTACCCGAGCAAGGCCCAGCGCGTGGCCTTCAACCCGGTCGGGCAGATCGTGGGCGAGATGCGGGAGGTGAAGCCGGTTCGGGAGCTGATCTTCGAGCTGGTCTCCGAGTACGTGGACGCCGCGGAGCGCCTCGGAAGCCTCCTGCCGGCGGAGTAGACTGGTCTCGGGGGAGCTTCCGTGCCCGAGACACGCCACACCTTCTGCCGCATCTGCGAGTCCCTGTGCGGGCTCGACGTCACCCTCGAGGACGGCCGCGTGACGTCGGTCCGCCCGACCCCGGACCACGTGGCCACCCGGGGCTTCGCCTGCCTGAAGGGCCTGCACCAGCACGAGATGTACGCGTCGCCGGACCGCCTCCGCAGCCCGGAGAAGCGGATCGGCGATCGCTGGGAGCGCATCTCCTGGGAGCAGGCGACCTCCGAGATCGGCGCCAAGGTGCGCGCCCTGCGCGGCGAGCACGGCCCCGACTCGATCGGCATGTACGTCGGGACGGCCGCCGGCTTCAGCGTGCTGCACCCGATCTTCGCCCAGGGCTTCATGCAGGGCGTGGGCTCCAGCAGCATGTACGCCTCGGCCACCCAGGACTGCGCCAACAAGTTCGCGGTGGCGCGCCTCGTCTACGGCTTCCCCTTCGTCCAGCCCTTCCCGGACGTCGACCGCACCGACTGCCTGATCGTGGTCGGCGCCAATCCGGTGGTCTCGAAGTGGAGCTTCCTGCAGGTCCCGAACCCCATCCAGCGGCTGCGGGAGATCGAGTCGCGGGGCGGGAGCCTCTGGTTCGTCGATCCGCGCCGCACCGAGTCGGCGCGGGTGGCCGGTCGTCACGTCTTCATCCGCCCCGACACCGACGTCTTCTTCTACCTCTCCTTCCTGGACGAGCTCCTGCGCTGCGGCGGAGTCGACCGGGAGCGCGTGGCCCGCTCGACCACGGGCTTCGACGCCGTCGAGAAGCTGGCCGCCGCCTGGCCGGCGGAGCGCACGTCGGAGGTGACGCGGATCCCGGCCGACACCCTCCGGGAAATGGTCCGTAGCTACTGCGAGGCCGAGGGCGCGGTCCTCTACAGCTCGACCGGCGTGAACATGGGCACCAACGGCTCCCTCTGCTTCTGGCTCCAGGAGGTGATCAACGTCGCCTCCGGGAACCTCGACCGCCGCGGCGGGTCGCTGGTGGGCCGCGGTCTGATCGACTTCCCGAGGTTCGGGGTGAAGCACGGCGTGCTCATGAAGGAGGGACGCTCCCGGATCGGGGGCTTCGGCCGCGTCAACGACGCCTTCCCGGGCGGGCTGCTGGCGGAGGAGATCGAGACGCCCGGGCCCGGCCAGCTGAGGGCCCTCTTCGTCACGGGCGGCAATCCCCTGATCACCATGCCGAATGCGGGGCGCCTGAAGCGCGCCTTCGAGCAGCTCGAGCTGCTGGTCACGCTGGACATCTACCGCAACGAGACGGGCTCCCTGGCCCACTACACGCTGCCCTGCACCTCGCCCTACGAGCGACCGGACCTGCCCTTCATCTTCCCTCTGATGCTGGGCCTGCAGTCGAGGCCCTACCTCCAGGCCACCGAGCAGGTGGTCGAGCCCGACGCGGAGCAGCGCGACGAGGCCAGCATCTACCTGGATCTGTGTCGGGCTGCCGGCACACCCATCTTCGGCTCGGGCCTCGCCCAGCGCCTGCTCGAGTGGAGCCGCTGGCTCGACCGACGCCGGCGCCGCGGGCGCGGAGGCCTCCCGGGCCGCCCCCAGGAGCTGCTGCTCTCGCTGCTCTTGCGCCTGGGAGGCGAGGGCAGCTTCCGGGCGCTGCTGGACCATCCGCGCGGACGCCTGCGCGAGGATCACGTCTCCGACGACTTCCTGGACTCGCGCATGGTGACCGAGGACCGCAAGGTGCGGCTGGCGCCCCCGGAGCTGATCCGTCAGGCGGCGAAGCTGGAAGGCGACTTCGAGCGGGAGCGCGGCCAGGCCCAGCGCCTCAAGCTGATCACCAAGCGCTCCCACGAGACCCACAACTCCTGGACGCACAATCTCGAGGCCTTCGTCGCCGGGGACCGCGGCACGAACCACCTCTACGTCCACCCGGAGGACGCCGAGCGCCTCGGGCTCGCCGATGGCGAGCTGGCGGACGTCGAGTCGCCCACCGCGACGCTGCGCCTGCCCGTCCGCCTGCTCGCCGACCTGATGCCCGGCACCGTGGCGCTCCCGCATGGCTGGGGACACCAGCACGCCACGGGCCTCTCGGTGGCCAGCGCCACCCGGGGCGTGAACGTGAACCTGCTGGCGGCCGACGGGCCCGACGCCCTGGAGCGGGTCTCCGGCATGGCGCACCTGACCGGGTTCGTCGTGGAAGTGCGACCGGCCGCCGGAGCCCAGGACCCGAGCAGCTGGTCGGGGCTGCCGCCGGACGAGCGCCTGCGCCCGGCGCGGGGCTCGCGCCCGGCGGGCTAGTAGTCGACTCCGGTGCCGCCGAGGCCGCAGTAGCCGGCGGGGTTCTTCGCCAGGTACTGCTGGTGGTAGGCCTCGGCGTGGTAGAACTCCCGAGCCTCCCGGATCTCCGTGGTCACCTCCCCGAGGCCGGCGTCGCGCAGGCGCCGCTGGTAGGCCTCGCGGGAGGCCTCGGCCAGGCTCTGCTGCGCCGGCGAGTCGGTGTAGATCCCCGAGCGATACTGGGTGCCCACGTCGTTGCCCTGGCGCATGCCCTGGGTGGGGTCGTGGCCCTCCCAGAAGACCTTGAGCAGCTCGGCATAGCGAACCTAGGCGGGATCGAACACCACCTGGACCACCTCGGTGTGGCCGGTCAGGCCCGAGCAGACCTCATG
>CAZYOL010000024.1:0-33225 GCA_964649065.1 uncultured Spirochaetales bacterium
GGCCCGGCCGCTTGCATCTTCGGCCCGCGATTCTACTCTTTTCGAGACGGAGCGTCTCGCATTGGGCGGGACAACCCACGACGCGCGGCAGCGCCCGCCCGCGCCGCGGAGCGGAGCTTGAAGCCAGGCCGAGATGCACGCGTCCCGAGAGCCGGCGAAGACGGGGCCCTGGATCTGTACCTCGACCAGATCCGCTCGATTCCGGTCCTGAGCCGCGCCAAGACGATCGAGTGGGCCGAGCGCCGGGTCGCCCACGAGGGGGCCTTCCGCAAGGCCGTGTGCTCGCTAGCGGCGACGGCTCGCATCAGCGTGGCGCGCTGGGCGGAGCGCAGGCGCGACGGCTTCGTGACGGGTGTCCTGGCGGCCGGCTACCGGGACGGCCGCGGCCCCGAGTGGAGCGCCCGTATCGACGAGACGCTCGGCGCGGTGGCCGTGCTGCTGTCGCGGCGCGACGCGGTCGGCGCCGGCAGCGACCCGGCGCGAGCCCGGGCGGCGCTGGACCGCGCCATCGCGCGGCGCCTGGCCGATGCCGATCTCTCCCTGGACTTCCTGCTCCAGGTGCACGCCGAGATCGAGGTCCTGGTCCGAGCGCCGGACGACGATCGCGCGGCGACGGCCCGGCGGCGCGAGCTGGGCCTCCACACGCGAGCGGCCCGCGCCCGCTTCGACCACTCCTGCCGAGCGCTGTGCGGCCGGGAAGAGGCCGTGAATGCCCTCGTCCGGCACAACCTGAAGCTCGTGGTGAAGTTCGCGAAGCGCTATCGCGGCCTCGGGGTGGGCTTCATGGACCTGATCCAGGAGGGCAACCTGGGGCTCGTGCGGGCGGCCGAGAAGTACGATCCAACGCGCGGCTTCACCTTCTCCACCTACGGCGTCTGGTGGATCGAGCAGGCCGTGATCCGCGCCATCCAGAACCAGTCGCGGACGGTCCGGGTCCCTGCGCACATCTACGACCGTCAGCTCCGCTACCGCGCCATCGCGCGCAGCCTGCGCCAGCAGGTCGGCCGCGACCCGACCCGCGCGGAGCTGGCCTCCGCCCTCGACGCCAGCCCGGCGGAGGTGGACCTCATCGTCGCGACCACACAACGGATCCGATCGACCCAGGAGCGAGTGCCCGGCACCGACGACCTCTGCTTCGAAGACACCCTGACGGACGACTCGGCCCCCGACGCGCTCGACGCGATCGACGCCGAGGAGCTACGCGGCGAGCTGGAGCAGGCCTTGCGCTGTCTCCGGCCGCGCGAGCGCCAGATCCTGGCCTGGCGCTTCGGCCTCTGGGACGGCGAGGCGGCGACTCTGGAGGAGATCGGCCAACAGATCGGCCTCTCGCGGGAGCGCGTCCGCCAGATCCAGGCGGCGGCGCTGGCACGGCTGCGCGGCCGCGACCGGGTCGCACGACTCGCCGCCTCCATCGGACTCCCCTTGCCCGAGACGGAGTGAGCTCCCTGCCAGGCGCCTCGGGCCGCCTCAGCTCGACTCGGCGAGCAGCGCCTCGATGCGCTGCACCAGCTCGGCGTCCTCGGGGCGCGTGCGCGAGAGATACTTCCCCACCACCTCGCCCTTCCGATCCACCAGGTACTTCTGGAAATTCCACTGCACCGCTCCCCCGATCGGCTCGGGCAAGCCGGTCAGGTAGGCGTAGAGCGGATGGGCCTGGCTTCCGCTGACGGCGATCTTCGAGAACATCGGGAACTCGACCCCGTAGGTCGACCGGCAGAACTCGATGATCTCGCCGTTCGAGCCCGGCTCCTGGCCACCGAAGTCATTCGACGGGAAGCCCAGCACGGCAAAGCCGCGCTCGCGGTAGCGCTCGTAGAGCTTCTCCAGCCCGTCGTACTGGGGCGTGAAGCCGCACTTGCTCGCCACGTTGACGATCAGCAGCACCTGTCCCCGGTAGCTGGACAGCGGCTCGGGAGTGCCGTCGATGCGGTCGAGGGTGAAGTCGAGCACGGTCCTCTCCTCTTCGTTCTCGTGGTGGGCGGCCGACGCGGCCAGCCCGGCCGCCAGGGCGATGATGACTGCGATCGCGAGCCTGCTCATGACACCT
Organism: uncultured Spirochaetales bacterium; assembly: GCA_964649065.1. Taxonomy (GTDB): domain Bacteria; phylum Myxococcota_A; class UBA9160; order UBA9160; family SMWR01; genus CAZYOL01. The sequence goes on from CAZYOL010000024.1 coordinate 2,048, forward strand.
CCATGCACCGCGATCCGCCGCGGCCTCCCGCGAACAGTATCCGGCGCTGTGCGAGCCGCCCGGGCCCTCAGGGAAGGCGGACGGTCAGGACGGCGCAGGGCGCCTCGCGGACGGTGCGCTCGGCCACGCTGCCCAGCAGCACGTGCTCGAGGCCGGTGTGGCCGTGGGTCCCCATGATCACCAGGTCTACGCCCTGCTCGCGCACCTCTGCCAGGATCTGCTCGACCGGGGCGCCCTCCCGCAGCTCGGCGCTGGCCTCCAGGCCGGCGGCGCTCAGTCGGTCCAGGTCTCGACCCAGCCGCTCGCGGGCGGCCGCGGGCAGCTCGAGCAGGAAGGGCTCGGCCGGCTGGATCCCGTATGGGTCGAAGACCAGGGTCGGCGCGTGGTAGACGTGGAGCAGCCGCACGGGCGCCGCGAGGGAGCGCGCCAGCTCGATGGCGAGGTCCAGCGCCGCATTCGAGCACGCCGAGAAGTCCGTCGGGACCAGGAGCTTCGCGAACAGGGCCATGGCCTCCTCCGCCTGCGGCCACGATAGCCGGGGCCGGGAGCCCCCGGCTACGGCCCTGTCGTGGGGTGCCGCATCCGCAGCTCCGCGCGTCGCCGGGCGGCGACCGCGCTGCCGGCGTGCCGCGGAGTCAGGGGCGGCGCGGCGGCTCGCGTCGCTTCGGGACCGGCCGGCGCACGCCTCGCCGGCGGCCCGCCCCGAGCTCCTGGAGGGTGCCGATCAGGCGCAGCGGCGAGCCATCTGCGTTGCGCAGCAGCTCGCAGCGGCTGCGGACGCGTCGCACGCGCCCATCGCCCCGCAGCACGCGCAGCTCGGCGCTGCAGGTGGAGTCGCTCGCGAAGGCCCGGTCGAGCTGCTCGCTCAGCTTGGCGCGGTCCTCGGCGTGCACGTGCTCCAGCAGCGCCTCGTAGCTCACCGGGTGCGAGGGCCCGCCGCGGTGCGAGAGCATCCGGTAGAGCTCGTCGGACCACCACATGCGGTCGTCCGTCAGGCACCACTCCCAGCTGCCGATCCCGGACAGACGCTGGGCCTGCTCCAGGTGGTCGCGCGCGGCCTCGTGCGCATCCTGGGTGCGTCTCACCAGCGTGATGTCCTGCATCACCGTCACGACCCCGACCAGCTTGGCGTCCGCATCGAGCTGGGGATGGTGGTGTGCCAGCCAGACGTGCTCCGAAAAGGGATCCGAAGGGAGGCTGCCCCGCACCTCGACGTTCATGGCGGGTACTCCAGACGCGAAGACCCGCTCGTAGACGGGCACGACCTGCGCCGCGAGCGCGGGCAGCAGCTCGTCGACCCGACGCCCGAGGTGGGCATCCACCGGCTGCCCGTGGATGCTCGCCATCAGATCGTTGATCCAGACGAAGCGCAGGTCGCTGTCGACCAGGCAGAAGCCGATCGGGGCATCGCGGTACAGCGACTCGAGAACCCGAGACCGATCGCCGAGTCGCTCGAGCTCGAGCACGCGGCGCCTCAGGGCCTCGTTCTCGGCGCGCAGCTGGCTCGGGCGGGGCCCTCCGGCTGCCAGGCCTTCCGGACTCCGGACTCCCGGCCTCTCCGGGGTCAGGACTCCCGGCCCCTCCGGATGCAGGGTCTCCGGCCGCCGAGAATCCGGCTGCCGGATCTGCTGGCCCCGCTGGGCTTCGCTACCGCTATTGGCGTCCTCCGACACGGCTCGCCGAGCCTACCGAGGCCTCGAGGGATGCTCTGTGATGATTCAGTGATCTATCCGCGGGTGCCCTCCTGGACGGGCCGATTCGCCACCCCTGCCGTGGTGGGTGTGTGTCGCACGGGGCGACCGCGGAGCTAGACGTGGCGCGCTCGACCGGTGGGGACGGCGCAGCGCTTCGGGGGGCTCTGCTGCTGATCGCGGCGTATCTCGCCGCCCCGCCGGGCCAGGCTCTGGCGGAGCCGGACTGCCGCCGCATCGAGGTCTTCTCGCGAGACGGCTGCCCCCACTGCGCTGCGGCGGGCCGCTATCTCACGTCCCTCGCCGAGGCCCACCCCGGGCTGGTGATCGAGCTGCGCGACATCCAGGCCGAGAGCGGCGCTCGGGAGCGCCTCGCCGAGCTCGCGCGCCGCCACGACACGGGGGGCGTCGCCGTGCCGACCTTCGAGATCTGCGGCGAGCTGATCGTCGGCTTCGCGACACCCGAGACGACGGGGCGGCGGATCGAGGCCTTGCTCGGGCTCGGAGCCGCTGGCCCGCCGCCGGAGGACGTGCTGAGCCTGCCGGTGCTGGGCGAGCTCGACGCGCGGGCGCTGGGGCTGCCGCTCTTCACGATCGCCGTGGGCTTCGCGGACGGCATGAACCCCTGCGCCCTCTGGGTGCTGCTCTTCCTGCTGTCGATCCTGGCCAACCTCCACGACCGCACGCGCATCGCCGTCATTGCCGGCACCTTCGTGCTGGTGAGTGGGGTGGCCTACTTCCTCTTCATGGCGGCCTGGCTGAACGTCTTCCTGTGGATCGGCGTCTCGCGGCTCGTGCAGGTGGCCCTCGGAGTCCTGGCCCTCGGGATCGGGGCCCTGAACGTGAAGGACTTCTTCGCGTTCGGCCGAGGCCCCTCGCTCTCCATCCCGGCGTCGGCCAGGCCCGGCATCTACGCCCGGGTCCGGGGCATCGTCCGGGCCGAGAGCCTGGGTGCAGCCCTGGCCGGGGCCCTGGTGCTGGCGGTGCTGGTGAACTTCGTCGAGCTGCTGTGTACCGCCGGCCTGCCGGCGCTCTACACGCAGATCCTGAGCCGGCACGAGATCGGCGGGGCGGCCCGCTACGGCTACCTGGCGCTCTACAACCTGGCCTACGTGGTCGACGATGCCATCATCGTCGCCGCGGCCGTCCTCACACTGCGCCACCGCAAGCTCCAGGAGAGCGAGGGGCGTTGGCTGAAGCTGGTGTCGGGGCTGGTGATCCTGGCGCTGGGAGGTGTGCTGCTGCTGCGCCCGCAGTGGCTGAGCGGAGCCTGAGGGCTGGCCTCGCTGTGACCGGATCTGACGCAGGGCTCGGGGAGCCTTCGGGTCGTGCTGCCGCCCGGCCCCCAGTCGTCGCGCCGAGTGAGGTCTCCCGGAGGGAGGTCTCGGCCCCCCTGGCCGGTCGCCGGCGACCGGGCGGCAGCGCCGTCTCCCGCTCCGCCGCCGCTGGCCCGGGGCCCGGGTCCCTGCGCGCTGCCGGTCGCGGCCGAGGGACCGATCGCCGCGGCCGAGGGGTCGATCGAGGTGGCCGCGGGGACACGCCTAAAGGCCCTCGAGCCGCGCCTGTGGAGGCAGCTCAGCGTCTGGCCCCTGATGCGGGTTCCCGGCGCGGCCCCGCCGGGGCTGGCCTACGCGCTGCTCGGCGAGGCGCTCGAGGACGGCTTCGTGGGCGTGGAGGTCTCGCCGCTCGGCTCGATCCGCCTGGAGAACCGGGCGCCCCAGGCCGTTCTGCTGCTGGTGGGCGAGGAGCTGCGAGGGGACGGCTGGAGCTGGCGGCTCCGGGACGGCCTCCGGGCGCCCTCCCTGCTGGTCCCGGCCGGCGGCGAGCTGCTGCTGAGGGAGGGGATCGAGCTCACGGCTCGACGGACCGGCCGAACGCACTCGCCGGCCCTGCTTCGCGAGGTCGCGACCGAGGCCTGGCAGGCGCTTCGGCCCTGTGCCGGCCAGTGCGGCTTCGCGGTGGCCATCTGGGGGCAGCTCGTCGCGGTCGAGGTCGTGAGCCGCCCGGAGGCGCTGCCGGGCCTGCTCCGGCAACGACTGCCGGGCCACCTCGTCGCGGCCCTCCGCGCTCCGCGCCGATCGCCGCGCGGGGATGGCGTGCGCGTCGAGTCACCCGGCTGTCTCTCCGCCCTGCTGGCGGCGGTGCGCGCCGGCCGGCCCCGACCGGCTCGCGGGCTCGGCCACGGGCGCCCGCTGAGCGGCTCCTCGCAGCAGGACCCGAGCCGGCTCGAGGGCTGGGCTCTCGGGCTGGACTCCGAGTGCATCCACCTCCGGCTGGCCCCCGCGGCGTGTGTGCCCGCGTCCCACTTCGCGCCTCCTCTGGGGTAGAATCGCTCGCGTCCGAGGTCCCTCCGCGCCGGCTCCTGGGTGCCGGCTCCCGCCTCGCTCCCGCGCGGGCGACGGGCGGCGGGCCTTCGACGGGACGATCTGGTGCATCAACCCGCCGATCCGAGTCAGGCCCGGCCCCGTGCATCCGGCGAGCGCCGTCGGGCCACCGCGCTGATCGCGCGGCTTCGCCCCCCGGGCGACGCCGATGAGAGCCTTCCCGGGGCCGCGCAGCGCATCCTGGAGGCTCACGGAGGGGGGCTGCAGCACTACGCAGGAGGCGTCCTGACGGCGCTCTTCGGCGTGCCGAGCGGCCACGCCAACGATCCCATCCGGGCCATCTCCGCGGCCCTGGCCCTGCGCGACGGGGCCGCCGATCCCGGTGCCAGGGTCGCCCTCGAGTCCGGCCGGATCCTGGTCGACGACGCGCAGCCGGCTCCCGATCCCGAGGTCGCCGGACGCGCCGGAGATGCGCTGCTCTTCGCCCGGCAGCTCCTCCCGCACGCCGGGCCCGGCGAGGTGCTGCTCGGCCCGTCTCTACAGGCCTCGGTCCGGGAGTACTTCGAGACCGAGCCGGTCGGTCCCCTGCTGCTGAAGGGCGTGGTCTCCGAGGTGCGCGCCCATCGCGTGCTGCGCGCGCTGGCCACCCGACGCACCGACGTGTGGAGGCAGCGCGGCCTGGTCGGCTTCCAGGGGCGCGAGGTCGAGCTGGCGGTGATGCGGCGCGCCCTCGAGGCGGCGCGCAGCGGTCGCGCCCGCTTCGTCAGCGTGGCCGGGGACCCCGGCGTCGGGAAGTCGCGGCTGCTCCACGAGCTCGAGCGCGCCCTGCCCGCCGAGGTGCTGGTGCTGAGGGGCGATTGTCAGCCCTTCGGCACGGTCACTCCCTACCAGCCCTTCCGGGGCCTGCTGCGCGAGGCGCTGGGGCTCGACGAGGCGGGCCTGGCCGATGCCGACGCCGTGGTCGCTCGGCTCCGGGCCCTGGGGGAGACCCTGACGGAGCAGCTGCCCGTCCTGCTGGCGATGCTCTCCCTCCGCTCGCCGGCCCACCCCCTGCCGGCCGCCCTCTTCGGGGACCGGCTCCAGGAGGCGATCCACGAGGCCCTCCGCCGGCTCCTCGAGGCCCTGGCGCAGCGCCACCCGCTGGTCGTGCTGCTGACAGATTGGCACTGGGCCGACGTCGCCTCCGACCTCGCACTGCACAAGCTGTGGGAGCAGCTGGAGAAGGCTCGCCTGCTGATGGTGGTGGACTACCGCACCCACTTCCGGGCGCCCCTGGCCATTGCCGGCGGGACCACGCTCGAGCTCGCGCCGCTGGCCGGGCCCGAGATCCACCGCATGATCCGCGAGCTCCTGGGGGCCGATCTCGCCGAGCCCCTGGTCGAACGCATCTCGCGACGGACGGCGGGCAATCCCCTCTTCATCGAGCAGATCTGCACGGCCCTGCTCGAGTCCGGATCCCAGGGGCTCGACGAGATCCGGATTCCGACGAGCATCGACGCCGTCCTCACGGAGCGGATCGACCGCCTCGAGGCCTCGGATGCGGAGACGCTCAAGCTGGCCAGCGTGCTGGGCAACCCCTTCCGGCGCGACGTGCTGGCCCGGATGCTGCCCCGGGGAGGGCCCTCCCCGGACGACTCGCTGCTGGCGCTGGCCCAGACCGGCCTGGTGCGGCTGGAGCCCGACTACGAGGACCGCGTCGCCCGCTTCGGTCACGCCCTGGTCCGGGACGCCGCCTACGGGATGCTGAGCTCCGAGCGCCGGATGCAGCTGCACGCCGCCGCCGGCCAGGCCCTGGAAGAGCTCCACGCGGGGCAGCTCCAGGAGCAGGTCGAGGCACTTGCCCATCACTTCACCCGGAGCGACGACCCCGACAAGGCCGTCCACTATCTCGAGCTCTCCGGCGACAAGGCGGCGCTCTCCGGCGCGATGGCCAAGTCTCTCGCCGACTACCGCGAGGCGATCCGGATCCTGGACTCCCTGCGCGACAGTCCGGGCTCGGCGAAGCAGCGCCTGGGCATCGCGGTGAAGCTCGCCAAGGCGGCCATCTATCGACCCTCGGCCGACAGCCTCGAGATCCTCGAGCGCACCCGCGACCAGGCCGAGCGGCTGGGAGACGCCCTGGGCGTGATGCGCGCCCTCTACTGGATCGGCTGGGTCGAGAGCGCACTCGGCGACTGGCTCCACGCGATTCCGCACCTCGAGCGCTGCGTGGTTCTCGCGGAGGCGCGCGGAGATCGCAAGCTGCTGGCGCAGCTCTACTCGAATCTCGGTCAGGCGCACTACAGCGGAGGCGACTACCCGCTCTCCACCGACTATCTCGAGCGGGCCATCCAGCTGCGCCGCGAGCTCAGCGGCCCCGCTGCGATCCACGCGGTGATCGACTATGCGACGAGCTTCCTCGCCTTGATCGACGCCGAAGCCGGTCGCTTCGAAGAGGCCGATCGGCGCATGGAAGAAGTCATGCGGCACCGGGACCAGATGCAGCTCGAGGTCGAGGCCGCGCAGCTCTCCCTGTGCAGCTTCATCGATGCCTTCCGCGGCGACTGGAACTCCTGCATCTCGACCAGCGAGGAGCTGGCCCCGCGCGCGCAGCGGGTCGGGACGACCTACATGATCTCGCTGACGGAGACCAACGCCGGCTGTGCACGCTACTTCCTCGGTGAGAAGAGCCGCGGCCTGGAGATGATGCGCCGGGGCGTGGCGACCCTGGAGGCCAGCGAGGTGCGCATGTCGATCTCCTGGTCCTACGCGGTGCTCGCCGAGGCCCTGTGCCTCGAGGGACGCTACGACGAGGCCGAGACCCTGCTCGAGCACACTCTCGACCGCATGCGCCAGAGCGACCGCTTCGGCGAGTGCACCGCCATGCGGGCCCTCTTCCTGCTCAAGGCGGGGCGCCTGCGCAACGAGGCGCGCGTGGACGCGGCGCTGGAGCGCGCGATCGACTGCGCCCGGCGCAAGGGCGCGTGGCGGGATGTCGCGATCGCCCACCTGCGCGCGGCGGAGGCGCTGCGGGGCAAGCGCGATCCCGCCTGGCTCTCCGACCACCTGGAGCAGAGCATCCGGGACTTCTCCGCGATGGGGATGGCCTGGTACCTGGAGCGCGCCCAGGCGCTGCGCGACGAGCTCCGAGCGGGCTAGGCGTCGGCCACCAGGCCGAAGTGCTGCGGGTAGGTGCTCTCGAGCAGATCGCCGCGCTCCCGGACGCGCACGTAGCCCCGCAGGCCCGGGGCGCGTCGCAGGTTCTCCCGGGAGAAGACGGCCAGCGTCATCTCGGTGAGCAGAGCCTCGGCGATCTGCTTGCCGTGGCAGAGATGCGTCTCGTGCCCGAAGAGCATGTACTCGCTCTCGGGGCGGCCGGGTCGGAAGCGCTCGGGGCTCCCCAGGTGGCGGCCGTCCCGAGCCGCGGAGCCCAGGACGAGCTGCATGTGGCTGCCCTCGGAGATCCGATGCCCTGCGAGCTTGGTGTCGCGCTCGGCGTAGCGCAGAATGACGAAGGGGAAGGGGAAGAAGCGGCAGGCCTCGAGGATCCAGGCCCGCACGGCTCCGGTGTCGCCGGCCCGGGCCAGGCTCTGGAGCTCCGCGATCTCCTGGCGGGGGCGCCGCATCAGGAAGTCGACCGCCTCGATGAAGATCCAGGCGGTGGGAATCACGGTGCCCGAGAAGGTGCCGGCCAGGCAGCGCGCGATGGCGTCATCGTCGAGTGGATCGGCGCCCTCCGGCGGCTCGAGCAGCCTGTCCAGCACCGTGGCCTGGCGCGGCAGGGCGGGGTCGCGCAGGGCCTGCCGGCGCTCGCGGACGACCTTTGCGAAGTGGCTGCGGATCTGCTGGCCCGCTCGCCAGGCCGGAACCGACCAGGTCGCGGCGGCCGGCGCGAAGACGTAGTAGGAGGCCCACTGGAACCAGCGCAGCAGCTCGGGGCTCTCGCCCGGCGGCTCCGGGATGCCGAAGAAGTTCTTGGCGAACTCGAAGGGCACCACGTGGGCCAGGTCCTGCACCAGGTCGAGCTCGCCCTTGCTCTTCAGCGCGTCGCTCACCTGCCTGCGGGACAACTGCGCCGCGGAGCGCTGCACCCAGGGCAGCACGCCCAGCCCCTCCGGGCCGTCGGCGTCGGGCGAGGCGCCCGGCTTCGGGTCCGGCACGCGCAGGGCCTGGAACAGCGCCCCCGCCTCGCGTCGGTAGGGCTCCGAGGGGTTCATGCCCAGGAAGAAGGGTCCCATCGTGGAGGACATGCGGTACTCGAAGAGCGCCACGCTGAAATCCTCGGGGCGCCCCAGGACCTCGCGCACCTCGTCCCAGCGCAGCACGTAGACCGAGCCGCCCCAGTGGAGGACGGGCCCGAGGCCGCGGAGGATCCGCAGCGCCCCCCCCATCACCCGATTCCGGAGGTTCAGCCGCTGCAGCCAGTATCTCGGCCAGGAGGACTCGGCCATGGGGCCACGATCGCTGCGCGCGCAGCCGGCTGTCAAGGCGTTTCCAGTGAGGATCGTGTGATGGATCCGCCCGGCGCGTCCCGAGGGCCCAGCTCCCGGGTCTCCCGTCGTACAATCGGACGCGAGGCAGTCGGGTCGGAGGCTCCATGGATCAGAGCGCACTCACGGTCGTCGCCCCCGTGTCGAGGGGAGCGGAGGCCGACCTGCGCGGGCACTTGGCGGAGATCCAGCGGGAGGTGCGGGCGGGCCACGTCTCGCGCGCGGACCGCGCGGTGGGGGCGGCTCCGATGGTTCCCTTCGGCGACCTCGAGCGCCTCCACTTCGCCCGCTTCCTGGTGATCGAGAGGCCCGCCGTCCGGGACCTGCATCCCGAGACGCTGCTGGTCTTCGCCTCCAACTTCGACGGCTCCCTGGAGCGCCACCTCTCCGATCTGGCCGAGATCGCCGGGAGAGGCCTCGAGGCGGTCTTCACCTACTGCACCCCCTTCAAGAGCTCGGCTCTCTCGGGTCGCGAGCGCCTGATCGCCTTCCTGCGCGAGCACGCGGTCCGCTCGGAGGGCTTCTACGTCGGGCACCGGGCGCGCAGCGTGGGCCAGATCCACCGGGAGGCGGAGCTGAGAACGGTCCTGGAGGAGCAGCTCGGAGATCTCAGCGGCCCCTTCTCCCGGGACGTCCTGGCGGAGCTGCGCCGCGTCGTCGCGGAGCGTCCGGACCTGCGCTGGGCGCTCACGCCTCCCGCCCCCACGCGTCTTCCCTGGACGCAGAAGCTCGCCTGGGCCTGTCGCGGGCTGCTGCCCGCCGCCTGCGCGATCCTGTGGAACCTCTGGCGCATCCGCACCCTCGAGAAGCAGGACAACCGCGAGCTGCGGCGCGCCGACGAGCGGCTGACTCCCGCGCGTCGGGCCAGCCTCCGCGCCGCCCTCGACCGCCAGAAGCGGCGCCTGCGCGACCTCGAGGACGGGCACGGCGCCCAGAACCAGCTCTCGGCGGTGGTGGGCGTGAAGCCCGGCCGGGCCCGCCTCGCGACCCTGCGGGCGGTGCTGCGCGCCATCGATGCGCTGGGCCACATCTGCTTCGATCGCGGGGCGCTCGGGGGCATTCCCAGCATCCACTTCGCGCGCTGGTTCCTGGTGCCCGACGGGCACGGCGGCCAGCTGCTGGTCTTCCTGACCAACTACGACGGGAGCTGGGAGTCCTACCTGGGGCAGTTCATCGACCGGGCCGCCTCGGGCCTGACGGCGATCTGGAGTCACTGCGAGGGCTTTCCGCGCACGTGCTGGCTGCGCTACGAAGGCGCCCGCGACGAGGAGCGCTTCAAGGCCTACGTGCTTCTGAACCAGGTCGAGACCCAGGTCTGGTACAGCGCCTATCCCGACCTCACGGTGCAGAACGTCCTGAACAACTCGGAGATCCGACGAGGCCTGTCGCGGCCCCGACATGCGCTCGCGGCGGAGCGCTGGACGCGGCGCCTGTGACGGGCCGGGCGCCGCGGGTCGACGTGGACGACGTGCAGGGCATCGTCCTGCGCGGCTACGGACGCCTGCCCCACTCCCGCTTCCTGCTGCTGCGGCTGGGCGAGGCCGGCGCCGCGCGGGCCTGGCTGCGCGACCTGGTCGAGCAGGTGACGCCCGCCAGCTTCGAGGAGGGCCGGGCCAGCCACACGAACCTGGCCTTCGGCTTCGAGGGCCTGCGCCGGCTCGGACTCTCGCCGACCACGCTGGCGACCTTCCCGATGACCTTCCGCGAGGGCCCCATCGGCCCGCGGCGCGACGACGGCCTCAGCCACCGTAGCCAGATCCTGGGCGACACCGGCGCCAGCGCCCCGGAGGGCTGGCGCTGGGGAAACGAGCGCGAGCCCGTGCACGCGGCGCTGCTGCTCTACGGACGGGAGGAGCCGATCCTCTCGGACCTGGTGGCCTGGCACGGCGAGAAGCTGCGCCGCCACGGCCTGGAGGAGGTGGCCCCCTCGAAGAGCTCGGAGACCGGCCTGCTCCACGGGCGAAAGGAGCACTTCGGCTTCCGCGACGGTATCGCCCAGCCCGGTCTCCGCTGCGCCAACGCCCCCGAGGAGCGCCACGGGGTGCTGAGGCTTCGCCCCGAGGCCAACACGGTGGAGGTGGGGGAGTTCCTGCTCGGCTACGAGAACCACTACGGCAGGCGTCCCGAGTCACCCGCGGTGGCCCGCGCGGACGACCCGCAGGGCTGGCTCGCGTCGCTCTCCGACTTCCCCGGCTCGCGCGACCTGGGTCGCAACGGGACCTACATGGTCTGGCGCGAGCTGCGGCAGGACGTCTCGGCCTTCTGGCGCTTCGTCGCGCAGCACGCGGAGGACGAGGCGAAGCAGCGCCGCCGGCTGGCGGCCAAGCTGGTCGGCCGCTGGCCGAGTGGCGCGCCCCTGTCGCTGGCTCCCGTCGAGGACGATCCGCGACTCGCCGACGCGAACGACTTCGGCTTCCTGGAGACCGATCCGGACGGCTTCCACGCGCCGCTCGGCTGCCACCTGCGCCGCTCGAACCCGCGCGACTGGAGCCTCGGCGCCGACGCACGGGAGTCGCTGCTGGTCGCGAACCGCCACCGCATCATCCGGCGCGGCCGGCCCTACGGCGAGCCGCTCGCCTGCGACCTCGATCCGGAGCTCATGCTGCGAGCCGCGCCCGCCGAGGGCGAGCGGGGACTGCAGTTCCTGGCCTTCATGGCCAACATCGAGCGCCAGTTCGAGTTCATCCAGCACAGCTGGTTCAACAACCCCAAGTTCGGCGGCCTCTACGACGAGATGGCGCCCCTGATGGGCGAGCAGCCGTCCGGAGGCGGCCCGTTCACGATCCAGGCCTCGCCGCTGCGCCGCCGCCTGCGCGGCGTGCCTCGCTTCGTCACCGTGCGCGGCTCCGGCTACTTCTTCGTGCCGGGCCTGCGCGCTCTGCACTTCCTGGCCGGGGAGCCCGCACCCCGCTGAGCCGCGGCGCCGGCTGTGGCATGCTCCCGTCGCCATGCCGGACCAGAGCTTCGACGAGGCGGCGCTGCTCGAGGAGGCCCGGGCGGCGACGGGGCTCTCGGATTTCGGCGAGGACGGCTTCCGCGAGGGCCTGCGCGTCCTGCTCGAGACCTACGAGAGCACGGCGGGCTTCCACGAGAAGGGCCGGCGCAGCACCCGGCGCCGCCTGCTGATGCTGCTGGCGAATCGCCTGCGGATCCAGCAGACCCTCGAGGCCCGGCCCGAGATCCGCGAGCGTCGCATCGAGCGTCCGCTGGTGCTGACCGGACTGCCGCGCTCCGGGACCTCGGCCCTCTTCAACCTGCTCGGTGCGGACCCCTCGGCGCGGCCGCTGCGCCTGTGGGAGGCGCTCTTCCCCTGGCCCCTCGAGGGGCACGACCCCGGCGCTCCCGATCCCCGGCGCGATGCCGTCGAGGCCAGCTTCGCCCGCAGTCGGGAGAAGAATCCGGCGTTCACGAAGATCCACTACGCCTCGGCGGACACCCCCGAGGAGTGCGTGATCCTCCAGGCCCACGCCTTCTGTGACGTCCAGATCGGCATCGAGCCCATGCTGGAGCCCTACGCCTCCTGGTTCCGGCGCCAGGATCTGCGCCGCATGTACCGCTACTACGCCGATCTGCTGCGCATGCTCGACTGGCAGCGACCCGGCGAGCGCTGGACGCTCAAGGCGCCGGCCCACATGTGGGCCATCGATCCGCTCCTCGAGTGCTTTCCGGACGTCTGCGTGGTCTGGACCCACCGAAATCCCCTGGCCTGCACGGCCTCGATCTGCTCGATGACCGAGGCGCTGATGGCCGGCCGGGAGCGGGTGGATCCGGCCGAGCTCGGGCCGGTGGTGCTCGACTTCTACGCGACCTCGCTGGAGCGCGGCCTGGCGGCTCGCCAGGCGCACGACGCCAAGCGCTTCCTCGACGTCGACTACCGCTCCTTCGTCTCGGATCCGATCGCCACCGCGGCGGGCATCTACGCCCACTTCGAGCTGCCGCTCGGGCCCGGCGTGGAGCAGGCCCTGGCGGGCCATTCGGCGCAGAATCCCCAGGGCAAGCACGGCCGTCACGAGTACGATCTGGAGCGCTTCGGGCTCGCCCCCGAGCAGGTTCGCGAGCGCTTCGCCGACTACGTGCGCCGCTTCGATCTCCCGACGGACTGAGTCCGGCCTCCGGGAGCCGAGGAGTCGAGATCGACTGGTACGACGTCACGGCGGTGCTGCTCGCGGTCGCGGCGCTCTTCAGCTACCTGAACCACCGCTTCCTGGGCCTGCCCACGACCATCGGCCTGATGCTGATCGGCCTGGTCGCCTCGCTGGCGCTGCTGGCCGTCGGCACGCTGCTGCCCGGCCTGCGGGACGGCGCCGTCTCCTTCCTGTCGCTCATCGACTTCAACAAGACGCTGATGGACGGCCTGCTGGGCTTCCTGCTCTTCGCCGGAGCCCTGCACGTGGAGCTGAACGACCTGCTGGAGCAGCGCTCGGTGATCGGCCTGCTGGCGACCGTGGGGCTGCTGCTCTCGACCTTTGCCATCGGGGCGGCGGTCTACGGCCTGCTCGCCGCCCTCGGCGCTCCGCAGCCCTTCGTGCTCTGCCTGCTCTTCGGGGCCCTGATCTCCCCGACGGACCCGATCGCGGTCTTGGCGGTGCTCTCCTCGCTCGGGGCGCCGCGCAGCCTCGAGACCAAGATCGCGGGCGAGTCCCTCTTCAACGACGGCGTGGCCGTCGTGATCTTCCTGGGCGTGCTGGCGGCGGCGGGCCTCGGCGGGCACGGCGGTCACGGAGCCGGTGAGGCCGAGGCGCTGGCCGAGACCGTGATCGGCCTCTTCCTGCTGGAGACGGTGGGCGGCATCGGCTTCGGACTCGCCGTCGGTCTGCTCACCTATTTCTTGATGCGCTCCGTCGACGCCTACTCGGTGGAGATCCTGCTCTCCGTGGCGCTGGTGGCGGGTGGCTACTCGCTGGCGCAGGCGCTCCACCTGTCGGCGCCCCTGGCGATGGTGGTGGCCGGGCTGCTGATCGGGAATCGCGGCCGGCACCTGGCGATGTCCGAGCGCACCCGGGAGCAGCTGGACACCTTCTGGAAGCTGATCGACGAGATCCTGAACGCAGTGCTCTTCGTGCTGATCGGCCTCGAGGTGCTGATCGTGCCCTTCGAGGCGCGCTGGCTGATCGCGGGCCTGCTCGCCATCCCGATCGTGCTGGCGGGGAGGCTGCTGGCGGTCTGGGTGCCCGTCTCCCTGCTGCGCCCGCTCCGCGATTTCACGCCGCACTCGGTGGTGGTCCTCACCTGGGGTGGGCTGCGCGGGGGCATCTCGGTGGCGCTGGCGCTCTCGCTGAGGGGCTCTCTCGGCGTGCAGAATGCGACCGCCTACGAGGCGCTGCTGGTGATGACCTACGTGGTGGTGGTCTTCTCGATCCTGGTGCAGGGCCTGAGCATCGGGCCCTTCCTGCGCCGCCTGGGCCTCGCGGGTGGTCCCGGCCACTCCTGAATTCGCGGGCGCAAAAGGGCGTCCCAGCCCAGGAGAAGCTGCGAAGGAGCCCACCATGACCCGGAAGACCCTCGCCCTTGCGCTGGCCCTGGCCGTCGCCCTGCTCGCGGGCTGTGCGCACCCCTACGGCTACCGCTACGGACCCAAGGCCCAGGTGGGGGCCCTGGGGGGCGCGGCCTCCGGAGGCCTGATCGCCGCCGCCGCCAGCGGACGGCCCGAGGCCGTGGTGGCCGGTGTGCTGCTCGGAGGGCTGCTCGGCGGAGCGATCGGCGACGCGCTGGACCAGCGGGACCGCGCCTTCGCCGCACGCACGGCGCAGTACGGCCTCGAGTTCACCCCCTCGGGGACTCCGTCCCACTGGCGCAACCCGGACTCGGGTCACGAGGGCAGCTTCACGCCCACCCGCACCTACCAGACCGCCCGCGGGACCTACTGCCGCGAGTACCAGACCGAGGTGGTGATCGACGGTTGGCCCGAGCGAGCCTACGGGACGGCCTGCCGCCAGCCGGACGGGAGCTGGCAGATCGTCCCCTGAGGCGCGGCCCCATCCGGCTTGACGCCATCCACGGGCGAGATAGTTTCTTGAGCGTTCGTTAAAGAACGACGCCGGATCGACCGATCCGGTGAGCGCGCCCGCGCACAGTCGCGCCCTCGAGGCGCCCCAAGCTCGTAAACCGGAGACGGCCCGACCGTGTCTTCCTCTGCCTCCACACTGCCCTCGCGTCGCCGCGAGCAGAGCGCCCGCACCCGCCAGAGCGTGCTGGAGGCGGCGACCGAGCTGATCTCGAGCCGCGGATACTCGGGCACCTCGATCTCCGCCATCAGCCGGGCCTCGGGCGTGATGCCGGCCTCGATCTACTGGCACTTCGAGAGCAAGGAAGGCCTGCTGGCCGCCGTGATCGAGCGCGCCGCCGACGCCTGGTTCGGCGGATCGATCGCGGCCATGGAGGAGGCCGGCGGATCGGCGGACGACGCGAACCCGCCCCTGGCTGGGATCCGCTACCTGCTGAGGGAGCAGCCCGAGTTCTATCGGGTCCTGCTGCTGATCTCCCTCGAGCGGCGCGATGCGGCGGAGCCCTCGCTCGACGTCGTGCGCCGCGTGCGCGAGCGCTGTCGCTCGCTGTTCCGGTCCCGCATCCGC
The DNA here is from genome assembly GCA_964649065.1 of uncultured Spirochaetales bacterium. Classification (GTDB taxonomy): domain Bacteria; phylum Myxococcota_A; class UBA9160; order UBA9160; family SMWR01; genus CAZYOL01. The sequence continues at coordinate 17,104 of CAZYOL010000024.1, forward strand.
GAGAAGCTGGCCCTGCCCCAGAGCGCGCCTCGCGACGCCATCTGCGAGCGCCTGGCCGACCACGGCATGCTGCTGCTCGACGGCTTCTTCCTGGCGCAGCAGATCGACCCCCTGGAGGGTGAGGCCTTCGAGCGGCGCCTCGAACACTTCCTGTGGTCGGTGAAGCTCGCGCGCACGGCCGTGCTCCGCGAGGCCGGGGTCGCCGATCCGGAGGGGGAGGCGGCGGCATGAGTCCGATCTCCCGCCAGCGCTGGAAACTGCTGCTGCCGATCGGGGTCACGGCACTCGGGGCAATCGGCATGGCGATCCTGATCTTCACGCGACCGCCGGTCGAGCGTCAGGAGATCCAGCGGCTGCCGCCGCGCGTGCGCGTGCTCCAGGCGCAGCCGCGCAGCGTCGGGCTCTCGGTGAACACGCACGGGACCGTCGCACCGCGCAGCGAGAGCGATCTGGTGCCCCAGGTCTCGGGCCCCGTGGTGCGCGTGGCGCCCTCCCTGGTCTCGGGCGGCTTCTTCGAGGAGGGCGAGGTCCTGCTCGAGATCGATCCGCGCGACTACCGCGTCGCCCTGGAGCGCGCGCGCGCCACCCTGGTGCGCAGCGAGAGCGAGTACGCGCGCGCCGAGAAGGAGCTGGGGCGCCTGCTCACCCTCCGCGAGCGGAACGTGGCGAGCGACTCCCAGGTCGACGACGCGGAGAACGCCGAGCGGGTCGCGGGGGCGGCCGTGCGGGAGGCGCGCGCCCAGCTCGAGCAGGCCGAGCGCGACCTCGATCGCACGCGGCTGCGCGCGCCCTTCCGGGGCCGGGTGCGCGAGGAGAGCGTGGGCGTCGGTCAGTTCGTGAACCGCGGCTCGCCGATCGCGAAGCTCTACGCCACCGACTACGCGGAGGTGAGACTTCCGATCTCCGACCGGGAGCTGGGCTTCCTGGAGCTGCCCGTGCTGCGCGCGAACGGCCATTCGGCCGAGCCCGGCCCGCGCGTCACCCTGCGCGCCGAGTTCGCGGGAGCCGAGCACAGCTGGCAGGGGGCCTTGGACCGCACCGAGGGCGAGATCGACGCGCGTAGCCGCATGATCCACGTGGTTGCCCGGGTGCAGGATCCCTACGCGCAGGGGGATCGCCCGCCCCTGGCGGTGGGCCTGTTCGTGCGCGCGGAGATCGAGGGGCGCCGGGTCGAGGGGGCCTACGTGCTGCCGCGCTCGGCGCTCCACGGGGGAGCCGACGGCCGTTATCGCGTCTGGGTGGTCGATGGCGAGGACCGCCTGCGCGCGCGGGAGGTCGAGGTGCTGCGCGCCCAGCAGGAGCAGGTCGTGATCGGCGGCGGGCTCGAGCCGGGCCTCCAGGTGGTCGTCTCGCCCCTCGAGACACCGATCGAGGGGATGGCCGTGCGCGCGCAGCTGGAGCCCGGCACGGGGGCCACGTCGTGACGGGGCCGATCGCCTGGTTCGTGCGCAATCCCGTGGCCGCCAACCTGCTGATGGCGACCATGGTGGTCGGCGGTCTGGTGGCCGCGCCGGGCATCCCGCAGCGCATCTTCCCGGACATCGACACCCAGATCGTCCGCGTCACGATTCCCTATCCCGGCGCCTCGCCGCTCGAGGTCGAGCAGGGGGTGTGCATCCCCGTCGAGGAGGAGGTCGAGAGCGTCGCCGGCATCGAGACGGTGAGCTCGACCGCCTCCGAGGGCAGCTGCAGCATCTGGATCGAGCTCTTCCCCGATGTCGAGGCGGATCCGGTCACCGCCGAGATCAAGAACCGCATCGACGGGATCACCACCTTTCCCGACGAGGCCGAGGAGCCCAAGGTCTCGAAGCTCCAGATCGTCCGGCCCGTGGTCGACGTGGCCCTCTCCGGGCCGATCGGCGAAGCCCCGCTCAAGGAGCTCGGCCGGCGGATCCGCGACGAGATCGTGGCCCTGCCGAGCGTCACCCAGGTGGACCTGGTCTACGACCGGCCCTACGAGATCTCGATCGAGGTGCCCGAGGAGTCCCTGCGCCGCCACGGGCTCAGCTTCGACCAGGTCGTGCAGGCGGTGCGCCGCTCCTCCCTCGATCTCCCGGGTGGCAGCATCAAGTCCGCCGGCGGCGAGATCCTGCTGCGCAGTCTGGGGCGGGCCTACCGGGGCCCGGACTTCGAAGACCTGGTCGTGATCACGCGGCCCGACGGCACGCGGATCACGCTGGCCGACATCGCCACCGTGGTCGACGGCTTCCAGGATTCGGATGTCTCCGCCCGCTTCGACGGCGAGCCCGCCGTGATGATCCGGGTCCAGCGCACCGGCAGCGAAGACGTGATCGACATCTCCGACGCGGTGAAGAGCTACGTCGCGGAGGCTTCGACCTGGCTGCCCTCCGGCGTGTCGCTGACGATCTGGCAGGACCGCTCCACCCAGCTCCGCGGCCGCCTGGACACCCTGTACCGCAACGGCCGCAGCGGCCTGCTGCTGGTCTTCTGCGTGCTGGCCCTCTTCCTGCGCTTCCGGCTGGCCATCTGGGTGACGCTCGGCGTGCCGATCGCCCTGCTCGGAGCGCTGCTGACGATGCCCTTCTTCGGCATCGCCATCGACCAGATCTCGCTCTTCTCCTTCATCCTGGTGCTCGGCATCCTGGTCGACGACGCCATCGTCGTCGGCGAGAACGTCTACACCCACGAGAAGAAGCTCGGCGACCGCGTGCGCGCTGCGATCGAGGGCACGCGCGAGGTCGCGATCCCCGTGATCTTCGGCGTCCTCACCACGGTGGCGGCCTTCGCGCCGATGCTGGTGATTCCCGGGCGCCTGGGACAGATCTTCTGGTTCCTGGGCGCCACGGTGGTGGCCTGCCTGGCCTTCTCGCTGATCGAGTCGCAGCTCGTGCTGCCGAGCCACCTCTCGCACGGACGCTCGAAGCTCGGCAAACAGCCGGTGGACATGCCGCAGGGTCGCATCCAGCGGCGCTGGGAGCGCTTCCAGGATCGCTTCGCCGCGGCGCTGACGCGCTTCACCGAGGAGCGCTACCGCCCCTTCCTCGGCCGCGCCATCGAGTGGCGCTACCTCTCGGTGGCGGTCGCCCTGGCGCTCCTGCTCCTCACCTTCGGCGTGCTGGGCAGCGGGCGCCTGAAGTTCACCTTCTTCCCGGCCATCGAGGCCGACTACGTCGCGGCCCAGGTGACCATGCCGCAGGGAACCCCGGCCGAGATCACCCGGGCGGCCACCCGCCAGCTGGAGTCGGCTGCCAGCCGGCTCATCCACGAGTTCGACCCGGAGTACGCGCCGCAGGGCGGCAGCCTGGCTCGGCACCGCCTCACCTCGATCGGGCGCCAGATGTTCCGCACCGAGAACACCCTCGGCGGCGCCGCGGGCGCCCACATCGGCGAGGTGGTCCTGGAGCTGCTTCCCTCGGAAGAGCGCCGCATCAGCACGGGAGAGATTGCGCGCCGCTGGGAGCAGCTCACGCCCGAGATCCCCGATGCGCTGGAAGTGGGCTTCGTCAGCGAGCTCTTCTCGGCGGGGGCCCCGATCGATCTGGCGCTCAGCGGTGCCGACGACGCAGAGCTGATCTCGGCGGCCGATACGCTCAAGCAGAAGCTGGCCCTGTACCCGGGCGTCTTCGAGATCGCCGATTCCTTCCGCGCGGGCAAGCGGGAGGTGCAGCTCGAGATCCTGCCCGAGGCCGAGCCCCTGGGGCTCACCACGCGCGACCTGGCCCGCCAGGTCCGCCAGGCCTTCTACGGCGAGGAGGCCCAGCGCATCCAGCGCGGTCGCGACGACGTACGCGTCATGGTCCGCTACCCCGAGTCGCAGCGCCGCTCGCTGGCAGACCTGGAGAACATGCGGATCCGCACCGCCGAGGGCATCGAGGTGCCCTTCTCGAGCGTGGCTCGCGCCCGCGAGGGCCGCGGCTTCGCGGACATCGAGCGCACCAACCGCCGGCGGGTCGTCGAGGTGACGGCCGACGTGGACCCGGCCGTGGCGACCTCCAACGAGATCCTCGCCGACCTGCGCCAGAACGTCCTGCCCGCCCTGTTGGCCGAGCACCCCGGCGTCTCCCTGGCTCTGGAGGGCGAGCAGCGCGATCAGGCCAAGGCCTTCGGCGGCCTGATGAAGGCCTATCCGGCGGCCCTGCTGGCCATCTTCGCGCTGCTGGCGATTCCCCTGGGCTCCTACTTCCAGCCGCTCATCATCATGAGCGTGATTCCCTTCGGGCTGGTGGGCGCCGTCTTCGGCCACGTGGTCCTGGGCCGCGGCATGTCCTTCCCCTCCGTCGTGGGCTTCGTCGCCTGCTCGGGCGTGGTCGTGAACGCCAGCCTGGTGCTGGTCACGGCCGTCAACCGGCGGCGCCAGGAGGGCATGGGCCTCCTCGAGGCGGTGGTCGACGCCAGTGTGTCGCGCTTCCGGCCCATCGTGCTGACCGCGGTCACCACCTTCGCCGGCCTGACGCCGCTGATGATGGAGCGCAGCCTGCAGGCCCAGATCCTGATCCCGATGGGCATCTCCCTGGCCTTCGGAGTGGTCTCGGCCACGGCGATCACCCTGCTCGTGGTGCCCTGCGGCTACGTGGTGCTCGAGGACTGCGGCGATCTCCTGCGCCGCCGATCGCAGCGCCGACGCCAGCGCCGGCTGCAACCCGCCGCCCGCGACCGCGCCGCCTGAGGCCGCCCGCGTCCTAGGGCGTCTCGAGCGCGAGATCCGCGACGACCGGAGCGTGGTCCGAGGGAGTCAGGCCCTCGTGCTTCTTCCGCCAGTCGCGGTCGATCTCGACCGCCCGGGCGCTCCGGGCGGCCCCGGGGCTGGCGAGCAGCAGGTCGATGCGCAGCCCCTGGCGCCGGTGGAAGGCTCCGCCCCGGTAGTCCCACCAGGAGAAGGCCGGGGTCTCCGGGTGGAGCTCCCGGAACAGGTCGACCCAGCCCTGCGCGAGCAGCCCGTGGAGACGCGACCGCTCCTGCTCGGTGTGGAAGATGGAGCCGGCCAGGGCCTCCTCGTTCCAGCTGTCGAGAGCCGCCGGCACGACGTTGAAGTCGCCGCAGAGGACGGCCGGGCCCCCGTTCGCAGCCGCCGCGGCCATGTGCTCCTCCAGGGCGTCGAGCCAGGCGAGCTTGCGGGGAAAGTCCTCGTGGGAGGTGCTCTTGCCGTTCGGGACGTAGACGGTCGTGAGCCGCAGGCCGCCGACCTCCGCGCTCAGCAGGCGCGCTCCGAAGGACTCCTGCCCGGGGAGGCCCCGCTGCAGCAGCTGCGCCGGGCGGCGGCTCAGGATGGCCACGCCGTTCCAGCTCTTCTGGCCGTGGGTGAGGGCCCGGTAGCCCTCGGCCTCGACCTCCCGGTGGGGAAACTGCTCGTCGGTGAGCTTCAGCTCCTGCAGGCCGACCGCGTCGGGCTTCCTCTCGCGCAGCCAGAGCCGCAGGAAGTCCAGGCGTGCCCGCAGGCCGTTCACGTTCCAGGTCGCGATGCGCACGGGATCGGTCAAGGAGTACCATGCCAGGCATGGCTCGACGAGCAGGGGGAGCGCTGGGGCTCGGATTCGCACTCGGGCCAGCGCTCGGAATCGGATGCCTCCTCGGGCTGGCCGGCGCGGCGGGGGCCGAGCCCTACGCCGTCGGGGAGTCGATTCCGGCCCTCTCGCTGGCCGACCAGCACGGCGAGCCGGGCCGGGTCGGCCCCGAGACGCGGGTGGTGCTTTTCAGCCGCGACATGGAGGGCGGGGGCATCCTCAAGGAGGCGCTGGCCGAGGGCGGGGCCGAGTTCCTCGAGCGGCACGGCGCGGCCTACGTGGCCGACGTCAGCGGCATGCCGGCGATGGTCCGCTGGATGATGGCCAAGCCCGCCATGCGGCGGCGCGCCTATCGGATGCTGCTGGACGAGACCGGCGAGGAGACGGCGCGCTTCCCCAGCGAATCGGGGCGGGCCACCGTGCTCAAGCTCGAGGGCCTGGTACTCACCGAGGTCCGCTTCGCGGAGAGCGTGGCCGAGCTGCGGGAGGCCGTGGCGCCCGCTCCGCCGCCCGGGGCAGCGCCCTAGCGGAGCGCCTCGAAGCGTACGCCGGTCAGGGTCTCCGAGACCTCCCACAAGCGCTGCGCCACCAGCGCATCGCGCGAGCGGGCGCTCGAGCCGACGCGGGTCGGATGCCCCGTCATCTCCATGAAGCCATCCGGGCCGAAGTAGTCGCCGCCCTCCACGTCGACGGCCGCCGCGGCGTAGAGGGTCGGCAGCGCGCCCATCTCGGCCGTCTGCGAGAAGACGCGATTCATGCCCCGGAAGGCCCGCTCCATGCCGGTCGAGCCGTCCATTCGCGCTCCCTCGAACTGCAGGTTGGTCGAGGCGTAGCCCGGGTGCGCCGCCGCCGCGAGGGCGTCGAGACCCCGGCCGGCCAGGCGCCGCTGCAGCTCGAAGGTGAAGAGCAGATTGGCCAGCTTGCTGCGCCCGTACTGGAGCCAGCGGTTGTAGCGTCGCTCGCCGTGCAGATCGTCGAAGTGCATGCGCCCGATGCGGTGCATGATGCTGCTGACGTTCACGACGCGGGCCCCGGGCGCGGCCAGGAGGCGATCCAGCAGCAGGCCGGTCCAGGCGAAGTGTCCCAGGTGGTTGGTGCCGATCTGCATCTCGAAGCCGTCTGCCGTGGTGCGGCGGGGCAGCGCCATGACCCCGGCGTTGTTGCAGATCAGGTGCAGCGCCGAGTAGCGTTCGCACAAGGTCTCGGCGGCCTTGCGGATCGAGTCGAGGCTCGCGAGATCCAGCTCCTGGATCTCCAGCGAGGCGCCCGACTGATCGGCCCGGATCCGGCTCGCGGCATCCTCGGCCTTCGAGAGGTTGCGGCAGGCGAGCACGACGTGGGCTCCCCGTCCGGCCAGGGCACGTGCCACCTCGAGGCCCAGGCCGCTGTTCGCGCCGCTGACCACGGCGTTGCGACCCGAGAGATCCGGCAGATCGCTGGCGGACCAGCCCGCGGAATCGGCCATCTCGTCCCCCGCTGCGACCCCCGCCTCTGCCATCGCCACCACGCGCCGAGTATACGCGGCTAAGCTCCGCCCGTGGCGATCTCTCGAAGGCGATTCATCGAAGGATCTGCGACGGCCGGCCTGCTGCTCGCCGGTCTGCCGGCCTGTGCGACGCGCGCCCTCGACCCGGGGGCCGAGGGCGCGGCCTCGGCCCGCTTCCGGCACGGAGTCGCCAGCGGAGACCCGCTCCAGGATCGCGTCGTGCTCTGGACGCGCGTCACGCCGGCTCCCGACCTGGGCTCGCGCCCGCTCGTCGAGTGGACGCTGGCCCGCGATCCCGGGCTCCGGGAGCCGGTCGCCCGCGGCAGTCTCAGCACCGGTCCGGAACGGGACTTCACGGTGAAGGTCGACGCCGTGGGCCTCGAGCCCGGCAGCACCTACTACTACCGCTTCGAGTCCGGAGGCGAGGGCTCCCCGATCGGCCGGACGCGGACGCTCCCGGCCGGGGCGACCGAGCGCCTGCGTCTGGCCGTCGCCTCCTGCTCCAACCTCCCCTACGGCTACTTCAACGCCTACGCCGCGATCGCCCGCCGCGCCGACCTGGATGCCGTCCTCCACCTGGGCGACTACCTCTACGAATACGCCAACGGGACCTACGGGGACGGCCGATCCCTGGGCCGGGTTCCCGAGCCCGATCGCGAGATCGTCACGCTCGCCGACTACCGCCAGCGCCACGCCCAGTACAAGCGGGATCCGGACTCCCGGGAGCTTCACCGCCAGCATCCCGTGATCGCCGTCTGGGACGACCACGAGAGCGCCAACAACGCCTGGAGGGACGGCGCCCAGAACCACCAGCCGGAGGAGGGAAGCTGGCAGGCGCGGCGGCGCGCCGCGACCCGCGCCTACCTGGAGTGGATGCCGATCCGGGAGATCCCGATCGATCCCAGCGGTCGGATCTACCGCAGCTTTCGCTTCGGCGACCTGGCCGACCTGCTGATGCTCGACACGCGCCTGGTGGGCCGCGACCCGCAGCTCCGCCGCGAGGACCGCGCGGGGCTGGCGGACCCGGGACGCTCGCTGCTCGGCGCCGCCCAGGAGGCCTGGCTGCTGGAGGAGCTCGAGGCCTCGAAGCGCGCCGGGATCGCCTGGCGCCTGCTCGGCCAGCAGGTGATGATGGGCCAGCTGGTCGTGGTCGAGAAGGGCCTGGTGCGCAACACGGATCAGTGGGACGGCTACCCGGCCAGCCGCACGCGCCTGCTCGATCACCTGGAAGAGCGGGGCATCGCGGACATGGTCGTCCTGACCGGGGACGTCCACAGCTCCTGGGCCATCGAGCTGACTCGCGATCCCTTCGCTCGCGAAGCCTACGACGCGCGCACCGGGCGCGGTGCCCTCGCCGTGGAGATGGTGACCCCGGCCGTGACCTCGCCGGCGATCCTGGATCCCGACGAGGCCGCGCGCCGAGCACAGCAGGCCCTGGACAGCCATCCCCACATCCGCTGGCTGGAGCTCCACCACCGCGGCTACCTGGTCCTCGACGTGGATCACGAGCGAGCCCAGGGAGACTGGTTCTTCGTCGACACGATTCGCGAGCGCCGCGCCGACGAGATCTTCGGCAACGGCTTCGCCGTGGCGCGGGGCAGCGCGCACCTCGAGCGCGTCCGCTACCCGGCCGATGCCCGCCCCGGAGCTCCGGAGCCGGCTCCCTAGGCGTCGGCTCGCCGCGGGCCCGCGAGCCTGCCGAGCGCCAGGCTGAGGGCCAGTCCCAGCCACGGCACGGCGTTCCCGATGCGCGCGTAGCCGCTCCGCTCCGTGGCGGGCCAGACGTCGACCCGCAGCGCTCCGGTGGCGTCCATCGGCAGCCGCGCGACCACGCGCCCGTAGGCGTCGATGGCGGCGCTGATGCCGGTGGTGGTGGAGCGCAGCACGGGCCGCCGGAGCTGGATCGCCAGCAGCACGGCCGCGGCGAAGTGCTGCTCCGCTCCTCCGCTGCCGCCGAACCAGGCATCGTTCGACACGTTCACGAGCAGCTCGGCGCCCTCCAGGACCTGCTGGCGCGCCAGGTACGAGAACAGCACCTCGTAGCAGACCAGGGGACCGATGTGGAGATCGCCCCAGGGCAGCACGCGGGGTGCGCCGCCCGGGCTGAGCTTCGCCTCCGGGGAGCCGAAGCCCAGCACCGGCGTCTCGAAGTAGGGCACCAGGCGAACCTTGTCGTGGATGCCGAGCGCGCGCCCCTCGCGATCGACCAGCTGCGCCGAGTTGTAGCGCCGCGCGGGCTCCTCCGGGGGGTAGCGCGGCGCTCCGAAGAGCAGCTGCGGGGAGGTCGGGGCGAGCTTGCGGGCCGCCTCTTCGACCAGGGAGCGGTTCGCGGGCAGCAGGCCCTTGACCGCGTTCTCCGGCCAGACGATCAGATCCAGGCGGCCCCGGCTCTCGCGGCGCGACAGCTCGACGAGACCGCCCACGGCGTCTCTCGCCCGCAGCGGGTCGTACCAGAGCGCGAGGTCGAAGGAGGGCTGTACCAGCAGCACGCGCTTCGCCCCCGGGTCGCGGCTCGTCGCGGCCGCGACCTGCACCGCGCCGGGACCCGGCGTTCCGGCGGCGGGCAGCCCGATCGCCGCAGCGCCGGCCAGGCCCGCCAGGACCAGCGCGCCCGCCAGCGCCTCGCCTCTCCCCTGCCCGGGCGCGAGCAGTACCGCCAGCGAGGCGTTCCAGGCGACCAGCCAGGCCCCCAGCAGCCAGCTTCCGCCCCAGGCCGCGAGCTGCGCCAGTTCGGGCCTGGGGGCCAGGGCGTGGGCCGCGAGCAGCCATGGGAATCCGGTGAAGAGGGTGGAGCGGGCGTACTCCGCGATCGCGAAGGCCCCCGCGCAACGCAGTGCGGCCAGCGACGGACGCAGGCGCTCCGGGTCTCCGCAGAGCGCGCCGAAGATCACGAAGGATCCGCAGCCGAAGCCCAGGGAGGTGAGCGTCGTGATCGCGAGCCCCTGCCAGATGGGGGCGTCGAGGAAGCCGCTGGCCGCGAAGCCGATCGGGCCCGCGCCGACGACGAGGGCTGCGGATCCGCCCGTCAGGCTGGCGAGGCCGATGCGGGCCCACGGGCCCCGGCCTCGCAGCGCCAGCAGCAGCGGCACCCAGCAGACGCCGACGAGCGGCCAGAGGCCCAGCGGCGGCTCGGCCAGCGCGTAGAGCAGGCCGGAGAGCGCCGCTCCCGCCAGCGCGCGCGGCGACAGGCGGCGTTGTAGTCTCTTCGGGGCCACGCGCCCCGAGTGTAGAAGAGCGTCCGCTCGCGCGTGGAGGAGCATGGCCGCCCCGCCCCGCACGAAGAGCCGCAGCCAGGAGCGCTGGGTCCTCCTCCCGGCCCTCGTCTACGGGCTCGCCTCGCTCTTCCTGGTCGGTGTCGTCTTCCTGGGCAGCCTCCGGCTGGTCGACAGCACCTTCCCCGGCTTCCTGGTCCTCGACAACGGAATCATCGCCGCCTTCCGAGGCGCCGACTGGACGGGCTTCGAGGCCGGTCTGCCGATGAACGGCGGGCTGCTGCTCTCTTTCGAGGAGCGGCCCTTCCAGGGCGGTCGCGCCCTGCTCGACGCCGTCGCCGAGACGGCGCCCGGAGCGCGGCTTCGCTACCGCGTGCAGCACGAGGGCAGGGTGGAGACCTTCGTCGTCCCGACCATGCGCTTCGGGGTCGACGTCTACCGCTCGACGCTCGGCAGCTACCTCTTCCTGGCCGTGGCCTTCCTGGCGACCGGTGCGATCGCCCTGGCCCTGCGCCCCGATCTGCTGGCCGCACGAGCGCTCGCCGCGGCCGGCGCCATGATGGGCGGTCTCTTCGCGCTGGCCATCGACCACCTCACCGCCTACCGCATGGTGCTCGCCTACCAGCTCGTGGAGAGCTTCGCGCCGCTGGCGGCCTTCTACCTGGCCCTGGTCTTCCCCATCGAGCGCGTCGGTGCGCGCACCCGGCACTGGCTGGTCGGCGGCCTCGCCGCGGCCCTCCTGGCGGTGGCCGTGGTCGAGGCCTGGCTCTTCTACGAGAGTCCCCTGATCTCCCACCAGTGGGACGCCGCGGCGGACGTCCTGCTGTCGGTCCTCGGCTTCGTCTTCGCCCTGAGCTTCGCCGACGCCTTCATCCGCGGCCGAGATCCGGAGCAGCGCATCCGCGCGGCCATCGTCTTCGCCGGCGCCCTGGTCGCCTTCGTGCCGGCCCTGGCCGAGCGCCTGGGCTTCTTCGTGCTGGGTCTGGACATCTCCTCGAATCTGCTGGCTCCCTTCCTGGTGCTCTTCCTGGCCTCCTTCCTCTACGCCATCGTGCGACACAACCTCCTGGAGGCGGAGCGCGTCGTGCGCCTCGGCGTCGGCTACGCCATCGCCACCACGGTGGTCCTGCTGGTCTACGCCAGCAGCCTGGCGGCCCTGTCGCGGCTGGTCTGGCCCGGGGCGCAGGAGAGCGCGGGCGCCTCCTTCATCCTGGTGCTGCTCATCGCCGTCTCCTTCGAGCCCCTGCGCAGCCGCGTTCAGCGCGGCATCGACCGGGCCTTCTACCGCTCCCGCGTGGACGTGGGCCGGGAGCTCGAGGAGTCGAGTGGCGAGCTCGCGACCCTGGGCTCCGAGCGGGAGATCGCCCGCTACGTGGAGAGGCGCCTGCGCGAGTGCCTGGCCCTGGAGTGGGCGGAGCTGCGTCCCCTGGGCGCCGGAGGCCCCGAGGCCCGGGTGCGCGAGCCGGTGAGCTTCCGCGAGGAGCCGCTGGGCGAGCTGGTCGGCGGCGCCAAGCGCTCGGGCGCTCCCTTCTCCTCCTCGGAGCTCGACCTGCTGAAGGGCCTGGCGGCGCAGACGGCCCTGGCCATCCACAACGCACGGGCCATCCAGGCCCTGCGCGACGCCCAGCAGCAGCTGCTGCGAACCGAGCGGCTGGCCGCCGTGGGCGAGTTCGCCGGAGCGGTGGCCCACGGCATCCGCAATCCGCTGGCGGGGATCCGAGCGGCCGCCCAGGTCGCCCGCCAGGAGGCGGGGGATGGCCCCCTGGCCGACTCGCTGGAGGGGGTCCTGGCCGAGGCGGACCGCCTGGATCATCGGATCCGCACGCTCCTCGACTTCTCCCGCCCCTACGTACCGACCCCGGTGCCCACCGACCTGTGTATGCTGGCGGCCGAGGTGGCCCGGGCGATTCGACCCCAGGCGGAGCGCCAGGGCGTGACCGTGGACGTGGAGGCGCCGAGCGCGCCCGTCGAGAGCCCGGTGGACCCGAACTACCTGGAGGAGGCCTTGCTGGAGCTCTCGGCCAACGCGCTGCGCGCGATGTCGGAAGGCGGCAAGCTGCGCGTCTCGGTCGGCGGCGAAGGCCCCGGCGCCTGCATCCGGATTGCGGACACCGGCTCGGGAATCCCCGCCGGAGTCGTCGCCCGGGTCTTCGATCTCTTCTTCACCACCCGCGCCGATGGCACCGGCATGGGGCTCGCGACCGTCAAGAAGATCGTGGAGCTGAACGGCGGTCGCATCGCGCTCGAGTCCACCGGCCCGGGCGGGACCGTCTTCCGCGTCGATCTTCCCCAGCCCGCGGGACGCCCCGGCTAGGGGGCCGCCACCAGGCCGATCACGGCCAGCAGGGGATTCGAGTCGACGGTCAGGGTTCCCTGGCTGCCGGGCGCAGCCGTGGAGCGCAGCGTGATCTCCAGGCCGAGCCAGTCGGGCAGGGTCAGCGTCTCCCGGCTCGGATCCGCGTCGCTGTCCGGGCTCACGATCTCGAAGCCGCTCGAGGCGGTCACCTCGACGGGCAGGGGCCACGGAAGCGTGAGGTTGCCCAGCGGATCGAGCCCGACCAGGCGCAGCGTCTCGCCGGCACCGCTCGGGATCACCCCGAGGCTGCGGATCTCCCAGGCGAGCGGCTCGCCCGCGCCGTCCCGGGCGGGGCGCAGCCAGCTGTCGGGGCCGGGCTGATAGGTCGACGCATCCGCCGGTCGCGCCAGACCGACCGTGGTGGGGATCACCGACTTCACGTGGGCGATGTCGAGCGTCGGCTCGCTGCCGTCGAGGAGGATGGTGAAGGCCTCCCCGGTATGGGCTGCCGAGGGGTCCGGCTCGAGGCGCGCCTGGAACTGGGCGCCTACGCGGCCGTCCGCATGGGCGGACATCCGATCGATGCCGGGCGGGAAGAGGACGTCGGGCGTGACCTCGGGAACGAAGGGCAGCTTGGTCGTCACCACCGGCCCGTTCGGATAGGGATCCACCGCTCGCAGGTCCGTGCTCATGGGAAGCACCTGCCAGGCCTCGCTGCCCTCCCAGGCGTGGCAGCCGGCGCAGTGCAGGTCCGGGTCGTCGAAGGGCCCCGCCAGGGCGGCGGCCGCGAGCGCGACGCTGACCCGCTGCTCCGGCGGGCCGCCGACGGGGATCGCCAGATGACCCTTGGCCGTGCCGTGGCGGCCGAGGGCGTAGCGCCGCGAGACCGGCTCGAGCTCGTAGCGCTCCAGGTCCGAGTCGAGCGGGTTGCCGTCCAGGTGGGTGATGCCGACGTAGCCGTCGCCGTCGAGGTCGGCGAAGGCCATGACCAGGAAGGGCAGGCCGTCCATGTAGGAGGGCTCGACGGCGTCTCCCCAGGGCTCGACGCCGTCTCCGTCCGAGAAGTAGACGGTGAACTCCACCGGAAAGCCCTTGCTGAAGGGCATGGCCAGGCCCGGCGGATCGGCCGAGAGCGACAGCGGCTCGCCGATCGTCCCGGCGGGTCGATCGCCGATCCGCAGCACCAGGTCCACGTCGCCCTGGACGCCGGGAACCGCCACGTCGTCCGGCGTCCCGAAGCTCCCATCCAGGCCGGGCTGGATCCACGGCGCCCCCGGAACGATCAGGGCGGCCGCTCCGGAGGCGGGATCGATCGGATCGCCGGCCAGCACCGGATCGGTGGGCTCCTCGGCCGCGGCCGGGCCCACGAGCAGACAGGCCAACAGGATCGTGAGTCGCTTGCAGGTCTGCATCATGACTGGGGCTCCGCCGGCGGAATGCTGAACAGGATCGGGTTCGAGAAGATCGGGGCGCCGTCGTACACGAAGAAGAGCTGCGCCTCGACGTCGCCGCTCAGCGCCGTCGAGTCCAGCAGCAGCTCCACGTGGCCCGGCCGCAGCACCACCATCGAGGCCGCCGTGCTCCACGCGGACTGGGCCAGCACCGCGTCGACGTTGCTGGCGTCCAGCCCGCCGGCCAGGGCCGGCACGTCGCCGACGTAGGATCCCGTCGGGAGCTCGAAGCGGATGAAGTGGGTGCCGCCGGGCAGCTGCCGCATCATCAGCTGGACGGCCATCGGGAGCTGGACCAGGTCGGCGTCCGGGAAGGTCCCGTCGACGCGGACCAGCACGCCGGCCGCGCCCCGGTGGGCCTCGACCGAGGCCAGGGCCAGGGCAGGGCCCGTGTCCGCCGCGCGCGCGGGGTCTGCGAGCGAGAAGAGGGTGAGCGCCGACACCAGTCCGGCGCGGAGGATGGGGGGAAGGGTCATCCGGTCCGCCTTTAGGAGCTTAGAGAGCTGTTCCGCGCCAGACCGGGCCTATGCTACCCCAAATTCGTCCAGGTCAAACTTGTCCATTCGATAGCGGAGGGTGTCACGGGAGAGGCCCAGCAGGCGGGCGGCCCGGGTGCGGTTTCCGCGCGTGCGCTCGAGCGCCTGGCGGATCAGCGCCTTCTCCAGCTCCTCGAGGACCAGGCCCTCCTCGGGGAGCTCGAAGCTGCGCGGTGCGCGGGGCTCGCCCAGGCCCAGGAGCGGTGCGAAGTCACCGGCCCCGATCTCGTCGCCCGAGGCCAAGAGCATCACCCGCTCGATCACGTTGCGCAGCTCGCGCACGTTCCCGGGCCAGGGGTAGGTCGCGAGCAGCGCCTCGGCGCCCGGGGCGAGCCCCACCGGCCGCTGCCGGTAGCGCATGCCCAGCGTCGCTGCGTAGTGTCGCGCCAGCGCGCGCAGATCCTCGGGGCGCTCGCGCAGGGGCGGAATCTCGAAGGAGAGAACGCGCAGGCGATGCAGCAGGTCGGCCCGGAAGCGCTGGCCCGCGACGGCCTCATCCAGATCCTGGTTGGTCGCGGCGATCACCTGCACGTCCACCTCGCGGTCGCGCGTCGAGCCGAGGCGGCGCACGCGCTTCTCCTCGATCACCTTGAGGAACTTCGCCTGCACGCCGATCTCGAGCTCGCCGATCTCGTCGAGGAAGATGGTTCCCCCGTCGGCGGCTTCGAAGAGACCGGCCCGAGCCGAACGGGCTGTGGCTCAGAATGATCCGCGAGCACCTCACCTTGACCCCTGGCTCCGACGCGAACGCGGCGGCCGCGCGGCTCGTCGCGCAGGGCTTCGACCCAAGCTCGGACAGCTTCGACTCCATCGTCGCCTGGGTCGAGGGCGAGGGGCCGGATTCGGGGTCGAGCTCGGCTGGGGTGGACCACCCCGACGGCTTTCGACCCGGCGGCCCCGAGGGGATTCGCCGCGGGCTGTTCGAGTGGCTTCGGGTCGAGCTCGAGCGGCGCCCGGTCGAGGTCTACATCGACGACCTGCAGTATGTGGACTCGCCGTCGATCGACACCATCCGCATGCTGCTCGAGCGCTTCGAGTCTGCGCCCCTCCTCATCGTCATGTCCGGCTCGGAAGAGGCCGCGGGACTCGTTTCCGACTTTCGAGAGTCGGCCGAAGGCGACCGCCTCGAGGTCCGTCCGCTGACCTACGACGGCGCTCAACAGCTCGTCGAGATCGTGCTCGGGGCGTCCTGCGATCAACCCACCCGGCTTCGGATCATCGAGCAAGCGCAGGGCAACGCGTTCGTGCTCGAAGAGCTCATGCGCGCGGTGGCCCGCGGAGAAGGCGAGTCTCTTCCCGAGAGTGTGCTCGGGCTCTTGCAGGCTCGGCTGCGGCGCCTGCCCCCACCCTCGCGACGGGTGCTTCGGGTCGCGAGCGTCTTCGGCCGCCGCTTCTCGAGGAACGCCATCGCTGCGGTCGTCGACGAACCGACGAGCGAGGTCGACCGGTGCCTCGAAGAGCTCGTCGAGGCCGAGGTGATCCGCAAGCTCGAGCAGGCCGAGGTGCCGGGCGACCAGGGCTACCGGTTCCGGCATTCGCTCCTTCGCGACGCGGCCTACTCCAGCTTTCCCGCTTCGGAGCGACAAGGCGCCCACGCGCGAGCCGCCGAGCGCTTCGAGCTTCCTGATTTCGCTCATCGGCAGCGGCGTTGGCAGCTACCGGATCGCCAGGCTGCTGGG
>CAZYOL010000025.1:0-13470 GCA_964649065.1 uncultured Spirochaetales bacterium
CAGATGGAGATGGCCTCCCTCCGCTACTGGGTGGAGGAGACGCACGACGACGGCTTCCGCTTCGACCTGCCCACGACCCTGGCCCGCGACCCGGTGGAATTCGATCCCAGCGCGAGCTTCCTCGATGCGGTCGGCCAGGATCCGGTGCTCTCCCGGGTGAAGCTCATCGCCGAGCCCTGGGACGTCGGCCCGGGTGGCTACCGCATGGGAGGCTTCCCGGCCGGCTGGGCCGAGTGGAACGATCGCTACCGCGACTCGCTGCGCCGCTTCTGGAAGGGAGATCCGGGACAGACGCCGGAGCTGGCCTCGCGAATCAGCGCCTCGAGCGACATCTTCGACCAGGCCGGGCGCCGACCCTGGGCGAGCGTCAACTTCGTGACGGCCCACGACGGCTTCACGCTGAGCGACCTCGTGAGCTACGACCACAAGCACAACGAGGCCAACGGCGAGGACAATCGCGACGGCACCGACGCAAACCACTCCTGGAACTGTGGGGCCGAAGGGCCGAGCGACGACCCCGAGATCCGGTCGCTGCGGCTGCGACAGAGCAAGAACCTGCTCGCCAGCCTGCTGCTCTCCCAGGGCGTTCCGATGCTGCTGGCCGGGGACGAGCTGGGCCAGAGCCAAAGAGGCAACAACAACGCCTACTGCCAGGACAACGACACGACCTGGATCGACTGGAGCCCGACCGGGCATACCGAGCAGCTGCTCGACTTCGTGCGCCGGCTGACGCGCTTCCGGCGCGAGCACATCGCCTTTCATCGCGATCGCTTCTTCCGGGGCTACCGGGACGCCTCGGGCCTGAAGGACATCACCTGGCTGCGCAGCGACGGCGCGGAGCGCGGCGACGGAGACTGGGAGAATCCCGAAGACCGCACCCTGGGCTTCGTGCTGAGCGGCGAGGCCCACGGCTATCACCTCACGGCAGGGGGCGAGCCCGAGCAGGACGACACCTTCCTGGTGCTCCTCAATGGACATCACGCCCCGGTGGACTTCCGGATCCCCGGAGAGGTCTTCGGCCAGGCCTGGCGCCGCGTGCTCTCCACGGAGCCGGCTGCCGAGGAGGCCGAGATCCGCAAGGCCGACGATACGCTGCGGCTGGCCGGGCGCAGCCTCGAGCTCTTCGTGTCGACGGGAAGCGCCCGGCCTTGAGGTCGCGTCATGCCATGCCATTCGGCGCCCTCCCCGAGTCGGGCGGGGGAGCGCGCTTCGCGCTGTGGGCGCCGGCGGCCGAGCAGGTGGAGGTGTCTCTGGAGGGCTCGAGGCGAGCGCTCGCCCGGGAGCCGGAGGGGTGGTTCCGGGGAGTCCTCCCCGAGGCTCGGATCGGCCAGCGCTACTGGCTCGAGATCGAGGGGCGCGAGGGGCGCATCCGCGTTCCCGACCCCGCCTCCCGCTTCCAGCCCGAGGGAGCCGCGGGTCCCAGCCAGCTGATCGACCCCGGGAGCTTCGCCTGGTCGGACGCCGGCTGGAGCGGCCGTCCCTTCGAGGAGGCGGTCTTCTACGAGCTGCACGTCGGGGCCTTCACGGCCCGGGGGGACTACGGCGGCGTGAGCGAGCGGCTCGACGCGCTGGCGGAGCTCGGCGTGACGTCCATCGAGCTGATGCCGCTGGCCGAGTGGCCCGGAGCCCGCAACTGGGGCTACGACGGCGTGCTGCCCTACGCGCCGGCATCGCGCTACGGGCGTCCGGAAGAGCTCAAGTCCCTGGTCGACGCGGCCCACCAGCGGGGCCTGATGGTCTTCCTCGACGTCGTCTACAACCACTTCGGCCCGGAGGGCAATTACCTGCGAGCCTATGCGCCGCAGTTCTTCACGGCCGAGCACGGGACGCCCTGGGGCGAGGCCATCGACTTCGAATCGCCGACGAGCCGCCCGGTGCGCGACTTCTTCGTCCACAACGCCCTGTTCTGGCTGGAGGAGTACCACCTCGACGGCCTTCGCCTCGACGCGGTGCACGCAATCCACGATCGCTCGGAGCCCGACCTGCTGGAAGAGCTGGCCGCGCGGGTGGCGGAGCACTTCGGAGAGGAGCGCGCCGTGCACCTGGTGCTGGAGAACGACGACAACAGCGCCAGCCGGCTCGCGCGCGCGGCGAACCATGCGCCGCGCAGCTACACGGCCCAGTGGAACGACGATCTGCACCACGCCCTGCACGTGCTGCTGACCGGAGAGCAGGAGGGCTACTACGCCGACTACGCGGAGAGTCCGAGCCGACACCTGGGCCGATGCCTCCGCGAGGGATTTGCCTACCAGGGGGAGCCCTCCGAGCACCGCGACGGGGCGCGCCGCGGGGAGTCGACGGCGGGTCTGCCTCCGAGCGCCTTCGTCGGCTTCCTGCAGAACCACGACCAGATCGGGAATCGCGCCCTCGGCGAGCGCATCCAGCGGCTCGCGCCGGCCCAGGCCGTGCGCGCCGCGCACGATCTGCTGCTGCTCTCCCCCTCGCCCCCATTGCTGTTCATGGGCGAGGAGTGGGGCGCGCAGCAGCCCTTCCTCTTCTTCTGCGACTTCGAGGGCGAGCTGGCCGATGCGGTTCGCGAGGGCCGGCGCCGCGAGTTCGCGCGCTTCGCGGCCTTTCGCGATCCCGAGACCCGGGCCCGAATCCCGGACCCCTGTGCCCGGGAGACCTTCGAGCGCAGCGTGCTTCGCTGGGAGGATCGCGAGCGCGAGCCCCATCGCTCCATTCTGGAGCGCACGCGCCGGCTGCTGGAGCTGCGCCGCCGGGAGATCGCTCCCCGGCTCGCGGGCGCGCGGGCCGACGGTCCCCTGGAGCGCTTCGGCGGCGCAGGCCTGCAGGTGGCCTGGCAGCTCAGCGGTGCCCGGCTCGTCCTGCGCAGCAACCTCTCCGCGGAGGCGGTCGCCTGCCCTCCCGCGGCGCCCCCGGGCCGCCTGCTCGCGGCCACCCCCGACGGTCTGCCGGGGGAGATTGCGAGGGGGCGCCTGCCCGCCTGGTCCTGTGGCCTGTGGCTGGACGCCCAGGCGTGAGCGACGCGGCCCGGGGGCCGGTCGCGCCGCGGGCCACCTACCGGCTCCAGCTGCGCGGCGGCGTCGGCTTTCGCGAGGCGGCGGAGCTGGTTCCCTACCTCGACGAGCTGGGCGTGAGCCACGTCTACTGCTCTCCCTACGTGGAGGCGCGCGCCGGCAGCAGCCACGGCTACGACGTCGTCGATCCACGCCGCCTCGATCCCGCCCTGGGCGACGAGGACGACTTCCAGGCCTTCGTGACGGCGCTGCAGCGCCACGGCATGGGGCAGATCCTCGACTGGGTGCCGAATCACGTCGGCATCGCGCTCGGCCAGAATCCCTGGTGGCAGGAGCTCCTGGCCTTCGGTCCCGCCGCTCGCACGGCCGAGCTCTTCGACGTCGACTGGACGCCGGCCCGGCCCGAGCTGCGCGGCAAGGTTCTGCTCCCGGTCCTGGGCGGCCGCTACGGCGACGTGCTGGAGGCCGGGGAGTTGGTTCCTCACCGCGAGTCCGACGGCGGGCTCTCGATCGGCTACTACGAGCACCGCTTCCCGGTCTCTCCGGCCTCGTGGGGCCGTTGGCTGGCCCGCCGCCTGCTCTCGTCCTCGGACGCCGACGCCGAGCCGCTCCGGCGCATCCTCGCCGCGATGACCGGTCGCGCCGGAGGTCGCGCCGAGCGGGTACCGCGCGCCCTCGCCGCGCAACGCGAGCTGGGCGCGCAGCTGGCCGCCGACACCGCCCTGGGCGCGCGCGTGGAGGCCCTGATGGCCGGCCTGCGCGGCGAGCCCGGCCGCCCGGAGAGCTTCGACGAGCTGCATCGCCTTCTCGAGGGGCAGCACTATCGCCTCGCCTACTGGCGGGTTGCGGCCGAGGAGATCAATTACCGCCGCTTCTTCGACATCAACGAGCTGGCGGCAGTGCGCATGGAGCGCTCCGAGGTCTTCGACTCGGTGCACGAGGGCGTCTTCGCGTGGATCGAAGCCGGCTGGATCGACGGCCTGCGCCTCGACCACGTCGACGGCCTGGCGGATCCGCGGGGCTTCTGTGCGCGGATCCGGGCCCGCTTCCCCGGCGAGCGGCTCTACCTCCTGGTCGAGAAGATCCTGGGACGCGACGAGCGCCTCCCCGCGAGCTGGGGCACCGACGGTACGACCGGCTACGAGTTCCTGAACCTGCTGAACGGGCTCTTCGTCGACCCCCGCGCCGAGGAGGCCCTGAGGCGCGCCTACCACGCCTTCAGCGGAGAGGCGCCCGACTTCGACGCCGTGCTGCGGGCCAGCAAGCTGCGGGTGATGCGAGCTCTGCTGGCCAGCGAGCTGGACGGGCTGGCCAGCGCCCTCGATCGCATTGCCCAGGGCGATCGCCACACGCGCGACTTCACGCTTCGCACGCTCCGCGGCGCCCTCGGCGAGGTGGTGGCGGCCTTCCCGGTCTACCGCAGCTACGTCGGGCCCGAGGGGGCGTCGCCGGAGGATCGCGCCCACATCTCCCGGGCCCTGCGCGAGGCGCGCCGGCGGGCGGAAGATCCCGACTCCGGCCTCTACGAGTGGCTCGAGAGCGTGCTGACGGGAGATCTGGCGCGCGATGCGAGCCCCCCGCGCCGACGCGAGCTGCAGCGCTTCGTGTCGCGCTTCGAGCAGTACACGGCGCCGGTGATGGCCAAGGGCCTCGAGGACACCAGCTTCTACCGCTATCCCCTGCTGATCTCCCTGAACGAGGTCGGCGGGGATCCGCGCCGCTTCGGGGTCGAGCCGGCGCTCTTCCACGCCTCCAACCAGGACCGCGCCGCACACTTCCCCCGCGGCATGCTCACGACCTCCACCCACGACACCAAGCGCGGCGAGGACGTCCGGGCCCGCCTCGACGTGCTCTCGGAGCTGCCCGAGGAGTGGGAGCAGGCCCTGCAGGCCTGGGCGGCGGCGAACGCCAGCCTGCGACGCCGCGTCGAGGGCGAGCTGGCCCCGGCGCGCAAGGACGAGCTCCTGCTCTACCAGGTCCTGCTGGGAAGCTTTCCCGCCGAGGCCCCGGAGCCGGCTGCGCTCGCCGCCTACCGCGACCGCGTAAAGGCCTACATGGAGAAGGCGCTCCGCGAGGCCAAGGAGCGCTCGAGCTGGCGCCATCCCCGCGTCGACTACGAGGCGGCCGTGCGCGACTTCGTCGCGGCGCTGCTGGAGCCGGGCTCTGCCTTCCTCGCAGCCTTCCGGCCGCTGCAGGAGCGGGTTGCCCTGCTCGGGGCCCAGAACGGACTGGCGCAGCTGGTGCTCAAGCTCACGGCTCCCGGGGTTCCGGACCTCTACCAGGGCTGCGAGGGCTGGGACCTGTCGCTGGCCGATCCCGACAACCGCCGTCCGGTGGATTTCGCCGCTCGCAGGCGCTCCCTCGACTCGTTGCGCGACGACCTCCCGGACGATGCAGCCCTCGCCCCCGCCTGGCTGGCCGGGCTGCGGGAGGGCTGGCGCGACGGACGCATCAAGCAGCTCCTGAGCTGGCGCCTGCTGGACTTCCGGCGCCGGCGTCCGGAGCTCTTCGTGGGCGCCGGCTACGCGCCCGTGGTGGCGCTAGGCCAGCGGGAGGAGCAGATCGTCGCCTTCGCCCGCAGCCACGACCGCGGGGTCCTGCTCGTCGCCGCGCCGCGCCTGTCCGCGCGGCTGCCCCGCGGCAGCAAGGCCTTCGCCCTGGGACGAGAGGCCTGGGGCGACACGGTCCTGCGCCTACCCTTCGAGGTCGAGCCGTGGCGCGACGTCGTCACCGGGGCCCGCCAGCTGGCGAGCGCCGACCGGCGCGGTGGACGCGAGCTCGAGGTCGCCGGCCTCTTCGAGCAGCTTCCCGTCGCCGTTCTGGTCTCGGAGGAGCGCTGATGCGGGACGACGAGCCCGGGCTGCCGAGCGCCGCAGTGCGCTCCGCACTCGCTGCGCTCGGCGTCGACCGGCTGGCCCTCGCGATCCACGACGCCTCGCTGCCCGGCCGCGCCGGCGAGGACATCGGGCGCGGGGTGCCCGGCTCGCGGGCCGCGCTCGATCTCGCGCGCTTTGCCCGCCGCATGGGCTTCGACGCGCTCCAGCTCGGCCCGCAGGGCCTGACCGACGAGGACGATGCCTCGCCCTACATGGGTGCCCTCTTCTCCCGCAATCCGCTCTCGATCTCGCTGGCGCGGCTGGCGGAGCCCGAGGAAGACTGGGGCGAGCTGCTGCCCGCGAGCCGACTCGAGGCGCTCGCCGCGGCGCGCCCCGCCGGATCCGAGCTGCGCATCCCCTACGCGTTGGTCCTGCGCGCCCAGCGCGCCGCGCTGGGGGAGGCCTTCGGGCGCTTCGAGCGGCGGCGCGCCAGCGGCGATCGCCAGGCGCTGGGGCTCGCCGAGCGCCTGCAGGCCTTCACCTCCCGAGAGGCCGCCTGGCTGGAGTCGGACGCGCTCTACGAGGCGCTGCGCGGCGAGTACGGCGGCTGCGACTGGGCCTTCTGGAAGGGGCCGCGGGCCGATCTCGACCGCCGGCTCGGGGATGCCGCCGAGCGCGACGCTCCGCTCGAGAGCAGGCGTGCCGAGCTGGCCCGGCGCTTCGAGCCAGCCCTGCGCTTCTACCGCTTCGTCCAGCTCCTCGCCCACGACGAGCACGAGCGCTTCCGCGCCCGCACGCGGGAGATCGGTCTCGACCTGATCGGCGACCTGCAGGTCGGGGTGTCGCCGCGGGACACCTGGCGCCACCCGCAGGCCTTCCTGGAGGGCTACTGGCTGGGGGCGCCCCCGAGTCGCACCAATCCCGAGGGCCAGCCCTGGGACTACCCCGTGCTCGACCCGGGCGCCTACCGCTCGGACGGCGGTGCGGACGGCCCGGCCCTGGACTTCCTTACGGCGCGCATCGAGAAGGCCTTCGCCGAGTACGACGCGGTGCGCATCGACCATCCCCAGGGCCTGGTCTGTCCCTGGGTCTACCGCGCGGCCATGCCGGATCCCCAGCATGCGGTCCAGCAGGGGGCCCGCCTCTTCTCGTCTCCGGACCTGCCGGACCACCCCGAGCTCGCCCGCCATGCCATCGCCCGTCGCGAGGATCTCAGCACCGATCCGGGCATCCCCCGCCACCACGACCGCTGGGTCGCCCGGCTCGAGGCGGCGCAGGTCGACCGCTACGCACTGCTCTTCCAGCGAGTCGTCGAGGTGGCGAGCCGGCACGCGCCCCTGCAGCGGGCCCTGCTCTGCGAGGTGCTGAGCACGCTGCCCTACCCGCTGGGGCGGGTGCTCCAGCACTACGAGATCGGCCGCTTCCGCGTCACCCAGAAGGCCGACCCCGGCGATCCCGACGACGTCTACAACCCCCAGAACGCCGAGCCGCGCGACTGGATCATGTTCGGCAACCACGACACGCCGCCCCTCTGGCGGCTGCTGGGCGAGTGGCGCCGGGACGGCCGCCTGGAGGCCCGGGCCGCCCACGCCGCGGCGCGCCTGGCGCCGCAACCCGCGGCGCGGGACGAGCTGCGGCGCCAGCTGCTGGAGGAGCCGGGCCTGTACGCCCATTCCGAGTTCGCCCAGCTCTTCGCGAGCCCGGCCCGACAGATCTCCGTCTTCTTCGTGGATCTCTTCGGCCTGGTCGACATCTACAACCGACCCGGCACCGTCGGCCCGGACAACTGGTCGCTGCGGCTCGCGGACGACTGGCGGGCGCGCTACGAGGCTCGGCTGCTGGAGGACCGGGCGCTCAACCTGCCGCTGGCCCTGTGGCTGGCCCTGCGAGCCCGCCCCGAGGCGGCCGAGCCCGGCCTGCTGCGCGCCCTGGCCGAGGAGGCGGAGGAGCTCCGCGGCGGGCGCCCGCTGCGCCTCTGACGGCGGCGAGGGGCCACCGGGAGGGCCCGTGGGCGCGGTCGTCGCGGGGCTGATGCCGGGCCCGGGCGACCGCACAGGGCCGCGCCGGGTGCCGCACCCCGGGAAGCCGCCCCGGCCGAGGGCGATCAGCGCCGGCTGCGCGTCTCCACGTCGTCGCGGCCCGCGAGCGGACCGCCTGCGCGGGTGGCCCCGGTGAGCTCGAGCTGGGTGCTGTCCTCGTCGACGGCGCCGGCCTCCATCAGGTCGCGGGTGCAGAAGCGGGCAATCCACTCCGGGCCGCCGCGGTGCTGGCGCTTCGGATGCGTCTGCCGCACGTGGGTGGGAGCCGCGGCACCCTCGAGCCCCGGGTCGCCCAGCAGCAGGCTCTCGGGGTCGAGGTCGTCGGCCACCATGCCCTCGGGCATGTACACCGACACGAAGAAGCGCTTGCAGCCCCTCGGGCGGAGCCGCATCACGTTGCGCCGCCGGGCCGGCCGGACGTCGATCCCCATCTCCTCCACGCCGCAGCTGGCGACGAGCTCCTCGTAGCCAGGGCAGAGCTGGGGGGCGTCGAAGGAGCAGGAGTCGGCGGCGTAGGGGTTTCGCTCGTCGAAGCAGGAGCTGTCCGAGAGGTCCGGCTCGGCGCCCCCCTCCCGGCACGACCCCGTCACCAGCTCCTCGAGGCGCAGCCACAGCTCCTCGAAGTCGTCGATCGGCCGGTCGCGGATCTCGTTTCCGGGCTCCCCGGGCAGGCGGCCGATCGGGGCGAAGAGCTGCGGGTTGGGGGCGTCGAGCTCGTCGAAGAACCCGGGCTCGACGACTCCGGGCTCCATGACCCCGGGCTGGAAGTCGCGCCGGCCGAGGCGGTCGACGAAGAGGTAGCGGGTGGGGAAGTCACGCACCGGCGGCTCGCCCAGGCAGTGCGCCAGCGGGTGGTCGAGCGTGCCATCGAGATCGAGCCCGATCGGCTCGGTCTCGATCCGAGGGCAGCTCGGGCCGCTCGGGTCGATGCTGCAGAGGTCGATCACGCGCCGGGCCGGGAGGAAGTCGGCCGTGGCTACGGGCAGGGCCTGGAGCACGACGGAGCCCTCGGCAGAGAGCGTCACGCTGCCAGAGCGCTGCTCCTGGGCCGCGGCCGGGGCCGTGAGCGAGGCGAGAGCGACGAGTGCGAGCCCCGTGCGCAGCCGCGAGAGCCGATTCCTGGTCATGCCCATCTGGGGCTCCCTTGCGAGCGGGGGCTCCTGTGCGAGCAGGGGCTCCCGTACGAGCTGGGGCTCCTTTCCTCTTCGGGCGAAGGGCTCGCGGAACGCAGCTCGGCCGCGGGCGCATTCTCGCCGGAGGCGCAGGGCGCTGTCAAGCTGCCCATCCAGAGTGGGCCGGCCGGCCGGGGCGGTCGCCAGCGGTCGCTCGGGCCCCCGCGGGCTAGCGCTCGAGGATCTCGCTCACGACGGTGCCCATGGCGCGACACTCGTCGTCGTGGAGCGACTCGACGGCGGGCAGGTCCGTCACCAGGCTCTCGAGCCGCTGGGCCACATCCCCGGGCAGCGCGTCGAAGGTCAGGGCGATGCCGTTCTCGCCGTCGTCGCGCTCCACGGTGGCCCAGATGAGGAAGGGCTCCTCGTCCTGGTGACTGCCGTAGATGGCCAGGTGCAGCCGGTCGCCCAGCTCGAGGCCCGGGAAGCGCTCGACCCGCATGCCCTCGACCGACAGGTCGCGGCCCACCAGCACGCGCAGCGCGCGCTTGCCGAAGGCCGGCACCTTGCGCTCGAAGCTGACGCGCTTGCGGGTACGCCGATCCGAGTCGGCCGCCGCGGGAGGCGCCCCGGCGCCCATGGTCTCGGCGTCGGGATCGAGGTCGCCGCCCGCCAGGTCGGGCTGGGTCTCGGCGTCGGGGTCCGTCGCCCCGCCGAGTCGGAGGTCGATCTCCAGATCGACGCTCTGCATGTCCGTCGGGCTTCCGAGCTCGAAGCCCTCGTCGACGGCGTCCGGGATCTCGGGCACGTCGATCGGCTCTCGCTCGGCGGCCGGCTCGGGCAGCGGCTCCTGGAACGCGGCGGGCGGCTCCGCGGCCGGGTTCTCGGCGGGCGCGAGCTCCGCCGCAGGCTCGGAACGCGGATCCGCCCGCTGGCTCCGGTTGACCTCGCGCAGGCTCGGGCCCAGCGGATCCACCCGGGGGTCCTCGCGCTCCTCCGGGACCTCGTCCAGCGAGGCGGGGCCGCGGCCGTGGGCCTCGATGATCCACTCGAGCTCCTGGCGCTGCTCGCTCTGCAGGCCCTCGAACTGGACGGCTGCGACGTAGTGATCGCCTTCGCAGGCCATCCGCAGCACCCGGCCCGTCACGGTGAGCGCCTGGGCGGCACCCCCCACCGACTCCGGGAAGTAGAGGCGGACGCGCTTGTTGCTCTGCAGCCCGTAGCTGGAGAGGAGCCGGCAGCCGCCGATCGACAGGTCTGCCAGCGTGGCCCGGCGGTGCAGCAGGCCCGAACGGAAGGAGATCTCCGAGCCGACCGAGACCCGCGGCTCGCGGCGGCGCTCTTCGCCGCGGTAGAGGCAGTGCAGCAGCAGCAGGCGCAGGGCCTCCGGGTGCACGGGGCGACGCACGATGTAGTCGAAGCCCACCTCCCGCAGCTTCGAGCGCAGCGTGAGGGAGTCGCCCTGGACCACCACGATGCGAATCGGGGGCTCCTCGCCGTCCAGATCCTCCCGGAAGTCGCGGACGGCCTGGATCCGGCGCGGGGTCGACACCAGGAGGCGACGCGGAGGCGCGGAATCCGGGACGATGGCCCCGCCGCGCACGCGTCCGAATTCGACGCCGAGCGGCTCGAGCATCTCCTGGATGTCGTCGAGCTCGCCGTCGTCGAGGAGCAGCACCGAAAGCCGCTTCGCCTCGGACACCGATTCCCCCTTGGACTGCGGAGAGGCAGCCCGTCAACGATTCGTCCGTCCCGGCCCCGGGCTGTAGGGCGCAGTGCACCTCGGCTGCGCACTTGCGCCCCCACGGCAGCCCTCGCATGGAGGCGGAGCCGAGCCGGCTCAAGCTCCCGGGGGCTCGCCGGGCCCGCTGAGGTCGCCGGACACGGGCGCCGGCAGAGCGGGTGCCGGGGAGCCCACGCGCCACCAGACCCCGGCCAGGGCGACCGCGGCCGCCGGGAAGCCGAGCCAGGTCCAGGCTCCGGTAGCCCAGGCTTCGAGCTCCAGGGCGGCCAGCGCGAGCGCGGCCGCGTTGTTGACGAAGTGGCAGATCACGGCGCTGCGGATGCTGGCCGCCAGCCAGGCCGCGGTGCCGAGGTAGAGGCCCAGCAGCGCGGTCCCCGGGGTCTGGGCGACATCCAGGTGCAGTGCCCCGAAGAAGAGCGCCGCCACGACGATGGCCGCCGCGGGCCCGAGCCGGCGCTCCAGGCCGCGCTGTACCAGGCCGCGACACAGCAGCTCCTCGCTGAGGCCCGGCGCGGCCGCCAGACCCAGCAGGGCCAGGGCCAGGGCTCCGCCGCGCAGCCCGGCCAGCAGGGCGTCGAGCTGGGGGAGCAGGCTGTGCTCGGTCAGCCCTAGGGCGTCCAGGGCAGTCGAGACGGCCAGGGAGAGAGCCAGCGTTCCCGCGGCCAGCAGCGCCGTGTCGCCGGCCGACAGGCGCCCGCGCAGGAGGCCCAGTCGCTCGAGCGGCGGCCGACCGACGCCGACGACCACGGCCACCGCCAGCACTCCCAGGAAGAGCTCGAAGCCCAGGACCTCCAGCGAGAGCCGCGCCGGTCCAGGACGCAGCTGCCCGGCACCGGCACAGGTCGAGCCTCCCGCGAGTGCGCCGAGGCAGGCGAGCCAGGTCGCGTGTCGCCAGCGTTCGCGCATGACGTCGCGAGCGTACCCTCTTGGCGCTCCGGACGGCTGGCTCCGGCGAGCGTCGTGTGTCCGTGGCGGCCCGCTGCTACTGTCCTCTGGTGGACGAGCACCCCCTCGCTCCGGGGCTCCTGGTGGCCATGCCCCACCTGCTCGACCCCAACTTCCGGCGCGCCGTCGTGCTGCTCGTCCACCACGACGAGAACGGCACCTTCGGCGTGGTTCTCAATCGGATCACGAACCTCACCGCGGGCGGTCTGTGCGAGACCCTGGACCTGCAGTGGGGCGGTGACGAGGAAGACTCGGTCGACTGGGGCGGGCCTGTGCAGCCGCAGACCGGCTGGGCCCTCTTCGACGACAGCATCCCCCTGGAAGACGACGAGAACGTGACCTCTCTGGAGGAGGGGATCCACTTCGGCGGCCTGCTGGACGTTCTGCAGCGCGCAGCCGGCGACCCGCCGGAGAATCTGCGCATGCTGCTCGGCTACGCCGGCTGGGGCCCGGGACAGCTGGAGAGCGAGCTCTCCGAGGGAGCCTGGCTGGTCGCGCCGCTGCGGCGCGACGTCGTCTTCGAGGTCGACCCGGGGAGAATGTGGGAGTACGTGGTGCGGAGCCTCGGGATCGAGCCCTCGACGCTGGTGGCGAGCCGCGGCATCCACTGAGAGGCGTCCTTCTCGCGCGCCCGCGACGGAGGTAGCGATGGCCACGGAGATCACGAGCCAGGAGGCTCCGCTCGTCTACACCCGCGAGGAGCTGCTCGACGGGGGCAGCTACTGCGAGCCCCTGATCGCGAACGGAGTGCGCTGCCACGGCGGCTTCGACGCCGACGGTCACTACCGCTCGCCGCGCACGCTGTACCGGGCTCCGGCCATCGGCGCCTGGCAGGGCCGGCTGGCCCGCGAGGGCCATGAGCTGATCGGCATCGACCGGGCGCTGATGCCGCCCCAGTATCCCAACGTGGCCCAGGCGAAGCTGCTCTTGAGGAGCGGGGTGCGCCAGCCCATCGTGCGCGCGCTCACGATCATCTCGATCGTGGAGGGCTTCGGGGCGATCATTCGCGACGTGGCCGTGCCCGACCTGGACGCCAGCTTCGTCGAGCCCCTGCAGGGCACGGCGCTGGCCCACCTGCGCGGCGGTCTCTTCGAGGCCCACGCCCGCGACGAGTCGGGCTACCGCGACGAGGGCGGCCACAAGCAGATGTGGGAGGCGGCACGCGACCTGGCGCTCGAGAACCCGAAGATTCCCGGAGACGTCTTGATGCGCATGATGGGCGGCGGCAGCGGCCGGCGCAGCAAGCGCGAGCCCCTCTTCCCGCAGCTCGAGCCCCGCCTGGAGGAGCTGTTCACGACCATGGCGCAGGTGCTGGCCGTCGAGGTCTTCGCCATGGGCACCTTCGCCTGGGGCGAGGCGCTGCTCTCGGATCCCGAGGTCTCGGCGGCGCCCGCGGAGGCTGCGGCGCTGGTGCGTCACATCCGCAGCGACGAGAGCCCGCACGTGGAGTACCTGCGCACCGCCCTCAGCGAGGCCCGAAGCCGCACCCTGCGCACGGTGGACGGCGGCACGCTGGCGGGGCGCGAGGTCGTGGACGGCATCCTGCATCGGATGCTCGTCCAGCTCACCACGGAGCGGCCTCGCGAGCAGCGACGGCAGACCCGCGACTCGCTGCGCGAGTCGCTGGCCGAGGCTGCCGACCCCGACTCCCTGCTCGAGGCCTTCGAGGCCCTGGAGACGCGCTGGTCGCCGCCGCCCCGCACGGGCTTCGAGCCGGTGCCCGCCTAGCCCCGTGGAGTCGGGCCGCCGGCAGGCCTCCGCCGCGGAGTGGGGGGGGGGGGCCCCGCGCGCCGGCCCCGGAGGGTGGGGCGCCGCCGGGCGCAGGGAGCGCGC
>CAZYOL010000025.1:13480-32326 GCA_964649065.1 uncultured Spirochaetales bacterium
GTCGGGCCGCCGGCAGGCCGCCGCCGCGGAGTGGGCCGAGCGCCTGCAGCGCTCGGCCCAGGTCGGCTGGACCGCAGCGCGCCTCTGGTCGCTCTACAAGCTCCCCGAGCTGGGTCACCGGCTGCTGCGCCTGCCCCCGCCCGAGGACCGCAGCGTCACCCACGAGCGCGCGGCCCGCCTGGTGCTCCGCACGGCCCTCTCACTGCGGGGCGTGATCATCAAGGTGTGTCAGGCCGTGGCCACCCGTTCGGACATGTTCCCGCCCCCCTTCATCCAGCGGCTCAAGCAGTGCCACGACGCGGTGCCTCCCAAACCCTTCCCGGTGATTCGCGAGGCCGTCGAGCGCGAGCTGGGCAAGCCCCTGGACGCCATCTTCAGCGACTTCGACGAGCAGCCGCTCGCCTCCGCCTCGTTGGCCCAGGTTCACCGCGCGCGCCTGCGCGACGGCCAGGAGGTGGCGGTCAAGGTGCAGTACCCGGACATCGAGCGCATCGTGGCCACGGATCTGGCCAACCTGCGCCGCGCCTGCCGCATCTACGAGCGCCTGGACCCGCAGCCCCTGGAGCTGCTGCCCCTGCTCACGGAGCTGACCCAGCACCTCTCCCTGGAGCTCGACTTCCGTCGCGAGGCCGACAGCGCCGACCGCGTACGCGAGCTCTTCGCCGACGACCCCCACGTGGTGGTGCCGCGCATGCACCGGGAGTGGTCCACGCGCCGGGTCCTGGTGATGGAGCTGGTCGACGGCATCAAGGTGACGGAGCGGGAGTCCCTGGTGGCCGCCGGGCTCGACCCGGAGGAGGTCGTGCAGGATCTGATGCAGATCTACGTGCGCCAGATCCTGGCGGCGGGCTTCTTCCAGGCCGACCCCCATCCGGGCAATCTCTTCGTGCGGCCGGGCCCCCAGATCGTGCTGCTGGACTTCGGGCTCTCGAAGGAGCTTCCCGAGGGCTTCGGCCTGGGCCTCTTCGAGCTGATGTTCTCCATGATGACGCTGAACGAAGCGGCGATGATCCGCGCCTTCGAGGAGCTGGGCTTCGAGACCAAGACCGGCGACCCGGACACCTACATCGGGATCGCCCGGCGCATGATGCGGCGCAGCGACAGCGGACGCTTCGAAGGCGAGTTCACCGAGGAGATGACCGACGAGCTCTTCGAGGCCATCCGCGAGAATCCGGTGATCCGCGTCCCCAGCGACTTCGTGCTGGTCGGACGCGTCTTCTCGCTGCTCTCGGGCATCGCCCACACCCTGGGCTCCCGGGCCAACGTGCTCGAGGCCATGGGGGCCCGGACGGGCTGAGGCCGGGGCGGGCTCAACAGCCCCAGCCCCCCTGCCGATCCAGGAGGGGTGTCTCCCGAGATCCTGATCTCCAAGGCCTCCGCGCGCAGCGGCAGCGGAGCCGCCGCCCTGGGCGAGGTCTTGCCCGTGGTCGGGCAGCGCTTCAGCGAGGAAGGTGCGCTGGGCCTGCTGCTGGTCGACGCCTCCGGGCTCGCCGGCGTCGAGGGCCGCTACGGCGGCGAGGCCCTGCGCAGGGCCCTCTCGAACCTCGCGAACGTGGTGACCGAGGTCACCGCCGCCTCCCTGCGCGGCTCCGATGCCGTGGTCACCGGCGAGCTGGGGCGTACCGAGCTGGTGGTGCTGCTCTTCCGCCTGAAGGACGAGGTGGGCTTCCACTCCAAGGAGCTGCCCGAGCTGCGCCGCCTGCTGGTGGACGGCATCGCGCGGCGCGGCCAGCGGGTCGCCTATCCGCATCTGAAGGAATCGCTACGGGTCTCGATCGGCATCGCCGCGGCGCTGCGCAATCCGACCATCAGCGCCGAGACCCAGATCCGGGCGGCCCTGGAGGAGGCCCGCTCCGACGCCGATCTCGAGGCCCGCATCGAGTCGCGCCGCGAGCGACAGCAGCTCTTCGAGCTGCTGTGTCGCGGCGAGATCCGCTCGGTCTACGAGCCCATCGTCGAGTGTCGCAGCCGCACGGTCTTCGGCTACGAGGCTCTGGCGCGCGGGCCCGAGGGCTCGCCCTTCTACTCGCCGGCGTCCCTCTTCCCGGCGGCCGAGGCCTACGACCTCATGTTCCAGCTCGACTGCCTCTGCCGCCGCAGCGGCCTGGCCGGGGCGCGCGACCTGCCGGAGGGCACCAAGCTCTTCCTGAACGTGCGGCCCACCACGATCCACGACCCGAGCTTCCGGGCCGAGGCCCTGACCGGAACCCTGGGCGAGCTGGCCCTGCGGCCCAGCGACGTGGTCTTCGAGATCTCGGAGCAGGAATCGATCGGAAACTTCGAGATCTTCCGCGAGGTGCGCGACTCCTACAAGAAGCTGGGCTTCCAGATCGCCCTGGACGACATGGGTGCGGGCTACCAGAGCCTCGAGGCGCTGATGGAGCTCTCGCCGGAGTTCGTCAAGGTGGACAAGGCCTTCGTCCAGGGCATCGACACGGACCCGGCTCGACAGGAGCTGGTGCGCGCCCTGCGCACGGTGGCCCAACGCATCGGCGCGCGCATCATCGGCGAGGGCCTCGACACTCTCGAGGAGCTCGAGACCCTGGCCGAGCTGGGCATCGACTTCGGGCAGGGCTGGCTCTTCGGCAAGCCCCAGCCGCTCTCGGCGGGCCTCTAGGCCGAGCGGTGCAGCAGCCTCAGCCGCCCGCCACGCGCAGGCCGAGCCAGACGGCGCCGAGGCCCAGGCCGTTGGAGAGCAGCACGTAGCTGGCGCCGCGCAGCAGCTCCCCCTCGTCGATCAGCGCCAGCGCCTCCAGGCCGAAGGTCGAGAAGGTGGTGAAGCCCCCGAGCAGGCCGACCAGCAGGGCCAGGCGCATCTCGTCGCGCACCTGCAGGGGCCCCTCGAGCCAGGCGACGAGCAGGCCGATGCCCAGGCAGCCCGCCACGTTCACGGCCAGGGTTCCCACCGGGTAGGACCCGACCGCCAGCCGCTGCAGGCCGCTCGCCAGCAGGTAGCGGAGCACCACCCCGACCGCGCCGCCGGCGGCGATCCAGGGGATCGCGCTCACCGCGGTTCGGTCTTGGCCAGGGCGGAGCCCGTCGGCGGGTAGTCCAGCGTGTTGCGCAGCTCGCGGATGCGCTCCGGCGGGAAGCCGGGCAAGCCGAGCTCGCGCATCTCCCGCCACTGCTGCACCTGGGCCTCCGCCGCGCGGCCGCGCTCGCTGTCGAGGCCTTCGTCCCGGGCCACGTAGGTCGTGCTCGAGGGGAAGGCGAAGCCGGTGCCCGCCGCCTCCACGATGTCCATCACGCGCAGGTTCAGATCCTCCGCGACCTCGAGGAACTCGCCGAAGTCCGTGCAGAGCACATAGGCGAAGATCTCCAGGTCGAGGGAGTAGGCGCCGAAGCCCGTGAAGCGGATGCGCGCCGGATCCGGATCGACCCTCGGGTGGGAGTAGAGCATCTTGCGCACCTCCACCAGGACGTAGCGAAGCTGCTCCGGCGTGGTCTCGTAGCGCAGGCCGATCGTCGGGTGATACCAGATCTTGTCGCGCCGTCCGAAGTTCTCGAGCTGCATCAGAGAGAACTCCGCGTTGGGGATGCTCACCACGGTGCGGTCGAGGGTACGCACCCGCGTCGAGCGCAGACCGATCTCCTCGACGGTGCCGACCCGACCGCCGAAGCGGCAGAAGTCGCCGACCCGGACCGGCCGGTCCGCCAGGATCGTGGCGCCCCCGAAGAGGTTCTCCAGGGTCTTCTGCAGGGCCAGGGCCACGGCCAGTCCGCCGATGCCGAGGCCGGCGATCAGCGCCGTGACGTTGAAGCCCAGGCTGTCGAGGGCAGCCAGCACGCCCACGGCGACCACCGCCACCTTGATCGACTTGCGGCCGAGCGGGACGAGCTGGATCATCGACGTGCGGTTCTGATCGCGCAGCGCTCCCTCGGAGAGCATGCTCAGCAGGTCGATCAGGCGCAGCGCGAACCAGATGCCGGCGACGATGCCGACGACGGTCATCAGGCCCACCACCACCCGCTCCACCACCAGGGCCAGGTCGAGCGAGGGCATCGCCGTGGCGGCGATCCCGAGCGCGAAGGCCAGGCGCAAGGGACCCAGCGTCGCCGAGAAGAGGTGGTCGTCGACGGTGCTCTCGGTCGTCTCGACGATCGGGTGGGTGAGGCGGGCCAGGACCCGGACGACGAGCCAGGAGCCCAGCCAGGCCGCCATGAGCACCAGCACGATGGCGATCCACTGCCAGAGCTGGACCTCGAGCACCCGGGCGTCGAAGAAGATGGGGGGCAGGTAGCGGCCGAGCACGCCGTTGCCGAACTCGTCGTCGAGCCTGGGGATCTGCGCCACCGTGGCACCGGCGATCTTCCAGATGTCGCGGCCCTCCGCGGTGCGCTGCCGCTCCACGTAGACGGGCACCTTCCCCTGCAGCTCGGACTTGATCACGCCGACCAGGTCGCGGCGCTGGGGCAGGCCGTCCTCCGGGAAGCCCTCGGGCTGGCTCGAGAGGAGGTCCGTCTCGATCCAGAGGGTCCGATCGAGAATCGTCTTGAGCTGCTTGGCGAGGTCGGGGCCTCGCTCCTCGCGTTCCGCGGCGGGGACCGGACTCAGATTCAGGTATTGGGCGGCGCGCTCCCAGTCGCGATCGCGCGCGCTCTTCAGGTAGCCGAGCACTGCCGACTGGGGCGTGCCCCGGCCGTACTCGTCCAGATCGGTGAAGGTCGGCGGCGCGGGGGCCTCCGCGGGCTTCGTCGCCTCCTCCGCGGCCGGGGCCTCGGCCTGCTGGGCGGCGGCCGCGGAGGCCAGCCCGAGCAGCACCGCGCAGGCCAGGGCGGCGCTCCCGGGTCGGATCGAATCTCGCATCGTCGCGTCTCCTCGAGTGGGGGAGCGCCGAGTCTATCCGGCGACTCGGGCCAGCCTCCCGCAGCGGGTACGATGTGAAATAAAAAGCGAACACTCTTTAATCAGAAGCAGAGCTGTGGTAGGGTGCCGCCCGATGCCCCCCGACTTCCGCTACGCGCAGTTCTGCCCGCTGGCCCGAGCCGCCGAGATCCTGGGGGAGCGCTGGACGCTCTTGGTGCTGCGCGACCTCTTCGCGGGGCCCATGCGCTTCGGCGATCTCCAGCGCTCGCTGCCGGGGGTGAGCGCCAGCATCCTGTCGGAGCGCCTGGCGCGGCTGGAGGAGCGGGGGCTGATCGAGCGCCGCAGCCTGCCGCCGCCCGCCTCCTGCAGTGTCTACGCGCTCTCCGAGGCCGGACGGGGCCTCGATCGGGTGCTGATCGAGATGGCCCGCTGGGGGGCCCGCTTTCTCGAGGAGCCGCTGCCCGGCGACGCCCTGGGACCGCGCATGCTGCGGGCCGGCCTGGCCTTCGCTCTGCGCCGGGTCCCGCTCCCGGAGCGCCGCTTCCTGCTCCACGCGGTGGACGAGAGCGCGGAGGAGTTCTTCCTGGTCGTGGCCGGTCCCGACGGGGCCGAGCTTCGCGACGCCGCTCCCGGCGACCCGGCCGACCTGCGCGTGCGGGGCCACCCCTTCGCCCTGGGCCTGCTCGCCGCCGGCGCCCTGGAGCCCGGAGCCTCCCCGGGCGACCGGGGCCTCGAGGTCGAGGGAGACGCCGGCGTCCTGGCAGAGCTTCCCCTGTGCTTCGAGCTCGGAGCCCGCGAGGGCACGGGCCAGAACCCGTCCGATCGCAGTCCCTGAACCCAAGCCATCGAGAGGATCCCATGCCCATCCTTCACGGAGTCTTTGCCTCGCCCTACGTGCGCAAGGTCCGCGTCGTCTGCGCGGAGAAGAACGTCGACTACGAATCCAATCCCTTGATCCCCTTCGGGCCCAACGAGGAGTACCGCAAGATCAGCCCGCTCGGGAAGATTCCCTGCTGGCAGGACGGCGACTTCAGCCTGCCGGACTCGTCGTGCATCATCGCCTTCCTGGAGGACACGCACCCGGCGAACCCGGTCTACCCCTCGGACCCGCACGAGAAGGCGCGGGCCCTGTGGCTGGAGGAGTACTCGGACACGAAGCTGGCCGAGACCACCGGAACCATCTTCCAGCAGCGCTACCTCAACCCCAACTTCTTCCAGAAGGAGGTGGACGAGGCTCTGGTGGCGCAGAAGCTCGAGGAGCTGGCCCCGCTCTGCGACTACCTGACGGAGCAGCTCGGCGGCCGCGACTGGCTGGTCGGCTCCTCCTTCTCGGTGGCCGACGTCGCCGTGGGGGCCAACTTCGTGAACCTCGCCATGGGCGGCGAGAAGCCCGATGCCTCGCGCTGGCCGGCCCTCGCGACCTACGTGGCGCGCGTCCACGCGCGCCCCAGCTTTGCCAAGTGCCTGGCGGACGAGGGCTTCCAGCCCGCCTAGGCCCCGGCTGGCGCGGGCCCGGGGCCGTTCCGATCCGGACGCCCGGGCCCGCTTCCGCGGCCGGCGTATACTGCCGCCGAGCCGGGGGAGGGGATGGTTCGCATCGTCGGAGGGTCGGTCGCCCTCCTGGTCCTGATCGTCGCTGCCTACGCCTGCAGCATCTACTCGGACATCCACGATCTCGAGGTCGTCCGCGTCACCGACGACCTGCACATGGTGACCGCCGGGCGGCTGGGCGGGAACGTCGGCATCCTCGCCACGGAGCTGGGCGCCGTGGTGGTCGACACCATGACCTTTCGCTCCCAGGCCAAGCAGATTCTGGGCTTCGCGGAGCGCTACGGCCGCGGTCCGGTCCAGGCGATCATCAACACCCACTACCACCTCGACCACACGCACGGGAACCCGGCCTTCGCCCGCGGCTCACGCGTGGTGGCCACCCGGCGCACCCTCGACTACCTGCGCCACTTCGACGCGGCCTACTGGGAGGGCGAGGTCGCGCAGACCCTTCCCAACCACACCTTCGAAGACTCCTACGAGCTGTCGATCGGCGGCAAGACCATCCGCTGCCTGTACCTCGGGAGCGGTCACACCGGTGGCGACCTGGTGGTGCACTTCGTCGAGGACGGGGTGGTCCACACCGGCGACCTCTTCGTCCACCGTCTCTACCCCAACATCGACCTGGAGGCGGGCGGCTCGCTGCGCGCCTGGATCGAGACCCTGGACCGGCTGCTGGCCCTGGACTTCGAGCGGCTGATCCCGGGCCATGGCGCCCTGGCCGGGCGCGCCGAGCTGGAGGCCTTCCAGGGCTTCCTCCGCGAGCTCTGGGAGGTCGCCCGGCGAGCGGCCCAGGAGGGCTGGACGCTCGGCGAGACCCTGGAGCGGGCCGAGCTGAGCCGCGACCAGGGCTTCGCGACCAGCGGCCTGCCCTTCGTCTATCGTCTGGATCGAGACTTCGCGCTGCGGCGGGCCTGGGAAGAGGCGACCGGGGCGGTGCGTGCAGAGGAGATTCCCAGCTCATGAGCGACCTGTTCTCGATTCGGGGCAAGGTGGCGCTCGTCACCGGCGGCTCGCGAGGCATCGGCCTGATGATCGCCCGCGGCTTCGTCGAGGCCGGGGCTCGCGTCTACGTCTCGTCGCGCAAGGCGGCGGCCTGCGAGGAGGTGGCGCGAGAGCTCTCCGCCGGCGGGGAGTGCCACGCGCTTCCGGCGGATCTTTCGACGCAGGCCGAGTGCGATCGCCTGGCCGCGGATCTGGCATCGCGGGAGCCCGCCCTGCACATCCTGGTGAACAATGCCGGGGCCAACTGGGGAGCCCCGCTCGCCGACTACCCGGACGAGGCCTGGGACAAGGTCCTGGCCCTGAACGTCAAGGGCGTCTTCCACCTCACCCGGGCCCTGCTGCCGCAGCTCGAGAAGGCGGCCCAGCCCGGGGACCCGGCCCGCGTGATCAACATCGGCTCGATCGACGGCCTGCGCGTTCCCGTGCTCGAGACCTACGCCTACTCGGCCAGCAAGGCGGCGGTGCACCACCTGACCCGCGCCCTGGCGCGCCAGCTCGCGCCGCGCGGCATCACGGTGAACGCCATCGCGCCGGGCCCCTTCGAGAGCAAGATGATGGCCGCAACCCTGGATCGCTTCCGGGACGCCATCGTCGCCTCCTGCCCCCTCGGGCGCATCGGCGAGCCCGAGGACATGGCGGGGGTCGCGATCTATCTGGCCTCGCGGGCGGGCGCCTACCTCACCGGGGCGACGATCCCCGTCGACGGCGGCATCTCCACCCTCTCCTGAGGACTTCGACGCCATGAAGATCAAGGCGGCCGTCGCCTGGGAGCCCGCTCAGCCGCTCGAGATCGAGGAGATCGACCTCGAGGGTCCCCGAGCGGGCGAGGTGCTGGTGCGTCTCGCCGCCAGCGGCGTCTGCCACACCGACGCCTACACCCTCTCGGGCCGCGACCCCGAGGGCCTCTTCCCCTGCGTGCTGGGACACGAGGGGGCCGGGGTGGTGGAGGAGGTCGGCGGGGGCGTCCAGTCGCTGGCACCCGGCGACCACGTGATCCCCCTCTACATTCCCGAGTGCCGGAGCTGCCGCTTCTGCCTCTCCGGGAAGACCAACCTCTGCATCACCCTGCGGGCCACCCAGGGACAGGGCTCGATGCCGGACGGGAGCTCGCGCCTCTCGAAGGCCGGCCGCCGGATCCACCACTACATGGGGACCTCCACCTTCGCGGAGTGCACGGTCCTGCCGGAGATCGCGGTCGCCAAGGTGCGCAAGGACGCACCGCTCGAGAAGATCTGCCTGCTGGCCTGTGGAGTCACCACCGGAATCGGCGCCGTGCTGCACACCGCCAAGGTCGAGCCCGGTGCCTCCGTCGCCGTCTTCGGCCTCGGGGGCGTGGGGCTCTCGGTGGTCCAGGGGGCGGTCATGGCCGGCGCCGAGCGCATCATCGCCCTCGATACCAACCCGGCCAAGTTCGAGCTGGCCCGGCAGCTCGGCGCCACGGACTGCTGGAACCCGCAGGAGCTCGACGACGTGGTGGAAGCCCTCGTCGAGGCGACGGGGGGCGGCGTCGACTACTCCTTCGAGTGCATCGGTCGCGTGGAGACCATGGGCCAGGCCCTGGCCTGTACCGTCCGCGGCTGGGGGCAGTCGATCATCCTGGGGGTGGCCGGAGCCGGGGAGGAGATCCGCGCCCGACCCTTCCTGCTGGTCACCGGGCGCTCGTGGCGTGGCTCGGCCTTCGGGGGCACCAAGGGACGGAGCCAGCTCCCGGGCTTCGTCGACCGCTACATGGCGGGGGGCATCCAGCTGGATCCGCTGGTCAGCGCCACGCTGCCCCTGGAGCAGGTGAACCGGGCCTTCGAGCTGATGCACGAGGGCCGGGTCATCCGCAGCGTTCTCGTCTACGCCTGAGGGCGGCTCCGCCGGCGGCGGCCCATCAGGGCCAGGCCACAGAGACCGGTCGCGACCAGGGCCAGGCTCGCCGGCTCGGGGACGATCGTCGCCTCGAGGTTGTCGATGCCGCCCGAGCCGTCCAGGTTCAGGACCACACGATCGAACTGGGAGCCGCCGGGGAACTCCGAGGCCTCGATCGTCGGTACGCTGTTGAAGGAGTTGTTGCCAAGCACGAAGCCCGGGAGGGTCCCCAGCTCGATGAAGCCGAGCTCGGTCTCGCCGTCGAAGAAGGTCACCGTGCTGTCCCCCTCGTCGAGGTCGATGTCGATGACGTCGAAGCTCAGGGCGGTGAGCGGCGTCCCGAAGACGAAGGTGAGGACGGCTCCACCTGCCTCGTCGTCCGGATCCGGGCACCGGGTGACGCCACAGGTGCCGGGACGCTCCTCGACGATCAGGATGTTGGTGGCCCTGTCCGGGTCCGTCACCGGATCGAACTCGAGATCCATGTCCCGGGTTCCCGTCAGGCTGCTGTCGAAGACCACCGCAAGGTTCTCGTCCTGCTTCGGATTCTCCGCGGAGATCCGGACCTCGAGCCCGTCTGCCGTCACCTCGGTCACGATGTCGCCGTTCCCGAACTCCTCGAAGTCGATCAGGATTGCCTCGGCCCGGCCCGCGGCCAGGGTGGCCGCGAGGAAGGCGCCCAAGGCCAGCACCGCAACGAGAGAACTCATCTGACGCATGTCCACTCCTGCCACACGCGCCTCCCCAGGGGCCTCCGCGGACGGCGGTCGCACCGGAAGCCAAAGGGGAGTGGGGGCGAGGAGCGCTTTGTGTCAGCGGCCGCCGCGCTTTCTTCCGCGGTCCGGGGTCCGGGGCCGCGACGGCTGGGGGCCGGGTCGGAGAGGATCTCGCCAGGCGGAGCCTCGGCCGGTGGGCGCCCCGAGGGAAGCACCCACCGGCCCCCCGGGGAGACCCGGGATGGCCCATCCGTCCTCGGAGCGGCCCCCCGGGCGCGCAGCGCCTGCGGAGTTCGCGCTCCGTATGAAGCGGCTCACAGCGGCCTCGGGGCACCGGGCCGCAATCTTTTGCCCGGAGCCCGCGGCCTGCGAGGTCTATTATGGGGCGCCGGTCGCGGGACGTCGTGATGTTCCGGTGATTCCCACGCCGGGCCGCTGCTGGGCGACGATGCATCATGAGCGCAGATCCGATTCAGCCCGCCGCCGACGCCTCGGGGGCCTTCGCCCTGGGAGACTGCACGCTCGATACCGTGCAGCGCCGGCTGCGACGCGCCGGGAGCGACGTCCGCGTCGAGCCCAAGGTCCTCGATCTGCTGATCTTCCTGGTGACCCACCGGGGCGAGGCCGTCGCCAAGGAGACGATCCTCCAGGCCCTGTGGCCCGACGT
Organism: uncultured Spirochaetales bacterium; assembly: GCA_964649065.1. Classification (GTDB taxonomy): domain Bacteria; phylum Myxococcota_A; class UBA9160; order UBA9160; family SMWR01; genus CAZYOL01. The sequence continues at coordinate 24,078 of CAZYOL010000025.1, forward strand.
CGCCGTCACCCACGACTCACTCAAGCGCCTGGTCAAGGAGGCGCGGCGCGCTCTCGGAGAAACGGCGCGCAGCTCGACCATCATCGAGACGCTGCGCGGCTGGGGCTACCGGCTGCACGCGGAGCCGATCGCCGTCGAGGGCGAGGCGGCGGCGGCCCAGCCCTATGTCGGACGGGCGGGTCTGCTCGAGCGGGCGGGGGGCATTCTGCGCGCCGCCGTCTCCGGAGAGAGCCGCATCGTGCTGCTGGTGGGAGACGCCGGCATCGGCAAGACGCGCACCGCCATGGAGCTGGCGGAGCGCGCCCGCGTCGGCGACGTGCGGGTCGCCCGCTCGCGCATCGACGCGACGACGGGCGCCTCGGCCTACCGACCCTGGACGCAGGTGGTGCGCTCGCTGGCGCGCGCGGCCGACGACGCCCAGCTGACGCAATGGCTTGCCGGCAACGCCATCGAGGTGGTGAGGATCCTCCCCGAGCTCGAGGAGCGCCTCGGCGTGAAGGCGCCGCCCCTGTCCCGGAACCCCGAGACGGCGCGCTTCCGCTTCTTCGACGCCATGGCTCACTTCGTCGGCCGCATCGCCGAGTCGCATCCCCTGGTCCTCGTCCTCGACGATCTCCACGTCTCGGACTCGGGCAGCCTGCACCTCTTCGACTTCGTCGCCTCCGAGCTCACCCAGGCGCCCATCGCGCTGATCGGCACCTACCGGGAGCCCGAGCTGTTGCGCCAGCCGGCTCATGCGCGAGCGCTCGATCGGATCAGCTCGGCCCCCAACGCGGATCGCTTCGATCTGCTCGGGCTGGACGCCGACGAGATCCGCGACCTTCTGCGCGTTCGCCTCGGGGACGACCCGCCCCGGGAGCTGGTCCTGGCCATGCAGCGCACCACGCGGGGCAACCCGCTGCTGATGGGGGAGATCCTGGCCTTCATCGAGTCGCGCGGCGGTCCGGGTCGGCTCGCGCCGGACTGGCACGACCTGATTCCCCGGGGCGCCGAGCAGGTGATCGGCCGCCGGCTGGCGCGCATCTCGCGCGAGGCGCATCGCGCCCTGTGCGCGGCGTCCGTCCTGGGAGAGGACTTCGGCCGCGCCGCCGTGGAGGATCTGGTCGGCGAGTCCGCTCGCGAGGCGATCCAGGAGGCCGTCGAAGCCTCGATCCTCGTCGAAGACCCCGGCCGCCTCGACCGCCTGCGCTTCTCGCACGCCCTGATTCGCGAGACCCTCTACGAGGGTCTGGAGCCCGAGAGCCGCTTCGCCCTGCATCGCAAGGCCGCGGAGCGGCTGGAGGGCTCGCTGCAGGGCTCCCACGACGAGCGCCTCGCCGAGCTGGCCTTCCATCTGTGCCGCGCGGCTCCCTCGGGCGATGCCGGCCACGCCGCCGACGTGGCCGTGGCCGCGGCCGACCAGCTGAGCGACCGCAACGCCCACGAGGCGGCCGAGGCCCTCTATCGGGTCGCTCTCGAGGTGATGCAGCTCGACCCCACCGCCGACGACGTCCGGCGGGCGCGGGTGCTCTGCTCCCTGGCCCGCGCCGAGCTCGCCACCGTCGGCCTCGAGCAGGCGCGCCTCACCTACCGCAACATCGTCTCCCTCGGCCGCAAGCTCGAGGACCCGGAGCTGGTGGCGAGCGGTGCGCTCGGCTACGCGGGGCGCCCCGAATCGGTCGGGGCCAGCGACCCGATGATCGTCGATCTTCTGGAGGAGGCCCTCGAGTGGGTGGACGAGGACAGCCCCCAACGAATCCGGCTGCTCTCGCGACTCGGATCCGAGCTGCGTTACGAAGAGCCCCTCTCGCAGGCCCGAGCCCTGGTGCGGGAGGCCATCGATCTGGCCCGTCGACGCTCGGACCTGCCGGGCCTGGCGCAGGCCCTAGACCACGCCGCCTGGTTCGTGCTGACGCCCGAGGAGCGCGGCAAGCGCCTGGAGCGCAACACCGAGATCGTGCGGGTGGCCCGCGAGGCGGGGGATGCAGAGCTCGAGCTCTCCGGGCGCAGCGGTTGCCTGACCGCCTTCATCGAGCTCGGCGACCTGGGCTCCTTCGACGAGGAGCTCGAGCGCTTCCGCGTGCTCGCCGATCGACTGCGCTCGCCCCAGGCGCGCTGGCTGCTGACGACCTGCCGCGCCACCCGGGAGCTGCTCGAGGGTCGCTTCGACGATGCCGAGCGCTCGATTGCCCGCGCCGTGGCCGAGAGCCGAAGGGCGCGGACTGCCGACGTCGAGATCCAGAGCGTGATCCAGCTCTACTACCTGCAGCTGGAGCGCGGGAATCTCGACGGGATGGAGGGACCCGTCCAGTCGATGGTGGCGCGCTTCCCCGCCGCCACGGCCTGGCGCGCCGGCCTGGCGCAGCTCTACTTCGCCTCGGGCCGTTCGGATCCGGCCCGCCGGATCCTCTCGGAGATCGCGGCCCGCGGCTTCGAGCGCATTCCGCGCGACGCCGGCTGGATGATCACCGTGGTCCAGCTCGCCGAGCTGTGCGAGGGCCTCGACGAGGCCGAGCACGCCCGGGGGCTGCAGGACGAGATCGAGCCCTTTGCCGGCCTGAACGTCGTCGTCGGCGATTCGATGCTCTTCTACGGGAGCGTCCAGCATCACCTCGGGCTGCTGGCCGCGGCCCAGCGGGATTGGGAGCGGGCGGACTCCCACCTGCGCGCGGGCCTGGCCCGCCACGAGGCCCTGGGGGCGCGGGCCTGGCTGGCCCACAGCGAGGCCGCTCGGGCTCGCATGTTGCGCCGCCGCGCGGCGAGCGGCGACCGGATCCTGGCGGAGCAGTGCCACCGCCGCGGCCTCGAGCTGGCCCGCAGCCTCGGCATGGGAAGGCTGCAGCGGCGCATGCTCGCCGACGCCTGAGTTCAGGCCGGAAGCCAGCTGCCGTGAAAGCCGAAGGGGACCCGCTGGGGGAGGCGGACCCGGGCGACCGGCTTTGCGGAGAAGGCGCTGCCGTCGAGCACCACCAGGTCGCTGCCGTGCCTCGCGGCGTCGTAGACCAGACACAGCACCCAGCCCTCTTCCTCCGCCGAGCTCTCCGAGGCAGGCACGAAGATTCCCTCGCCGGCCGCCTGCCCCGCCGCCAGCTGCTGCGTCTCGGTGACTCCGGTGCGCAGGTCGTAGCGGAGCAGCGCGGAGGGCTCCGCGCCGACGTTGGCTCCCGAGACCGCATAGCCGAAGCGGTGGGGAAGCCCGACGCGTCGCTCGTCCACGCGCGGAAACTCCATGGCGCGCTCGTCGAGGGCCTGCTCCTGCACCTGGCCTGCGGCCAGGTCGAGCGTGAAGCGGTGCAGGTAGGCGCTCTCGAAGTGCTCCGAGTCCTCGCGCCAGAGCGACGGGTAGCGGGCCACGTCGAGCACCACGCGGTCGCCGTCGTCGTAGGCGTTCAGCGGATGGAAGACGTAGCAGGGCTCGATCTCGAGCCAGCGCACCTGCGAGCCGCGCCCCCCGCGAGGCATCACGCCGAGGCGGGCGGGGTAGTCGTCGCTCCAGGCGTAGGGGAACTTGCCCTCTTCGATGCGCTCGGGGCTGAAGACGATCGGCAGGTCCATGAAGACCACCCGGCTCGCGGTGATGGCGAAGTCGTGGGCCATGGTCGGGCCCGCTCCCTCGATCGCTTCGCTCTGCACGAGGCGACCGGAGGCATCGGCGCGGTGGTAGGTGAGGTAGGGGGGGCCGAAGTGATAGCCGAAGAAGTGCAGCTCGCCGGTGCTCGGGCACCGCTTCGGGTGGGCCGTCATGGCGGTGCGCAGGTGGCCCTCGTAGTCGTAGATGCCCACCGTGTCGAGTTCGCGCGTCAGCTCGGTCGGATAGGCGTTCTCGACCAGGGCCAGCACCCGGCCCGCGTGCTCGATGACGTGGGTGTTCGCGCGGGCGACGCTGCGGTCCACGCGGCCCTCCTCGTCCAACCAGCGCGCGCCCTCCTCGCTGAGGTAACGCGTCCGCACCCAGCGATTTCGGTACCAGGCCGCCCGGCCCGCCTCCAGGCGCACGCCGTGGATCATGCCGTCGCCGACGAACCAGTGTGAGGAGTGGCCGGACCTGGGGTTGGGGCCGTTGCGCAGATAGAGGCCGTCGAGCTCCGGCGGCAGGGCCCCCTCGACGGGCAGGTCGGTGGCACTCAGCTCCTCGGAGACCGGGGCGTAGTTGCCGCGCAGGTGGAAGGGAAGCTCTTCTCCTTCAGGGGTCGGGTCACCGGCGGCCATGGGCCTCCTCTCTGCGATCCCGTTTCGATCGCATCCGCTTCCGGCGCGCCAGAGTCGCAGCTCTCTGCGCGGCCGCAAGCTAACACAGGCGGGCTGCGGCCCGGGCGGCGCGCGCTCCGACGCGGCCCCCGCGCCGCGGGCGTGACGCGTCGCGTTGCGGTGCCGCCCGGCCTCGCGGCCGGAGCCCACCGCCGAGATCGCGCTAGCAGCGGCGCGCGCGCGCGGGGCAGAATGGCGCGCAGTTGGGCACCCGCTGCGCCCCTTCACGCCCGCCCTCCCGCCGAGGGCAAAGGAGTCTCCATGCGTCTCGCGATCGCTGCCTGTCTGGGCCTGGTGGCCGCCTTCGGGCTCGGCATCCAGAGCTGCTTTCCGGAGCCCCAGCTCGGTCCGGTGCTTTCCGGCCTGAGCGCCGAGGTTTCGGTGACCACCGACGAGTTCGGCGTGCGCCACATCCGCGGTCAGAACGACTTCGACGTCTCCATCGCCTCGGGCTGGATCCACTGCCAGGACCGCCTCTTCCAGATGGACCAGACGCGCCGCCAGGTGGACGGCACCGAGGCGGAGCTGCTGGGACCCGACCGCGACATGGGAGACGGCCGCGTCGTCCAGGCCGACGTGCAGGCGCGCATCGTCGGTCTGCACCGCGCCGCCCAGCGCTCCTTCGACGCTGCGCCGCCGCGCTTCCAGGCCCTGCTGCAGGCCTACGCGGACGGCGTCAATGCCTGCATCGACCAGCTCACCGCGGAGGGCTCGCTGCCGCCCGAGTACGGCCTGCTCCAGCTCGGCAGCGTGCGTCCCTGGACGGCCGTCGACTCGCTCAAGATCGGCAAGGCCATCTCGGCCTCGCTCTCCCTCGACATCGATACGGAGCTGACGGAGATCTTCCTGGACTACGTCGAGGCCGGCATCGCGAACGGCTTCGACGGTCAGGCCCTGTTCAGCGAGGACGTCTATCGCTCGGCGCCCATGGATCCTGCCGCCACCGTGCCCGATGCCACGGGCACCATGCCCTTCCTCGGGGAGGCGACCTGGAAGGCCAATACCCAGCTCCTGGCCCGGACGAAGCGAGTGCTCGACGGAGCCCTGAAGGAGCGCTTCGAGGCCTCGCCCCTGCTGGCGCACGCCGTGAACCGGCGCGAGAGCTTCGTGGGCTCGAACGAGGCCGGCGTCTTCGACCGCCACGGTCGGCCCATCATCGCCAACGACCCGCATCTCTCGCTGAACTTCCCCTCCACCTTCTACGAGTGGCGGCTCACGGTGGTGGACGATCCCGACGAGGGTCCCATGGACGTGAACGGAGTGGGCTTTCCCGGGGCGCCCGGGGTGATCCTGGGCCAGACCCGCCACGTCAGCTGGGGGGCCACCACCAACCCGATGGACGTGAGCGACGTTTTCCTCGACACCCTCCGCGTGAATCCCGCGCTCTGCGGGCCTCCCCTCGGCGTCTGCATCGAGTCGGCCGGGACCGTGCACCCGGTGCTGGTCAGCTTTCCGCAGTACTTCGCGAACATCGGAGGCAATCTGGTCGACGTCACGGCGACGCTGCCGCCCGAGGCCCAGATCATCGCCACGGTGCCCTTCCGCAGCGACGGACCCATCCTGGGGATCGCCGATCCGACCGTGCTCTTGCAGGTCGGGAATCCCCTGGCCGACGAGAGCACCGACGCCTTCGTGCTCCAGTACGTCGGTTTCCATGCCACCCAGGAGCTGCAGACCTTCCAGACCTGGAATCGCGCGCAGAACCTCGGCGACTTCCTGGACGGCCTCGCCAACTTCGACGTCGGCTCCCAGAACTGGGCCTACGCCGACACCGACGGCAACCTCGGCTACTTCTCCAGCGCCGAGAATCCGCTGCGCTCGGATCTCGAGCAGGGCTTCCTCGAAGGGGACACGCCGCCCTTCCTCGTGAGGCCCGGCGGCGGCGGCGCCAACTGGGTGCCGGATCCCGTCTTCTCCCAGGGGCAGTCCATTCCCTTTGCGGTGCTGCCCTTTGCCGAGATGCCGCAGACCCTGAACCCCTCGGAGGGCTTCTTCGTCAACGCCAACAACGACCCGGCGGGCACGACCCTCGACAACAACCCGCTCAACCAGGTCCGCAGCTCCGACCCGGGCGCCATCTACTACCTGAACCCGGGCTACGCCAACGGCCTGCGCGCCGGGCGCTACACCCGGCTGATCCGGGACAAGCTCGAGGCCGGAGAGGACGTCAGCTTCGCGGACATGAAGCGCTTCCAGGTCAACACGCAGCAGCTCGACGCCGAGCTGCTGCTGCCCTTCCTGCTCGAGGCCTTCACCAATGCCAGCCAGGCCGGCGCTCCGCTCGAGCTGGCGGCCCTGGCGGGCGACGCCGACGTGGCCGAGGCCATCGGCCGACTCGGGACCTGGGACTTCTCCACGCCCACCGGCATCGTGGAGGGCTGGGACCAGAGCGACGTCCTCGGCTTCCGGCTGCCCTTCGTCCCGCAGAAGGAGAAGGACGCCTCGGTGGCGGCGACGATCTACAACGTCTGGCGCGGCCAGGCCATTCGGCGCATCGTCGACGACCGCCTGGCGGACTTCGGGCTGGAAGCCGGCGGTACCGAGGCCCTCAAGGCCCTCCAGAACCTGCTGGTGCAGAGCCCCTACACCGGCGAGGGAGCCTCCGGGATCGACTTCGTTCCCGAGCCGGCTGCCCTCCCCGCCGAGGACCGCCGCGACCTGGCGCTGCTGGGCGCGCTGCGCGACGCCCTGGACCGCCTCGCCTCCGCCGAGTTCGCACCAGCCTTCGGAGGCTCGACGAACCAGGAGGATTACTGCTGGGGCAAGCTGCATCGCATCACCTTCGACCATCCCTTCGATCCCAGCCTCTCGGTACCGCCGGCCGGCGGCTTCGACGACCTGGCGCCGGACCTGCCGGGACTGTCCCGCGACGGCGGCTACGAGGTGCTGAACGCCTCGAGCTTCAACCCGCGCGCGCAGGATCTCAACAGCTTCGGCTTCGGCGGAGGGCCGGTGCGGCGCTACGTCGGCAGGCATCTGGCCATCGGGAACCGGATCGTCGGCGTGAACGTCATGCCGGGCGGACCCTCCGGGATCCCCAACGACCCGGAGTCGACCACCCAGCTGCCGCTGTGGCTGACCGCCGACCGACACCCGGTCAACCTGGGGCCGGTCTTCGGAGAGACCACGATCCTCCAGCCGCCTGCGGCACCGTAGTGGGTCCGGGCATGGGGAGCGCTAGCCTCCGCTCCCCATGCCCGAGCTTCCCCGCCTGATCGTCGGCATCGACCTCGGCGCCGATCGAAATCGCGTGACCCCCGGCAGCCGCCGGGCCTTCGAGACCGCCCTCGAGCTGGCGCGCTCGGGTGGCCGCCGCGTGCTGCTGCTGCACTCGACGGCCTCGGACGAGCACGCCCTCGAAGACGGCAAGTTCCACTTCAGCGGCGAGGGGGAGCGCCCCGGCAGCCGCTCGGCCCTGGAGGCCCTGGCCCGGGAGGTCGAGGCGGTCGGTGTCGAGTGCCAGATCCAGCTCTCCCCCGACCCGGTCTGGCTGGCGATGTCCCGCGCCGCGGCGGAGGCGCCGGCGGCGCTGGTGCTACTCGCGAAGCGCAGCTTCTCCGGCCTCGACGCCAGGCGCCTGGGCAGCGAGGCCCGGCGCGTGCTCCAGGTCTGCCCCGGCACCGTGTGGCTGGTGGCGCCCGACGGTCCCGCCAGGCCCCAGGCGATCCTCGCCGCCACGGACCTCACCGAGGTCGGGCTGCGGGTGCTGGCGACGTCCGCCTGGCTCTCCTCCCAGGCGGGGGCCTCGCTGCGGGTCGTGCACGCGCTCACGCTGCCGCTCTCCGAGCAGATGCGGGACGAGGAGAGCTGGGTCGCCGAGCGACGCCAGCAGGTGGAGGAGCAGATCCGCCAGGCGCTGGCCTCGGCGGGTGGGCCGGCGGACGCCAAGCTGCACGTCGTCCTGGCCTCGCCGACCCACGCCATCCTGGAGGCCAGCCAGCACTTCGACCCGGATGTCGTGGTGCTCGGCACCCTCTCGCGCCGGGGCATGGCCGCCCTGCTGATCGGCAACACCGCCGAGC
>CAZYOL010000026.1:0-31752 GCA_964649065.1 uncultured Spirochaetales bacterium
AGCTCTACGCCGCCACCCAGACCATGGACGAGGCGCGCCACGTCGAGGTCTACGAGCACTACCTGAGGCGCCTGGGCGCCATCTACGACATGGCGCCCTTCCTGAAAGAGCTGATCGACCTGACCCTGCGGGCCGACCACTGGGTGAAGATCGCCATCGGCATGAACATGGTGATCGAGGGCCTGGCCCTCGGCTCCTTTCACAACATGCGCCGCAGCTCGAGCTGCCGCCTGCTGGTCCAGATCACCGAGCAGGTGCTGCGCGACGAGTCCCGCCACGTGGCCTTCGGCAACGTCTACGTGGGCCAGGCCCTCGCCCGGATGCACCCGGACGACCGGGAGGGGGTGGCCGACTTCGCCTTCGAGGTGGTCCGACGCCTCTCCGACGCCCAGGGCGGACCCGACGGCAAGGGGCGGCGCGCCCCCGATCCCGGCTTTCGCCGCGTGCTCGACGAGACCGGCATCGACGTCCACGACTTCGCAAAGGAGGTGGGGGAGCTGCCTTCCTCGGGCCTGCGCGGCCAGCTGCGTCCGGGGCAGGTCCACTCCTTCCGGGACCTCATGATGCCCGCGCTGGTGCGCGTCGGAGCCGTCACGGAGCGCAGCCGCGAGCTCTACGCGCGCGCCGACATTCCGGTCTGGGAGGACGCGACGACCCTCGAGGCGCTCGAGGACGACGGCACCGGCGCCATCGACCTCGACGCCTGAGGCGCCCCGCGACCGTGCCGCTCGACCCGGGCTCGATCCTGCTCAGCGATCGCGTCGCGCTGGTGACCGGCGCCGGGGCCGGCATCGGTCGCGCCACGGCCGTCGGGCTGGCTCGCCTCGGAGCCCACCTCGCCCTCTGCGACCGCGACGCGACGGGCCTGGCCGAGACCGCAGGGGCCGTCGAGGCCGAAGGGCGCCGGGTCGCCTCGGCGGTGCTGGACGTGCGCGAGTCGCAGGCCGTGGCCGATTTCGTGGCCGGCGCCGCCGAGCGACTGGGGGCGCTGGAGGTGCTGGTCAACAACGCGGGCGGGAGCTTCCGTGCGGACTTCCTGGGGCTGAGCGCCGGTGGCCAGGCGGCCCTGGTCGAGGAGAACTTCGGCCAGGTCTGTCACCTGATCCGCTGCGGGGTGTCGCGGATGTCCGAGCGCGGCGGCTCGGTCGTCAACGTGACCTCCGTCGAGGCCTTCCGCGCCGCGCCCGGCTACGCGGTCTACGCGGCGATGAAGGCCGCGCAGGAGAGCCTCACGCGCAGCCTGGCCCTGGAGCTGGCCGGGCGGCGGATCCGCGTCAATGCCGTGGCGCCCGACCTGATTCCCACGCCCGGCACGGGGCCGATCGGCGTCCGCGCACCGCTGGGCATCGAGGGCCACGTCGACCACGTGGCGGGCGCCGTCGCCTTCCTCGCCTCGGATCTGGCGGCCTTCGTGACCGGAACGACGCTCCACGTGGACGGCGGCAGCCTGGCGGCGGGAGCCTGGCGACGGACGCCCGGCGGGGACTTCGCGCTCTAGGGCGTGGAGCCCGGACCCGTGCGGAGCTGCGTATACTGGCGCCGCGGATCGACGGAGGAGAGATGCGCTCCAATCGCCTGGTCGCCCTCTGCGCGCTGCTGCCGCTGGCCTGGGGCTGTGTCGGTCGCACCGCCCCCCTCGGCGAGTGTGCGCTGTTCGGCGCCCTGGCCGGCGCCGGCGCCGGCGCCGCAACCGGGCGCACCATCGGCCAGCCACGGGTCCCTCCCGGCATGGAGGATCCGGGCCCGTCGGGCGAGGCGATCGGCGCCGGCGTCGCCATCGGCTTCGTGGCGGGCGCGGTGATCGGCTACGGGCTCTGTGCCCTGATCCGCGAGGCCGAGCCGGAGCCCGCCGCCGCGAGCTCCTCGGGTCGCTAGCGACCCCGGCGGCGTGGAGCTCCGGACCGTCGAGGATCTGGCAGACCTCCGCGTCGCCCCCCGCCCCGACGTGCGCGAGCCCGAGCTGCGCTCGCGGAGAGCACCCGGCGTCGGCTCCTCGAACGCCGCCACGGCCCCCGGCATCGCGCTGCGCGCCCTGGGCTCCGCGGGCCGCTGAGACCGCCCGCTTGCGGCCCCTCCTGATCCTGAAGACCGGGACGACCCTCGAGCGACTGGCTCCGCGCGGAGACTTCGAGGATTGGATCCTGGCGGGCATGGGGCTCTCCCCTCGTCATGGCTGCGTCGTGCGCGTCGACGCCGGGGAGACGCCGCCGGAGCCGGACGCCGTGTCGGCCGCGGTCGTGACCGGCTCGAGCGCGATGGTCTCGCACCGGGCGGCCTGGAGCGAGAGCGCGGCCGCCTGGCTGTCCGGGGCCGTCGAGCGCGGCCTGCCCATCCTGGGCATCTGCTACGGGCACCAGCTCCTGGCCCACGCCCTGGGCGGAGCCGTCGGGCCCAATCCCAGGGGACGCGAGATCGGAACGGTCCGGCTCGAGCTCGACGCCTCCGGCGACGAGCTGCTGGAAGCGCTGGAGAGCCCGCTGCGCGTGCAGACGACCCACGTGGAGTCCGTGCTGTCCCTGCCTCCCGGAGCGCGCCTGCTGGGCGCGACGTCGCTGGATCCGCACCACGCGTTCCGGGTGGGCTCCGCCTGGGGGGTGCAGTTCCACCCCGAGTTCGACGCGGAGGTCATGCGCGCCTACCTGCTCGATCGGCGCCCCGCCCTCCAGCGCGAAGGGCTGGACGCCGAAGTCCTGCTGGCCCGGGTGGGCGAGACGCCGGGCGCCTCGCTCCTGCTGCGGCGCTTCGCGGAGCTCCTCGACAGGGCTACGTGATAGGATGCTCCGAAAGGAGAGCGAGATGGCGAAGATCTACCACGACTCGGACGCCGACCTCGGGGCCCTGGCGGGCCAGCGCATCGCCGTCGTCGGCTACGGCAACCAGGGCCGCTCCCAGGCCCTGAACCTCCGCGACTCCGGCCTGGAGGTCGTGATCGGGAACATTCGCGACTACGCCCACGAGCAGGCCGAGGCCGACGGCTTCCCGGTGCTGCCGATCGCCGAGGCCTGCCAGGGCGCCGACGTGATCATGCTGCTGATCCCCGACGAGGTCATGCCCGAGGTCTACGAGCAGCACGTGGCCCCGCAGCTCGGCGCCGGCAAGATGCTGGTCTTCGCCTCCGGCTACAACGTCGCCTTCGAGCTGATCCGGCCTCCGGAGGACGTCGACGTCGCCCTGGTGGCCCCGCGCATGATCGGCGTCGGCGTGCGCGACGGCTACGTCTCCGGCGAGGGCTTCCCCAGCTTCGTCGGCGTGCACCGCGACGCCACGGGACAGGCGCGGGAGCGCATGCTGGCGCTCTGCAAGGGCGTGGGCTCGACGCGGGCCGGCTGCATCGAGATGTCGATGCACGACGAGGCCTCGCTGGATCTCTTCACCGAGCAGGGCTTCGGTCCCGCCTTCGGCTGCGTGATGATGGCGGCCGTGCAGCTGCTGGTCGATGCGGGCTACCCCCCCGAGGCGGTGCTGCTCGAGCTCTACCTCTCCGGGGAGTTCGCCTACTCGCTCGAGAAGATCCGCGAGGTGGGCATGTCCCGCCAGATGGAGTTCCACTCCCGAACCAGCCAGTACGGGCAGATCACCCGGGGCGCCCGCTTCATGCAGCTCGCCGAGCCCATGAAGGAGAGCATGGCCAAGGTGCTGGAGGAGATTCGCTCGGGGACCTTTGCCCAGGAGTGGACCGGCCAGCAGGAGCAGGCCAACGAGCTCTTCGAGCGGGTGCGCAAGGCCCGCGATGCCATGCCCTTCAGCCGCTGGGAGCAGAGCGCCCGGGCCGCCTTCCGCATCGGCGACGCCGCCGGCAAGTCCGACTAGAGGGCCGGCCGGGCCGCCACGCCTCGGTCCGGGGGGCGGGGCCGGCCGTTTCTGCTACGTCTAGCCTCTTCCCTCAAGGTGCATCGGGCGGGGTATGGGCGGAGACCGATCTAGCCATCGGGGCGAATCGGCTGCGGGCGGCAGCCTCGTCGCGGCCCTGTCGTCCTGGATGGCGCTCTGCTGGGCGCGCTCCCGCGCAATCCTGGCTCTCGTCGCGCTGCTGAGCGTCGGCCTCGGGGCCTACGCGGCCAGCCATCTCTCGATCGACATGCGGCACACGGCCCTGCTCGACGAGGGCCTCGACTTCTGGGCCGACTACAACGCCTTTGCCGAGATCTTCCCGATCCTGGACGAGGCCCTGCTCGTGGTCGTCGACGCCGAGACCCCCGGCCGGGCGCGCATGGCGGCCTCCCTGCTCGCGGAGCGCCTCGAGGCCCGGCCCGCGCAGTTCTCCGACGTCTACGTGCCCGGTGGCGATCCCTTCTTCGAGCGCCAGGCCCTGCTCTATCTCGACGCCGAAGAGCTCGAGGATCTCTCCGACGACCTGGCCGCCATCCAGCCGCTGCTGGCCGAGCTCTCGCGGGACGCCAGTCTGAGCAACCTGGCGTCGGTGCTGCGCGACGGGATCGACATGTCCCGCGAGCACCCGGAGCTGCCGATGGACCTGGGCGCCGCCTTCGATTCCGTCTCGCGGGCGGCCGAGGCCGTGCTCGAGGGGCGCCCCAAGCCCATCTCCTGGACCGAGGTGATCCTCGAGCGACGGATGCCGGTGGATGCCTCGCGGCGCCTCTTGGTGATCGATCCGGTCTACGACTACTCCCACATCCTGCCGGGCGCCGACGTGATGCGCGCCGTGCGCGACGAGGCGGCCGACCTCGGTCTCGACGAGGAGCACGGAGTCCGCGTGCGCATCACGGGCAACGTGGCGATCAACACCGAGGAGATGCGGCTGATCTCCGTGCAGGTGCTCGGCATGGGCGCCTTCTCCTTCGCGCTGATCGGCGTGATCCTGGCCTTTGCGCTCCGCTCCGCCAAGCTCGTCTTCTCCCTGCTGATCGCGCTGGCGGTCGGCCTGATCTGGACGCTGGCCTTCGCGGCCTTCTCCGTCGTCTCGCTGAACGTCTGCTCGATCACCTTCGCCATCCTCTTCCTCGGGCTGGCCGTGGACTTCGGCATCCATCTGTCGATGCGCTACGCCGAGCTGGTGCGGGGCGGCATGGCGCCCCCCGAGGCGCTCGACGAGACGGCGCGCAGCATCGGGGGCTCCTGCATGCTCTGCGCCGGAACCACGGCCATCGGCTTCTACGTCTTCGTGCCCACCGAGTACCGCGCCGTGGGCGAGCTGGGGCTGATCGCCGGCACCGGCATGTTCATCGGTCTCTTCGTGATGGTCACGCTGCTGCCGGCTCTCTTCGCGCTCGGAGATCCCCGGCGGGTCGGCGGCGAGGCGCTGGGCTCTCGCCAGATCGTGCGCTTCCTGATCCATCTGGCGGTGGCGCGGGCCTCGGGCGTGCGCGCGGCCACGGCGGTGCTGAGCCTTCTCGCCCTCCTGGCGCTCACCACGATTCGCTTCGACCACAACGTCATCGCGCTGCGCGACCCCTCGACCGAGTCGGTGATGACCTTCAACGAGCTGCTCTCCCAGAGCCGCACCTCACCGTGGACGATCGACGTGCTGGAGCCGGACCTGGCGACCGCGGTCGAGGAGGCCCGTCGCATTGCGGCGCTTCCGGTGGTGGAGCGCGCCGTGACGCTCGCCGACTACGTGCCCGACGAGCAGGAGGAGAAGATCGAGATCCTGGCCGACATGGGCTACTTCCTGCCCACTCCGGCCCGCGGTGCGGCTGCCGCGCCCCGCAGCGTGAGCGAGCAGGTCGAGGCGCTGCGGGCGCTGCGCGAGTCCCTCGACGCCTCCTGGCTCCTCTCCGGCGACATCGATCGCCGCGAGAGCGCCCTGCGCGCGCGGAGCCGGCTCGATCGCATGCTGCTGCGGCTCGAGACCCTGGAGCAGCACGAGGAGGCCGAGGCCCTGGCGAGCTTCGAGAGGAGCCTGACCGGAGAGCTGGGGAACGACCTCGAGCGCCTCTGGACGGCCATCGAGCCGGATCCCATCGCCCTCGAAGACCTGCCCGGGGAGCTTCGGAAGCGCATGGTGGCCCCCGATGGACGGGCGCGCATCCAGGTGTTGCCCACCGAAGATCTGAGCGACACGGCCTCCTACAGGCGCTTCGTGGACGCGGTGCAGGAGATCGCCCCGCACGCCACGGGCTCGGCCGTGGCCTTGCTCGAGTGGGCGCGCGCGGTGCAGCGCGCCTTTCGCCAGGCCCTCGGGACGGCGGTCCTGGCGATTGGCCTGCTGCTCTTCGCGCTCTGGCGCCGGGCCGGCGACGTCGCGCTGGTGCTCGTTCCGCTGCTGCTGGCGGCCACCTGGACCGCCGCCACCGCCGGCCTCCTGGGACTCTCCTTCAACTTCGTGAACGTCCTGGTGATTCCGCTGCTGATGGGATTCGGCGTGGACAGCGGCATTCACCTGGTGCACCGACACCGCAGCACGCTGGCCCGCCACCCGGACCGCCCCACCACCGAGACCGAGCTGATCGGCACCAGCAGCGCCCAGGCCGTCTTCTTCAGCGCCATGACGACCATGGTGAGCTTCGGCTCGCTGATGCTGGTGCCGCACGGGGGCCTGCGCTCTCTCGGCCAGCTGCTGGTGATCGGGGTGGCCTACACGCTGGTGGCGAACCTGGTGGTGCTGCCCTCGCTGCTCGCCTGGCGGCGCGGTGCCGAGCGCGTCACCGCCTCCGAGGCGGCCGTCTGAGCGCCGGCCCCGCTGAGTTATCCTCGACTCGTGGCCGAGGCCTCACCGCAGCTCCTGCCCCAGCCGCTGCCCGCCCGACGCGTGGTGTTCTACGACGGCGTCTGCGGCTTCTGCGACCGGAGCGTGAGCTGGTTGCTCGCCCGCGATCCGGAGGGCCGCTTCCGCTTCGCCGCGCTCCAGGGCGAGACCGCCGCCGAGCTGCGCGCCCGCCATCCGCAGCTTCCACGCGACCTCGATACGCTCGTCTACGTCGAGTCCGAGGGCGGGCGCGAGCGGGTCTTCCTGCGCTCGCGGGCCATCTTCCGGCTGCTGGCCCAGCTCGACCCGCCCTGGCGCTGGCTGGCCTGGCTGCGCTGGCTGCCCCGGCCGCTCACCGACCTGGGCTACCGGCTCTTCGCACGCATCCGCTACCGGGTCTTCGGGCGGCTCGAGAGCTGCCGCCTGCCGACCGCGGAGGAGCGCGCCCGCTTCCTTCCCTGAGCCGAGGGGCGCGTGGCGCAGGCGGCGACGAAGGCGGCGAAGAGGCGCTGCTGGGCCGGCTCCGCCTGCTTCTCCGGGTGCCACTGCACACCGATGCAGAAGCTGCCCTCCGGTCGCTCGATGGCCTCGACGATCCCGTCGGGCGCGCGCGCGACCACCCGCAGCTCGGGCCCCGGGTCGTCGACGGCCTGGTGGTGCAGGCTGTTGACCGGCCCGGGAGCGCCTCCCAGGGCCTGCGCGAGGCGGCTGTCCGCCGCTACGCGGACGGCGTGCCGCGCCTCGGCGGGAAGGCGGTGCGGATCCGCCTCGGGGCGCTCGCTGGGCAGGTCGTAGACGAGGCGGCCGCCGAGGCGCAGCGCCAGGAGCTGCATGCCGTAGCAGATCGCGAGCAGCGGCAGCTCCCCGTCGAGGGCCAGCTCGAGCAGGCGCCCGTCGAAGGCGATCTGGGACGCCGCGGCCGGCTCGAGCGGAACGGCGGCACCGTCGGGCGGGGGGAGATCGTCGCCGCCCGGAAGCAGCAGACCGTCCAGTCGCTCGATCAGCTGGGCTGCGTCCTCCTGCGCCGGCAGGTAGACGCAGCTCCCGCCCGCGGCTTCGACGGCCTCTGCGTAGGCGCGATCCAGGTAGTGGTAGGCGCGGCCCGCGCGCCAGCGACCGCGCTCGTCCACGCACGGCGGAATGCCGATGAGCGGTCGCATCACGCGCAATATACCCTTCCTCCCCAAGATCATGGCTCGGATCCTCATCGCCGGATGCGGCTACGTCGGAGGCGCCCTGGGAGGGCGCCTGGCGGCACTCGGGCACCAGGTCTGGGGCCTGCGGCGGCGCCCCGCTCCGCTGCCGCGCGGCGTCGAGCCGCTGACCGCAGACCTCACGGTTCCGCGCAGCCTGAAGGAGCTCCCCGGCGACCTCGACGTGGTCTTCACCATGCTCTCGCCCGGGGGCTCCGACGATCCGCACTACCGCGCCGCCTACGTCGACGCCACGCGGGTGCTGCTCGAGGCCCTCGATCGCCAGCGCTGCCGGCCGCGCCGACTCTTCTTCGTGTCGAGCACGGGCGTCTACGCGCAGAGCGACGGCGAGTGGGTCGACGAGGCCTCGCCGACCGAGCCGCCCCACCACGCCGGGCGGCGCCTGCTGGAGGGCGAGGCGCTGGCCGCCGCGGGACCCTTCCCCAGCACCATCGTGCGCTTCGCCGGGATCTACGGTCCGCGGCGCACGAGCCTGATCGAGCGGGTGCGCTCCGGGAGCGCGCGCTACCGAAGCGCCCCGGTGCAGTGGACCAATCGCATCCACCGCGAGGACTGCGCGGGCGTGCTGGCCCATCTGATGCAGCTCGAGGCGCCCGAGCCGCTTTACCTCGGCGTGGACTGCGAGCCGGCCAGCGACCGGGCCGTCCTCGAGTGGCTGGCCGGAGCCCTCGGCGCGCCCGCCCCGCGACCGGCCTCGGCGGACGAGCGACCCAGCCGCGGGGCGCGCGGCAGCAAGCGCTGTCGCAATGCCCGGCTGCTCGGCTCCGGCTACGCCTTCCGCTATCCGAGCTTCCGCGAGGGCTACCGGGAGCTGATCGGAGCGGCGGGCTGATGCCGCGGCCCCCGCAGACGCCTCCCGAGATCGAGGCCATTCCCGGCGCCGTCTACGGACCGGCCCGGAGCGCGCATCCCGCCGCCCGGGTCGTGCCGCTCCACGTGGGCGATACCTGGCTCTCCCCCTTCGAGGGCGGGCGCATGCAGGACCTGCTCCAGGCGGAGCACCCGGAGATCCACCGCTACAGCGAGACGCGTGGCATCGCCGATCTGGTCGAGGCCCTGGTCGAGAAGCTGCGCCGGCGCAACGGGCTGTCCGTCGGTCCCGAGTCCGTGCTCGTGACGGCCGGCGCCACCGCGGGCCTGGCGCACGTCGTCGGAGCGCTGGCCTCGCCCGGCGAGGAGATCCTGGTCCTGGCCCCCTTCTGGCCGCTGATTCGCGGCATGATCCAGGCCTACAAGGCCCGGCCCGTGGAGGTGCCCTTCTACGACCGCGTCGACTCGCCCGAGGCCGCCGTGGAGGCCGTGCGCGACCGGATCGGCGAGCGCACGATCGCCCTCTACCTGTGCACGCCGTCGAATCCCACCGGGCGCGTGCTGCCGGCCGCCTGGCTCCAGGCCCTCGCCGAGCTGGCGCGAGAGCGCAACCTGTGGCTGATCTCGGACGAGGTCTACGAGGACCTGATCTACGGCGGCGAGCACGTCTCGGTGGCCCGCTTCGCCCCGGAGCGCACCTTCAGCGCCTTCTCCTTCTCCAAGGCCTACGGCATGGCCGGCTATCGGACCGGCTACCTGGCCGGACCGGAGCGCGCCCTGCCGGCGGTGCACAAGGTCGCCACCCAGACCTCCTACTCGGCGCCCACGGCGGGCCAGATCGCGGGCCTGTGCGCCCTGCGAGAGGGGGCGGAGTGGCTGGCCGCCGCTCGCGCCTGCTATCGCGAGGCGGGGGAGGGCGCCGCCGAGGCCCTCGGCCTCGAGCGACCCGAGGGATCCACCTTCCTCTTCTTCGACGTCGCGGAGCGCCTCGACGAGCGGGGCGTCCCGGGCTTCCTCGCCGACTGCCTCGAGGAGGGCGTGGCGCTCTCGCCGGGGTCCTCCTGCGGCAGCGACTACGGGAGCTGGGTGCGGCTCTCCTTCACCTCGGCGCCCCCCGCCGACGTGGCTCACGCGGCTCGGCTGCTCGCCAAGCGCCTGGGCTGAGCTTCAGCCGCGCCCGCCCGCTGCGCCCGCGGGCAGGGAGCACAGGAAGTCGATCCAGGGGGCGGGCAGGCCGTGCTCCCGGGCCCCGCTGACGATCCACTGCTTGTAGCTCGGAGCGGCCAGCAGACCCGGCTCGCGTTGGCGAGCGGTGTAGGTCTCGGCCCGGAGCCGCTCGCCCGGCCCCTCGACCTCCACCCGGATGCGCAGGTAGCCCGCCTCGAAGCCGTCCAGGCGCCTCCACTGCTCCTCGTCGAGGGAGTAGAGGACGCCCCAGACCCGGGCCTCCGGTGTCCGCGACACGTTCGCCTTGCCCGTGCCGTCCCGGCCGCGCTTGCCGATCTCGAAGTGGAAGCCCGGGAGCAGGGCCACCCCCAGCACCCCCACCGGCCCGACGCGCCGCTGCAGGCGTCGGGAGGCCAGATTCGAGCCGTAGGCGAAGCAGGGGCGGGCCATCTGCCGGGAACGCTAGCGGCCCTGCGGCGCTAGACTCCTCGCGCCCCGACGGAGGTTCCCTTGGCCCGCTCCCGAGTCGCTCTGCTGCGCACCTCGCCCCGTACCGTCTTCGAGGACTACCACCGCCTGATGAACCTGGCGGGCTACCAGGAGGTCCTGCCCCGGGGCGTCGACACGGCGCTCAAGGTCAACATCTCCTGGCACTTCTTCTACCCGGCCAGCTCGACGACGCCCTGGCAGCTCGAGGGCGTGATTCGCGCCATGGAGCGGGACGGCTACGCCAAGTCCGACCTCCACGCCTGCCACAACCGCACGGTGGTCATCGACGCGCACCTCGGCGAGCGGGAGAACAAGCAGCTGCCGGTCGTCGAGGCCCACGGCCTGCGCAACGTGCACCTCTACGAGGGGGAGGAGTGGATCCACGTCCGCGAGGCGGTCGGGGAGCTCGCGGATCGCTTCCTGGTGCTGAACGAGGTCTATCCCGACGGCTTCTCGATTCCGAAGCGCTTTCTGGGAGAGAGCATCGTGCACCTCCCCACCGTGAAGACCCACGTCTTCACCACGACCACCGGCGCCATGAAGAACGCCTTCGGAGGGCTGCTCAACGAGCGGCGCCACTGGACCCACCCGGTCATCCACGACACGCTCGTGGATCTGCTGATGATCCAGCAGAAGATCCACTCCGGTGTCTTCGCAGTGATGGACGGGACCTTTGCCGGAGACGGTCCCGGCCCCCGCTGCATGGTGCCCCACGTGAAGAACGTGATCCTGGCCAGCGCCGACCAGGTGGCCATCGACGCCGTGGCTGCGAAGCTGATGGGCTTCGATCCGATGTCGATCCGCTACATCAAGCTCGCCCATGAGCTGGGGCTGGGCTGCGGCGATCCCCGCGAGATCGAGATCGTCGGGGACGAGGACGCGGCGCGCGAATCCTGGAGCTTCACCGGGCCCTTCCAGGAGATGACCTTCGCCTCCCGGATGCAGCACATGATCTACTGGGGGCCGCTCAAGAAGCCGATCGAGTGGTCGCTGAAGACGCTGCTCGCGCCGTGGGCCTACCTGGCCAGCGTGACCTACCACGACAGCTTCTGGTATCCGATGTACGCCAAGGCGCGCATGCAGAAGGCCCTCGACAGCGACTGGGGTCGGCTCTTCGCGAGCTACGAGTCGCTCACTCCGGACGAGCAGGGCTTCGCGTCCGTCGGCTCCGGGGCTCCGGAGCTGCAGCGCACCGGATTGCGGGCCTTTGCCACCTCGCTGCGCGTGCTGGCGACCTGCCTGAGCGAGGCGCCGGAGCTGGCGGCCCGGCGCCGGCGCCGCGCCCTGGCCTCCGGATCGAGCGGAGGCGCCGTCTAGCCGCGGAAGGGCTTCTCCAGCTGGGTCAGGACGGCCTGCTCCTTGGCCGAGATCTTGTGCACCAGCCCCAGGATGCCGCCAGCCGCCTCGGCGACGGCGCGGGCCCGGCCGAGGATCTCGTGCTCCAGGGCCGAGCGCTGCGCGGCATCCAGCTGCGCGCAGACCGCCACGATGTACTGGCCCCAGGCGCCCAGCAGGCGGGCGTCCGGGCGCTCCTTCAGCCAGGTCTCGAGCAGCGCGTGGCTGGTGCTCCCGGAGGTGACGCCATTGGCCTCGGCCGCCGAGAGCACGGCGCGCCGTTCGGCCTCCTCCACGGAGCCGTCCGCCCACGCCACCTCCACCAGGGGTACCAGGGAGAGCGCCGCCCAAGTGTCGGCGCCGAGGCCGAGATCGACCAGCTTGGAGAGGGTTCTCTCGTCCGAGATGCCGGAGACCTGGGCCAGGGCGACCAGGGCCTCCTTCTTCTCCAGCTCCGAGCGCATCTTGCGCAGGAGCTCCTTGTTCTGCCTGTCGAAGAAGGAGTCTTCCAAGGCCTTCTTGCGGTCTCCCAGGAACTCCTTCGACTTGCCGTCCATCGCCTCCTCCGGTCGGGGGCCGAAGAGCGTAGCCTCGGAGAGAGCGCGAGTCCTACTCGTGGATCGTCTCCGCCAGATACCGCTCCGGGCGTCACTGGGCTCCGCTCGCCCTCGGGGCTCGCTGCGCGGAGCGCCTACTCGTGGATCGTCTCCGCCAGATACCGCTCCGGGCGTCACTGGGCTCCGCTCGCCCTCGGGGCTCGCTGCGCGGAGCGCCTACTCGTGGATCATCTCCGCCAAATACCGCTCCTTGCCCACCTCTTCGACCAGATGCAGCTGGGACTCCAGCCAGTCCAGTCCCTCTTCCTCCTCGACCAGGATGTGCTCGACCAGCTCGCGGGTGCCGCCGTCGCCCTTCTCGCAGCACAGCTTGATGGCCGCGTTCAGGCGCTTGACCGCCTCGATCTCCACCTCGAGGTCGAGCCTGTGCTGCTCGACCGGATCCTCGCCGACGCGCACCGGGAAGAGCCGCTGCATGTTGGGCACGCCCTCGAGGTAGAGGATGCGCTCGATCACTCGATCGGCGTGCTTCATCTCGCCGATCGACTCCTCGTACTTCTGCTTGGACAGGCGCTGATAGCCCCAGTTCTCACACATCTTGTGATGGATGAAGTACTGGTTGATGGCGGTCAGCTCCGAGGTCAGGATGTCGTTGAGGGCCTCGATGATCTCCGGATCGCCTCGCACACGCACCTCCTCTCACGGCCGCCCAAACCTATCGGCTGCGGGCGACGCAGCCAGCTTCTCGAAAACGAAAGTGAATTTCGAAACGGGGCGGGGGCCGGGCGCGCAGCCGCGGCTCAGCCGGCGGCGACGGCCGGGCTCGCCGTGTCGGCGTGGCTGGCGGCCAGCTCGGAGTCGAGGATCGCGTCCACTACCGGTCCGCAGCCGCCGCAGGTGACCGAGGCGGAGCAGGCACGCCCCACCTGGCGCCGCGTGCAGGCTCCCTCGCGGATCGCGCTGCGGATCTCGCGGTCGGTGACTCCCCGGCAGTGGCATACGATCACGGCTGCGATCTCCCCTGGTACAGAGCGGATCATAGCGTCTTGAAATTGACGTTCAAAATCGTTTTCGGCGCCTCGTGGAAGATCTTGAATCTCTATATACGACGGGCACTTGCGCTTCGGGCGCGCGGCCCGCGCCCGCCTCCCGAAGGCCGTGACCGACGTCGACACACGACCGGCCGAGGCTCCAGCCATGTCGCCGCCTCCTGATCTCCCCGTGCTGGCCGTGAGCCGGGGCCCGCGCGCCGGCGAGTCCGCTCTGCTCGCGGCGCTGGCTCCCCGGGCGCAGCGCCCGCGGCTGTCCGATCTCGCCTTGCCCGTGCGGGTGCTCGTGCCGTCCCGGAGCCTGAGGCGGCACCTGGAGCGGCTCTCGGTGCGGCACCTCGGTGCAACGGTGGGCCTGCGCTTCCAGACCCTGTACGCCGCGGCCCTGGAGATCCTGGAGCGCGCGGGGCTCGCGTCACCTCCCGGCGAGGCGCTGTTGCCGCTGCGCGTGCGGCGGGCGGCACGCGGCGAGCCGAGCCTCTCCGCGCACCTCGACGGGCTCGAGGACGGCTACGCCGGCGTCGTCGCCTCGGTCGAGGATCTGCTCGACGCAGGCTTCGAGCGCCATCACGCCGAGCCCCTGGCGGAGGCTCTGGCCGCCGCCGCGCCCGGGCCACAGCCCCTCGACAGGGCCTCGGCCGTCGTGCGCGTCACCACTCGCGTGGCCGCCGAGCTGGAGGCGGGAGCGCTCGGACACGGCTCGCTGCTCTACCGCCGCGCCTGTGAGCAGCTGCTCCGCTCGGCGGCCGACGCGCTTCCGTCGCGTGCGCTCTTCGTCTACGGCTTCCAGGACGCGACGGGGGTCCAGGCGGACCTGATCGAGGCCCTGATGCGGCGTTGCGAGGCCCACGTCTGGATCGAAGAGCCGGGCGGCGTCGACTCGGGCGCTGTCTTTGCGGAGCGTTTTCGCCGCCGGCTGGAGGCGGTCGCGGGTCGGGCCGAGCCCGTCGGGGAGGCGCTCCCGCCGCCCGTTCTCGAGATCCTCCACGCGCCGGGCGAGCAGGCGGAGGTCCGGGCCGTGGCCGGCCGCATTCGCGAGCTCCTCGACGCGGGCACGCAGCCGGAGGGGATCGGCGTGGTGGCTCGGGAGCTCGGTCGCTATCGCGCTCAGATCCGCACGCACTTCCTCCGGCTGGGCATTCCCTTCTCGACCGAGGAGCGCGGCGCCCCGCCCGGCCCGGCCGAGCGCGCGGCGCTCGCCGTCCTGGAGCTGCTCTCCCAGCGAGGGCGCACTCGCGCCGAGCGTTGGCTCGACGCCACCCGGCAGCTGCCGGGCGAGCCCTGCGAGCTCGGCGGCTCCCGGCGTGCCGACCTGCTGCTGGGGCTGCACGTCCTCGGGGCGGCGCGGGTAGACGAGGCGGCGCGCCTGGCCCGTCCCGAGGCGCCGCTCGAGCTGCCGATGCGCCTGGGGCTGGGGCGCGACGGTCGCCGGCGTCCGGCGCGGCGGGAGCTCGCCCAGCCGCTGCTGGCGGCCGCCGTCTCCGCCGCCGCGGATCTGTGGAGCCGCCTCGAGGCCTGGCCGGGCCGTGCGCCGCTGCGCACGCACCTGCACGAGCTCCGCGCACTGCTGCACGGACCTCTCGGCTGGAGCCGACAGAGCCCGGAGGCGGCCTGCGTCGAGGCGGCGGTGCAGCCCCTCGCGCCCTGCGCAGCGGAGGAGGTGTCGAGGGACGAGCTGGAGGGGCTGCTGCGGCGTCTGGTCACGGAGGGCGCCCGCGCTCCGCTCGGCGGGGCCGGAGCCGGAGCCCAGGTCCTGACGGTGATGGAGGCGCGCTCGCGCAGCTTCGAGCACCTCTTCGTGCTGGGGCTGTGTCGCGACGCCTTCCCCCGCGTCGTGCGCGAGGACCCGCTGCTCCGCGACTCGCTGCGGCGCGCCGCCCGCAGCGTGCTCGAGGAGCTTTCGATCAAGTCCGACGGCCACGACGAGGAGCGCTTTCTCTTCGCCCAGCTCCTCGCCGCCGCCCCCCGCGTCACACTCTCCGCGCCGCTGCGCGGCGACGACGGTCGCGCCCGCCCGGTCTCGCCCCTGCTCCAGCGCCTGAGCCGGCGCCCCGAAGCGCCCGAGCCGCAGGTCGTCGCGTCGCTCTACGGGCGCGCCGAGCTGGCCTCGTCCCCGCGGCCGGCCCACGAGCACGCGGTGCGGGTCGGTCTCTACGCCAGCCGGGCGGGCTTCGCCCACGCGCTCTCCGACGCCCTGGAGGAGGCGGGCTGGGAGCCGGTCCAGGCGGCCGCGCTGGGACGGCTGCGCGCCGCCGTCCTGGCGGAGCAGGACGCGGGCCCGCTGCGATCGCCCGGGCTCGGGCCCTACCTCGGGCTGGTGGGACGTCCCGGGCGCCGCGATCCGCGGCGCGGGGAGCTGTTCGTGACCGCCGCCGAGGCCCTGGCGCGCTGCCCCTGGCAGGGCTTCCTGCGGCGGGTGCTGCGCCTCGAGCCCATCGCCGACCCCCACGCGGAGCTGCCGAGTGCCGAGCCCAGGCTCGTGGGCTCTGTCGTCCACGCGGTGCTCGAGCGCTGCGTCCTCGTGGCCGCGGGGCCGAGCTGCGGCCCGGATCGATTGGAGGAGGTCCTCCGACGCGAGCCGCGCTCGCTCCCGTGGCCCGAGCCCGCGGCCCTGGAGGCGCTGCTGGTCGAGGAGGCGGAGCGCGTGGCCGGGGAGGCCGGCATCCGCATGCCCGGCTTCGCCCGGCTGCTGGCGCTGCGGGCCCGGCCCTTCCTGGGCTGGGCCCGACGGCTCGACTGGCCCGAGGGCGCCTCGCGCGGGGTGCTGGGCGTGGAGGTCGAGGGTCAGGTCGAGCTGTCGCAGGGAAGGCTGCTGCGCTTCGTGGCGGACCGCGTCGACCGCGGCCCCGAGGGCCTGCGCCTCGTGGACTACAAGACCGGTCGACCTCCGAGTCAGGCCGTCAGGCCCGAGACCCGCCGAAGCCACCTGCTGAGCCAGGTGGCCCAGGGCAAGCTGCTCCAGACCGTCGCCTACGCGCGAGCCGCCGCGGCCTGCGCCGAGCCCCACGCCGAGGCCCGCTACCTGCACCTCGATCCGCGCCGCGACGTCGCCGAGCGCGTCTTCGACGCCCGGGCGGGGGACGCGGAGCTGGCCGCCGCCTTCGACGCCGCGACCAGCGCGATCTTCGGGGCCTGGGAGCAGGGGGCCTTCGTGCCGCGGCTCGTCGAGCCCGGTGACGAGGAGGAGCCCCACTTCTGCGAGTCCTGCGAGGTGAAGGAGGCCTGCCTGCGCGGCGACTCCGGCGCCCGCCAGCGTCTGGTCGCCTGGTGGCGGAGCTCCTCCGAGGGCGGGCCCGGGGAGAGCGCCGATCCCACCGGCGAGGCGCCCCGCGCCATCTTCGGTCTGCCGGTGCGCGGGGCCGGGGTCGCGAGATGAGCGGACGTCGCGAGGCCGAGCTGCGCGAGTCCGACGCCCGGGCGCGGCTTCGGGCCCAGACCGATTTCCGCCGGCCGCTGGTCCTGGAGGCCGGCGCGGGAACCGGGAAGACGACCGCCCTGGTGGCGCGCGTCATCGCCTGGTGCGTCGGGCCCGGCTGGCAGGCCTCCGAGGCGGCACTCGCCGGCTCGACACCGGAGCGCGTCGCGCGCCGGGTGCTGTCGCGGGTCGTGGCGATCACCTTCACCGAGGCCGCTGCCGCGGAGCTGGCCTCGCGCGTCGGCGAGGCGCTGCGCGCCCTCGCCGACGGCGAGATCCCGGAGGGAGCGCACGCCTCGGCGCTGCCTCCCGCCGGCCTGCTCGCCAGCCGCGGCACGGCCCTGCACGCCGGGCTCGATCACCTGGCCGCCCAGACCATCCACGCCTGGTGCCGGCGGCTGCTGGTCGAGCATCCGCTCGAGGCCGGGCTCCACACGCGTCTCGAGGTCGACGCCGAGGGCCGCCTCCAAGAGGCGCTGGCCCGGGAGGTGCTCGAGGAGCAGCTGCGCGAGGGCTACTCGCACGGCGACCCCGCACTCCTGGCGCTGGCCGAGGAGGCGGGCCCGCGTGAGCTGGAGCAGGAGCTGCGCGCCCTGCTCCGCGCCGGGGTGCCGGCTCGGGCCTTCGAGGCCGATCCCCTGGCCGCGCCGCCCATCCGCGCGCTGGTCGAGCGCCTCGCCGGGGCCGCCGGTGCGGTGCTCGAGCTGTGCACTCCGCTCCTGTCGCTGTCCTCCGGGCAGACCGCCTCTGCCTGCGCCGAGGCGCTGGCGCGCCTGCAGGAGCGCCTGGCCCAGGAGCCGGTGGCGGACCCGGGCAGCCTGGCGGCGCTCTCCGACTGGCTGGCGCAGGCCCTGCCCGACAAGCTGCGCACGCGCCTCGCGGCCTGGGGCCGGGGCCGCTTCACTGCGGCGGAGAGCCGAGCCCTGGGGGCGGATGCCGGGCGCCTCCGTGCACCGGCCGCGCGGCTCGCGCAGCTCGCGGAGCATACGGCGCGCATCGAGGTGGCGCGTCTCCGGCACGGCCGCGAGGTCTTGCACCGGGCCCTGGTCGAGGTCGAGGCCCGGCTGCGGGCCCGGGGGATCGCGAGCTTCGGCGCCCTCCTCGACGGAGCCAGCCGCCTGCTGGCCGATCCGCGGGTGGCGCGTCAGGTGCGGGCGGGCGTCGACCAGCTGCTGGTCGACGAGTTCCAGGACACGGACCACCGCCAGTGCTCCCTGGTGCGGGCCCTGGCCCTCTCCGGCCCGCCGGCGGCGCGACCGGGCCTCTTCGTGGTGGGGGATCCGAAGCAGTCCATCTACGGCTGGAGGAGCGCCGACCTGCGCGCCTACGAGGACTTCGTGGCCGAGGTGGAGGCCTGCGGCGGCCTGCGCGAGCGGCTCTCCGTCAACTACCGATCCGACCCGGTCCTGCTCGACGAGGTCGAGCGCGCCATCGAGCCGGTCATGCGGGCGCGCCCCGGCGTGCAGGCGGCCTTCGAGCCCCTGGTGGCCAGCCCGGCCAATGCGGCGCGCACCCCCTACGCCGGCGGGGGACGCGCGGCCGTCGAGCACTGGCTGCCCGTCGCGTGGGACGGCGGTCCCGAGCCGACCTCGAGCTACACCGCATCGCGTCTGGAGGCCCGCGCGCTGGCCGCCGATCTGCGCAGCCTGCACGACCGGGCCGGGGTCGACTGGGGACGGATCGGCGTGCTCTTCCGCAGTCGCGGCGACTGGGACCTGTACCTGGGCCAGCTCCGCCAGCACGGGATCCCGTTCAGCGTGGAAGGCGACCGCAGCTACTACCGGCGCCGCGAGATCATCGACGCCGGCGCCCTGCTCCGCGCGGTCCTCGACCCCAACGACCTGCTGGCCCTGGTCGCGGTGCTGCGCTCGCCGCTGGTCGGCGTGCCCGACGCCGCCTGGATCCCCCTCTGGGCCCACGGCTTCCCGGGGCGGGTCTGCGCGCTGGAGGGACCCGACCCGGCAGCGCTGGCGGCCCTCGACGACTGCATCCGTAGGGCCCGGGCCGAGGTCCCCCGGGACATTCCCGGGATCGAGGCACTCCAGACCTGGGACGAGGGGCTGCGCTCCGCGCTGCGCTCGCTGGCGCAGTGCCGGGCCTCGGCGCGCGAGGATCCCGTGGACGTCTTCGTCGAGCGGCTCCGCACCGGCTGGCTGCTCGAGGCGAGCGAGGCCGCCCGCTTCCAGGGCGCCTGGCGCGTCGCGAATCTGGACCGCTTCTTCCGCGGGCTCGTGGAGGAGCTCGAGCCCGCCGGCGACTTCCATCGGCTCCTGCGCCGGCTGCGGGCCGCCGTGGCCGACGAGGAGGACGCCGAGGAGGCCCGACCCCAGGAGCTCAGCGACGACGCCGTGCAGATCCTGACCATCCACGGCGCCAAGGGCCTGGGCTTCGACCACGTCTACGTGATGCAGCTCCACAAGGGCAGCGCGCCCGGGCGCCGACGCCGGGTCGACTGTGCGGAGGGCGCCGACGGCTTCGAGTACGTTCTCTTCGGAGCGCCCACGCCCGGCTGGGATCGCATCGAGAGCGAGCGGGCCCAGGTGGAGGAGGCCGAGCGGGTGCGCACGCTGTACGTCGCGCTCACCCGGGCCCGACGCCGCCTCGTGATCTCCGGCCTGCCTCCCGAGCTGTCGACGCGCCCGGGCCGCGCCGGGCGTCCCAGCGAGCTGCTCGCCGCGCGGCGTAGCGCCTGTCGGGACTGGCTGGGCGATCCGGAGGGCTGGGCGCAGGCCCGGCGCAGCGATGCCGACGGAGTGCTCTGGGCGCTTCCGGCCCGGGCCGAGCCGTCGGACCAGGCTCCGCCCGGCCCGCGGGCGCCGGACGCCGTCGCACTGCCGAGCCCCGAGGTGGCCCGCGCCGCCTGGCGCCGGCTGCGGGAGCAGCGCCGGCGCGCCGAGCAGCGCATGAGGCGCCCGCTCGGGTCTCCGGCCTCACGGGTCGACGACGACTCCGGCCCGCGCCCCGAGGCGCCGCCCGTCGCCGGCGACCGGCCCGCCCGCCGGGTCGCAGCCGCGGTCGGCACGGCCGTCCACCGAGCCCTCGAGCTGCTCGATCCCGGGGCGGAGCACGAGGCTGCGCTGGCCCGTGCGCGCGAAGTCTGCGCGCGAAGCCTCGAGAGCGAGCTGGGACCGGGCGAGCGGGCCGCGGCCCTGCAGCGGAGCGAAGGCCTGCTGCGCCGCTTCCTGGGCGGCTCCCTGGGGGCGCGGCTGCGGGACCTGGCCCCCCACGTCGTCGCCCGCGAGCTCCCCGTGCTGCTGCCCCCGGGCCCGGAGGACGAGGCCGTCGGCTTCGTCGCCGGGGCTCTCGACCTGGTCTATGCGGATCCCGCCGAGGAGAGGCTCGTGATCGCCGACTACAAGACCGGGGAGCGGGGCGACCACCGGGCCCAGGCGGCTCGCTACTGCCGCGCGCTGCGCCAGGCCCTCCGGCTCGACTACGAGCCCCGCTTCGAGCTCTGGTATCTCGAGCACGACCTCGTCGAGGTCTGGCGCGAGCCGGAGCCCGCTCGCCCCGAATCCCCGCGAGAGCCGGGCCCGGCGGCGTCGTCCGTCGAGCCCGGTTAGCCTGATTCTCTCGCCGAGGCGCCCCGCCTCGCCAGGAGCTCGACTTGAAGGCTTCCGATCTGTTCGTTCGCTGTCTCGAGGCGGAGGGAGTCCGCGAGATCTACGGAGTGCCCGGCGAGGAGAACGCCGACTTCATGATCTCCCTCGAGGACTCCCCGATCGAGTTCGTGTTGACCCGGCACGCGCAGGGAGCGGCCTTCATGGCCGAGGTCCAGGGACGGCTGAGCGGCCAGCCCGGCGTCTGCCTGGCCACCCTCGGACCGGGCGCCACCAACCTGGTGACCGGCGTGGCCGACGGCAACATGGACCGGGCGCCCCTGGCGGCGATCACCGGCCAGGCCGACACGGAGCGGCAGCACAAGGAGAGCCACCAGGTCATGGACGTGGTGGGAATGATGCGCCCCGTCACCAAGTGGGCCCAGAGCATCGTGCACCCGGCGAGCATTCCGGAGGTGGTGCGCAAGGCCTTCAAGCTGGCGGCGGCCGAGAAGCCCGGCGCCTGCCACGTGGAGCTGCCCGAGGACATCGCCAAGCACGAGGTCTCGGCGCAGCCCATCCAGCCGGTGCGCACGCGCCGGGCCGTTCCCGACGAGAAGATCGTCGACCAGGCCCTGGCGGCGATTCGCAGCGCCCGTCGTCCCCTGCTGCTCGCGGGCAACGGCGCCATCCGCAAGCGGGCCAGCCGGCAGCTGCGGCGCTTCGCCGAGCAGACGGGCATCGGCGTGGTCAGCACCTTCATGGCCAAGGGCTGCGTGGACATGGATGCCGAGTACTGCCTGTTCACGATCGGCCTGCAGGCCCGCGACGTGGTGGCGTGCGCCGTGGAGGCCGCGGATCTGGTGATCACCCTCGGCTACGACATGGTCGAGTATCACCCGAAGCTCTGGAATCCAGAAGGCGACAAGCGCATCGTGCACGTCGACTTCAGCCCGGCGGAGATCGACGAGCACTACCGCGTGGAGGTCGACGTCGTGGGAGACCTCGCCCACGCCCTGTGGATGTGGAACGAGCGCCTGGCCTCCGAGCCCCTGCGCGTGGATTCCCGTCCCCAGCAGGCGGTGCGCCGCGACATGCTCCGGGAGCTCGCGGAGCACCGCGACGACGAGACGGAGGGCCTGATCCGTCCCCAGAAGGTCCTGTGGGACGCTCGCCAGGTGCTGGGCCCCCACGACGTACTGCTCTCCGACGTGGGCGCCCACAAGATGTGGATCGCCCGGCACTACCAGTGCCACGAGCCGAACACCTGCCTGATTCCCAACGGCTTCTGCTCGATGGGCTTCGCGCTGCCCGGGGCCATCGCCGCCAAACGGGTGCACCCGGACCGTCGCGTGCTGGCCATCTGCGGGGACGCGGGATTCCTGATGAACGTGCAGGAGATGGAGACCGCCCGCCGGCTGGACTCGGATCTGGTCGTGATGGTCTGGGAGGATCGGGCCTACGGCCTGATCGAGTGGAAGCAGGAGAATGAGTTCGGCCGGCACTCGGACCTCTCCTTCGGCAACCCGGACTTCGTGGACCTGGCGCGCTGCTTCGGCTGGGAGGGCCATCGCGTCGAGAAGAGCCGCGAGCTGGCGCCCACCCTCGAGCGGGCCTTCCGCGAGCCGGGGCCCAGCCTGGTCGTGGTCCCCATCGACTACCGCGAGAACCGCCTGCTGACCGAGCGGCTGGGTCGCATGGTCTGCTCGATCGGCTGAGGAAGGCAGAGCATGCTGAACGAGCGCTATCCCTACTACCTCGCCAACCGCCCCGAGGCGCCGAATCGCGATCTCGAGGTGCTGGACAAGTACAGCGGTGAGGTGGCCACCCGGGTCGCCCTGGCCCAGCCGGAGGCCATCGACCGGGCCATTGCGCGGGCGGTCCAGGCCAGCGGGCCGATGCGAGAGCTGCCGGCCTACGAGCGCCAGGCCGTTCTCCAGCACTGCGTGAGCCGCTTCCGCGAGCGCTTCGAGGAGCTGGCCATGGCCCTGTGCATCGAGGCGGGCAAGCCCATCACCGACGCGCGCGGGGAGGTCGGCCGGCTGATCGACACCTTCCGCATCGCCGCCGAGGAGTCGGTCCGCATCGTCGGCGAGGTTCTGCCCATGGACATCAGCCCCCGGGCCCGCGGCTACCGGGGCATGTGGAAGCGCGTGCCCATCGGGCCCTGCTCCTTCGTCTCCCCCTTCAACTTCCCGCTCAACCTGGCGGCCCACAAGGTCGCCCCCGCCCTGGCGGTCGGCTGCCCCTTCGTGCTGAAGCCCGCCAGCCTCACGCCGATCGGGGCGCTGATCATCGGCGAGGTGCTGGCCGAGACCGACCTGCCGGAGGGCGCCTTCTCGATCCTGCCCTGCCCGCGCAGCGGGGCCGAGCTCTTCACGACCGACGAACGCCTGAAGCTGCTCTCCTTCACCGGCTCGCCCGCCGTCGGCTGGGACCTGAAGGCCCGCGCCGGACGCAAGGCGGTGGTGCTCGAGCTCGGGGGCAATGCGGCCGTGGTCGTCGAGCCCGATGCCGACCTCGACGACGCCCTCGAGCGCGTCCTCTTCGGCGCCTTCTACCAGTCGGGCCAGAGCTGCATCGGCGTGCAGCGCATCCTGATCCACGAGTCGATCTACGACGGGCTGCGCGACCGCCTGGTGGAGGCCACGCGGCGTCTGCCCATGGGCGATCCCAAGCGGGAGGAGACGCGCATCGGCCCCATGATCTCCGAGAAGGAGGCGGCGCGCCTCGACGGCTGGATTCGCAGTGCGGTCGAGGCCGGCGCGAAGCTCCTCTGCGGGGGGCGGCGCGAGGGTGCCATGCTCGAGGCCACCCTGCTGGAGGACGTGCCCCGCGACCAGGACGTGGTCTGCCAGGAGGCCTTCGGCCCCGTGGCCGTGCTGTCGCGCTACGCGGACTTCGAGGAGGCCCTGGCCCAGGTGAACGATTCGAGCTTCGGCCTCCAGGCCGGCCTCTTCACCCGCGATCTCTACAAGGCGCAGCGCGCCTGGGACCTGCTCGAGGTGGGGGGCGTGGTGATCGGAGACGTCCCGTCCTGGCGGGTGGACCACATGCCCTACGGCGGCGTGAAGGATTCGGGTCTGGGTCGCGAGGGCATCCGCTTCGCCATCGAGGACATGACGGAGATCCGCCTGCTGGTGATACGCTCCCCGGAATGAGCCGCCTCGGGGGGGAGTCGGTCCGGGAGGTGCTGGCGCGGGAGTCCGCCGGCGGCAGCGTGCGCCTGTCGGGCTGGCTCAAGACGGCGCGCCACTCGAAGGGGATCTCCTTCCTCGAGCTGAGCGACGGCTCCTGCTTCTCCGGCATCCAGGTCGTGGCGGCCCCCGAGCTGCCCAACTACGCGAGCGAGATCGCCGCACTGCGGGCGGGCTGCGCGGTGATCGCGACCGGCGAGCTGGTGGACTCGCCCGGTCGGGGCCAGCGCTTCGAGGTCCAGGCGAGTCGCATCGAGGTGGTCGGTGGCGTCGGCGACGACTACCCGCTGCAGAAGAAGCGGCACAGCTTCGAGTTCCTGCGCACGATCGCGCACCTGCGGCCGCGCACCAATACGCTCGGCGCGGTGCTGCGCGTGCGCAACGCGGCCTCGCGGGCGGTCCACGACTTCTTTCAGCAGCGCGGATTCCTGTGGCTCCACACGCCGATCATCACCGCCTCCGATGCCGAGGGGGCCGGGGAGCTGTTCCGCGTGACGACTCTGGATCCCGCCGATCCGCCGCGGGGCGCCGACGGAGGCGTCGACTACCACGCCGACTTCTTCGCGCGCCAGGCCTTCCTCACCGTGTCGGGACAGCTCGAGGCCGAGATCGGCGCCCTGGCGCTCTCCAGGGTCTACACCTTCGGCCCCACCTTCCGCGCCGAGAACTCGAACACCAGCCGACACCTGGCCGAGTTCTGGATGATCGAGCCCGAGATGGCCTTCTGCGACCTCGACGGCAATGCCGAGCTGGCCGAGGACTTCCTGAAGGCGATCTGTCGCGGCGTGCTCGAGAGCTGCCCGGACGACATGGCCTTCTTCCAGAAGCGCATCGAGCAGAGCGTGCTGGAGACGCTCCGCCACGTCGTGGAGTCCCCCTTCGAGCGCATGACCTACTCGGAGGCCATCCGCATCCTCGAGGCCTCGGGACGCGGCTTCGAGTACCCGGTGGCCTGGGGCTGCGACCTGCAGAGCGAGCACGAGCGCTACCTGACCGAGGAGCACGTCAAGCGTCCGGTGGTCCTCACCGACTACCCCGCCTCGATCAAGGCCTTCTACATGTACCTGAACGACGACGAGCAGACCGTGCGCGCCATTGACGTGCTCGTGCCGCGCATCGGCGAGATCATGGGGGGCTCCCAGCGCGAGCACCGCGCGGAGGTCCTGCTGCGGCGTATCCGCGACTGCGGCCTCCCCGAGGAAGACTACTGGTGGTACCTGGACCTGCGCCGCCACGGCTCGGCTCCCCACTCGGGCTTCGGCCTCGGCTTCGAGCGCGTCGTCCAGCTCTTGACGGGGATGGCGAACATCCGCGACGTGGTGCCCTTCCCCCGGGTGCCGGGCTCCGCGGAGTTCTGAGCCCCCGCTCGCCCCGTCCGGGCCCGGCTCGCGGAGCGGGGCGCCCCGGGCGGGCCCGCACTCGGGCCGCCTCCGCCGGGGCCCAGGGCTTGGGCACGGTGTGCCCAAGCCGCCGGCGCCGGGCGGACGCCGCTGCGCCCCATTCCCTCGCAACTGGGCCCCTTCCGGCCCGCGAGGCCCCTGGCACGCTCCGTGCATCCCGAGTCTGGCGGGGGTAGGAACGGGAGGTCGAGACATGGGACGCGTGTGCGCCTGGTGTGGGATGGTCCTCGAGCACTGCACGTCGCCGGACAAGCGGGTCAGCCACACGATCTGTGGCGGCTGCTTCGAAGAGCTGCAGAGTGCGCTCTCCAGGTCCGGGCTGCGGGCCAAGCCACTCGAGGCGTCTACAGCTTCCACCTGAGCTGGAGCTCGATCTCCTCCACGGCCCCGCCCCGCTCGTGCTCCACCTGGATCCGGGCGTCGGGCGGGATCGAGACGCGCTCACCGGCGACCTGGATCCGCATGCGCTCGCCGCGCTCGAGGCAATCGGCCAGGCGCCGCAGCTTGGCCACGAAGCGCTGCCTCGGGTAGTCCTTCTCGACGTCGCGCTTTGCCTTCCGCCTTCTCGCTGCCATCGGCTCCTCCCTTCGACTACGCCGCGCAGACGTAGTCCTCGGTCTCGCGATAGCCCATGTCGGCAAGAGCGAGGCGGATCTTTTGCCGGGCCTCGACGCCCGCCACGGAGACCACCAGCGGCAGCCCGAGCCCGGCCCGCAGGCTCTCGGGGGGCAGGACCGGGGCTCCGTGGATGCGATTGCCCAGGCGGCCCGGGTGCAGCTCGACGATGGCCTCCGGCCGCTTGCCCAGGCGCCGCAGCTCCCGACACAGGCTGCGCCCCGTGCCCCCGTATCCCCACAGCACGTAACGCTCGACGCCCGCCAGGAAGCCGCCGGCGAGGAAGGCGGCCTTGCAGGCGGTGAAGCGCTCGACGCGGTAGCTCGGGTGGGTCCGGGAGAGGCGCCCCGGGCCGTGGCGCCAGGCCAGCAGGCGCCGCGGCACGACTCCGACGCGCCCTCCGCGCTGGAGCAGGCGGAGCAGCAGGTCGTAGTCCTCGGCCCAGCCCGAGTCGCGATAGCCCAGCTCCTGCAGGATCTCGCGACGCGCGAAGAGTGTGGGATGTGCGATCGGGCACTCGACGAAGCACTCCTCGCGCACGCGGCGGGGCGAGTCGATGCTCAGCAGCCAGCGCTCGTAGGCGCGCATACCGGCCCCGAGGGCAGCGCGCGGGAAGAGCCGGACGTGGCAGCCGACGGCGTCCAGGCGCGCATCCGAGGCCAGGGCCTCGAGCTGCGCCCGCAGTCGGTCGCGGTGCATCCAGTCGTCGGCATCCATGCGCGCGACGAAGGGCGCGCGGCACTCGGCGAGCCCGGCCCTCAGGGTCGGGACCAGGCCTCGATGCGGGCGCGCGAGGATCCGCAGCCGCGGCTCGTCCCGCGCGAGGGCCCGGAGCAGCGAGAGGCTCGCGTCGCGGGAGCCGTCGTCGACGGCCACGCACTCCCAGTCGGGCAGGCTCTGGCGGAGCAGACTGCGCAGGCAGGCCGCGAGCGTCGACTGGGCCTGATAGACGGGCAGCAGGACCGAGACGCGCGCCGGCACACGGCGAGCGTACTGCGTTCCGACTCGCGGAGCGGTCTGCGCCGCCGGGCGATAGCCTCGTGCGGCCATGGAGATCCGACGCCTGCGCGCCGCCGACATCGGGCGCTCCTGGGAGCTGGACCGCGAGTGCTTCAACGCCTCCGAGGATCAGCAGGGCCTCTACCAGCGCTTCGCGGATCCCTCCGAGCTGGTCGGGGCCTTCGAGGGCGAGGCGCTGCTGGCCCAGAGCCGCGCCTTTCGCTTCGGCCAGTTCTTCGGCGGCCGCTCGGTTCCCATGGGCGGCCTCTCCTCGGTGTCGACCGCGCCGCAGGCCCGGGGCCTCGGCCTGGCCAAGCGGGTGATCCGCGGCTGCCTGGACCTGATGCAGCGGCGCGGGGACGCCATCTCGTGTCTGTATCCGGCCACCACCGAGCTGTACCGGAAGCTCGGCTGGGAGCTGGCCGGCGCGGTGGCCTTCCGCAGCGTCGCGCCCTCGCTGCTCGAGGGGCTGCCGCGGCCCGAGGGGCTGCGGCTGCGGCGCGCCGATCTCGAGGACTGGCCTCGCCTGCGCGGCTGCTACGAGGTCCTGGCGCCCACCGTCAACGGCTTCCTCGACCGCACGGATCGCTTCTGGGAGGCCTGCCGGGCCCGCTGGGAGGGCGCCCGAGTCTTCCTGGCGGAGAGCCCGGAGGGCCGCTGCCTCGGCTATCTCGTCTACCGCGAGGTCGGCGACGAGTGGGCCGCCCTGGGGGCTCCCTTTCGCCTGGTCGTCGAGGACCACGTCGCCATCCACCCCGATGCCAGCCTGGGCCTGTGGCGCCTGCTCGGCTCCTGGGCGGCGCAGGTCCAGGAGATCGTCTACCGCAGCACCCCGGAGGATCCCCTCTTCCTCCTGCTGCCCGAGCAGCGCCTGAAGGCGCTCGAGGAGGTCCGCTTCATGCTCCGCGTCGTCGATGCCGAGCGCGCGGTGGCCGCCCGCGGCTACGCGCCCGACCTGGGCCTGCGCGTGGGGCTCGAGCTGGAGGATGCGATCCTCCCCGCCAACTCCGGGGCCTACCGGCTCCACGTCGAGAAGGGACGCGCCAGGCTGGAGCGGGTGTCCGCGGGTACCGGCCAGGGCCCGCGCCTGGACGTGCGCGGCTTCGCGGCGCTCTACACGGGCTGGGCCAGCTGCGCGACTCTCGAGCGCGCGGGCCTGCTGCGCGGCGGCTCTGGGGAGGAGCGGGCCCGGCTCGACGCGGCCTTCGCCGGCCCGACGCCCTGGCTACTCGACCACTTCTGAGGCCGCTTCGCCGTCGAAGTAGATGGGGCTCGACCAGGCCACGCCGCCGTCCTCCTGCACGGCGCGCACGTAGAGGTACTCGCCGGGCAACAGGTCCTCGATGGGCCGCTGGACGGTGACGTCGCGCAGTCCCTCGAGGGCCAGGGAGGGCTCGAGCAGCGCGCCGCTGCGAACCAGGTCGAGTCGCTCCAGCGGCCCGGGCGACACCACGCGCACGAAGAGCGGGGCGCTGAGCGGCTCGCCGTCGGGCAGCTTCACGATGGCCCCCATGCGATGCTCGCCGAGGGCGCAGCGCAGCAGGATGCGCGGCCCGTTGGTGGCGTAGACGCGCCGCTCTCGCAGCGCCCGGAGCACCGCCTCCCGGCTGTGCGCCTCGGCCAGGATCGCCGCCAGGCCGCCCGAGGGGGAGGCGAGGTGGGCCAGACCCGGATGTCCGTCGTGGCTGTCGCCGCTGCCGATGAAGCCGAAGCGGTAGCCGCGATCCAGCACGTCGCGGACGAAGTTGCCGGGAACCGGGCTGTAGATCACGAGGGGCGAGTCGAGGGCCTCGCTGCTGCCGTGTACCGAGCTGATCTCGGTCACCGGCTCGAAGCGCGGGTCCGGCGGAATCTCCCAGTCGGTCGCCACCGGTCCGCCGGCGGAGTGATGGGCGAAGGTCAGGGCCCGACGGCCCTCCAGGGCCGCCCAGAGCTGCTGCGGTGACTCGAAGCGCGGATCGATCGAGCTGTGGACCTCGCCTTCGTCCCCGAAGTAGAGCACGTGTCGATGTCCGTAGATCCAGCTGGTCCACTCGTAGCCCAGCAGCGTGACGAAGCGGCCGGGCTCGTGGGCGCGGCGCGTGGCCTCCTGGATGCGCTTCCAGAGCCCGGGGTGGGAGTCGAGGGGCAGGATCCCCCAGTGGTCGTGATCGGTCAGGGCGACCACATCGAGGCCGGCCACGTCCCGGGCGTAGCGGAAGTAGTCCTCCGGCGTGCCGGTGCCGTCGGAGAGGTTCGAATGGCCGTGGAGGTCGCCCCACAGCACGCGGGGGCCCTCGGCCGATACGGTCAGCGGATTGCTCTCGCCGGCGATGCCCTCCCCGGTCTCGACCCGCAGGCGCAGCACGCCTTCGCCCGAGACCCGAGCCGCGACGCGGGCGCGCCCCTCGTCGGCGCTGGCCAGGGCCACCCGCTGCGGCAGCTCGAGGCCCGGATCCGGCGTCAGGCGGAGCTCGCCCGCGAAGGCGACTCCGGTGCTGCCGGCGGCATCGAGCACGGCGATCACCGCCTCGATCTCCTCGCCGGGCCGGGCGACGCTGGGAAGGGTCACGACCAGGCGCGCGGGAGCCCGGGGCGCGACGCGGAGCGTCGGCGAGTCTTCGAGGAAGGCCCGCACGCCGTCGCCGTCGCCGTCGACGGCGATCCAGAAGGGAGACTCCCGCTCGGCGAAGCGATCGGCGCGCGCCCCGAGCTCTCCCGCGCCGTAGACGATGCGCAGTCTCTCGCCCGCTCGCAGGCCGCGGCCCGCGATCCGGATTGCCAGCAGCTGCTCGCCGAGGGTGCTGAGCTCCAGCTCGACGTCTTCGGCGCTGGCCTCGACCGTCGTGTAGCCGGGGGCCTCCGGGACCTCGGTCTGGGGCGTCGACCAGCCCCAGAAGGGCGAGACCTGCAGCTGCACCATGCCGTTCGGGGCGACGCCGAGCTCGCCCGCCTCGAAGACGATGGGCACCTGGATCGAGCTGGAGGCGGTGGCCTCCAGCGGCTCGTCGCTCTCGATCCAGGCGCGGCCCGCGCCGTCGGACGGATGGCGCTCCTGGGCCAGTCCGGCCCGCAGCTCTTCGACGACCTCCCAGCGGGCCGTCGGCGAGCCGCGGCGGACGGCTTCGCCCGGGGCGTCGTCGAGGCCCTGGCTCGGCACCTCGCTCTCGGCGGCCGCGCCGCAGGCGAGGAGGCCGAGCAGGCAAGCGGCGGCCCGTGCAGAGGCCGTTTCTCGCAGACGGGCCAACAACTCCGCTGGAGCATAGCCGCCCCGAGGCGCCTCCCAGGCGGGGTCCGGCTGCGGCCCGCGGGCTAGCCTGCGTCACCCGGCTCGGGGAGGAGGCGTTGGGCATGCCGGCGGGACCGCTCGAGGGCTATCGGATCATCGACACCACGGCCATGGTCTCCGGACCGCTCGCGACGATGATCCTCGGCGACCAGGGCGCCGACGTGGTGAAGATCGAGCCTCCCGGCGGCGGCGATCTCACGCGGGGCATCGGCTCGGGTCGGGCCGGCCTGTCTCCCATCTTCGCCACCACCAATCGCAGCAAGCGCTCCCTGGCCCTCGACCTGAAGCGGCCCGAGGGGCTGGCGCTGCTCCGGAAGCTGGTCGCCGGAGCGGACGTCTTCGTCCAGAACTTCCGCCCCGGCCGCGCCGAGCGCCTGGGCATCGGCGAGGCGGCCCTCCGCGCGCTGCGTCCGGACCTCGTCTACGTCTCGATCAGCGGCTTCGGAGAGACCGGTCCCTACGCCGGCAAGCGCGTCTACGATCCCGTCATCCAGGCTCTCTCGGGCCTGGCCTCGATCCAGGGCGACCGCGAGACCGGGCGCCCGCG
This sequence comes from uncultured Spirochaetales bacterium, assembly GCA_964649065.1. Classification (GTDB taxonomy): domain Bacteria; phylum Myxococcota_A; class UBA9160; order UBA9160; family SMWR01; genus CAZYOL01. The sequence continues at coordinate 30,248 of CAZYOL010000026.1, forward strand.
CATGGTGCGCACCATCGTGCCCGACAAGCTGACGGCCCTGACCGCCGCGCAGGCAATCACCGCGGCCCTGCTGGCCCGCGAGCGCAGCGGCGAGGGGCAGCACGTGCGCCTGGCCATGCTGGATGCCATGGTCAGCTTCCTGTGGCCCGAGGGCATGGCCCGCTACACGTATCGGCGCAGCGACGGGCCCGGCAGCTCCGGCCTGCGCGCTCCCCCCCAGGTCCGAGACCTGGTCTTCGAGACCGCCGACGGCTACCTCACCTGCGGCACGGTCTCGAACGCCGAGTGGCAAGCCTTCGCGCGCGTGGTCGGGCGACCCGAGTGGGCCGGCGATCCCCGCTTCGCCACGCCGGCGGCGCGGGTCGCCCACTGGGACGAGCGCCTGGCGCTGATGCAGGAGGCGCTGCGCGAGCGCCCGACGGCCGAGTGGCTCGAGCGCCTCGACCGGGCCGACGTGCCCTGCGCTCCGATCCTCGGCCGCAGCGACCTGCTCGAGCACCCCCAGCTCGCGGCCAACGAGCTGATCGTCGAGAGCGAGCACCCCCACGCGGGCCCGCTGCGCCAGACCCGTCCGGCGGCGCGCTTCGAGCGCACCCCGGCGGCGATCCGTCGGCCCGCGCCTCTGCTCGGCGAGCACAGCGACGAGATCCTCGCCGCGCTCGGCTGCAGCCCCGAGGAGATCGCCGCGCTGCGCGCCTCCGGCGTGGTGGCCTGAGGGCCTCTCGAGCCTCAGTCCGGCAGCAGCTCCGCCGAAGGGAAGCGAACGTTGCCGCCCTGGATCTCCGCGCCCAGCGCATCCCACTCGTCGAGCAGCTCCGGGGAGTGGATCTCGCCCGTCGCCCGCGTCTGGTTGAAGTTGAGCTCGACCCGACCGCGCGGCGCGAGGTGGGTCTTGAGATCGGCGAGGAAGAAGCGCCACTCGGGCACGCCCCACTTGTCGGGCTTGTTGGGTCGGTTGAAGCGGATCTGGTAGGCCGTCACCAGGTCGAAGCGGCCGAGATCCGGGAGCTTCTCGAAGCGCACGATCTCGTGGAGTGCGCGCCGGGCCCCGAAGACCTCGAGCAGCGGGCCGAAGTGGGCCGTGTCCGCGCCGTTGCCCATGGCGACGTCGAAGTCGAGGCCGAGGGCGTCGTGGCCGAGCTGGCGCGCGACGAAGAGGAGCCAGCCCACGCCGCAGCCCAGATCGAGGATGCGCTGCGGCGGCGAGCGGTCGAGGCCCAGCTCGACGGCGCGCTCGACATTGAGGCGCAGGAAGCGCTCGTGGTCGAAGTACTTGTTCGGCCCCAGCGGGTCGGCGTCCGGCTGCTGGTGGGCCGCCCGCACGCGCTCGAAGGCCTCCCAGTCGACGGCGGCGCGAACGCGCCGCAGCAGGGCCTGGCCGCGCCGGCGGCGCGGCCAGGCGGCGACCCGTCGGCCCAGGCGCTGGCCGGGGCCGGGGCCCCGCGAGGCTCCCCGGCGCGTGGCGCGCAGCGCCTCCGCCTGGGCGCGCAGCTCGGCGTCGCCGC
>CAZYOL010000027.1:0-30645 GCA_964649065.1 uncultured Spirochaetales bacterium
GGCGACGCCGATCCCGCGCACGCTCGCGCTGACCCTGCGCGGCGACCTCGAGCTGTCGGTGATCGACGAGCTGCCGCCCGGCCGCAGGCCCGTCGAGACGCTGCTGCTGCGCGAGGGCGAGGCCGCCGAGGCCCTGACCCTGCTGCGCGAGACGGTGGCCCGCGGCGAGCAGGCCTATGTGGTCTATCCCCTGGTCGAGGAGTCCGAGAAGAGCGACCTGCGCTCGGCGACCGAGTCGGCGCAGCGGATCCAGGCCGCGTTGCCCGGCCTGGCGGTGGACCTCGTGCACGGGCGTCAGAGTGCGGAGGAGCGGATCTCGGCCATGGGCCGCTTCGAGCGCGGTGAGAGCGCCGTGCTGGTCTCGACCACGGTGATCGAGGTCGGCGTCGACGTGCCGGGCGCCACGCTGATCATCGTGGAGCACGCCGAGCGCTTCGGCCTGGCGCAGCTCCACCAGCTCCGTGGCCGCGTCGGGCGCGGCAGCCGCCCGGGGCGCTGCGTGCTGATCGCCCGCGGCTCGACGGCGGAGAGCGAGGCGCGCCTCACCGCCCTGCTGCAGACCCAGGACGGCTTCGCGATCGCGGATGCCGACCTGCGGATCCGCGGTCCCGGGGAGCTCCTCGGCACGCGGCAGCACGGCCGCGACCTGCTCGATCTGCGCATCGCCCACCTGATCCGCGACGCCGCCCTGGTGCCGGTGGCCCGCGAGGCCGCCCTGGCGACCGTGCACACAGACCCGGGCCTGCGCGCGGCGCCCCGGCTCGCCCAGGCCGTACGGGCCCGCTGGGGGGCGCGCCTGGCCCTGGCCGATGTCGGCTAGCCCGGACGAGCCGGTGTCCTCCACGGCGCGCGCCCTGGCGATCCTGCTGACCGTTCCGACGGGCTTCGCGGCTCTGCTCTACGAGGTGAGCTGGCAGCGCTGGCTGGCCACGCTGCTGGGCTCCGACGCGCGCTCCACCAGCGCCGTGCTGGCCTTCTTCCTCGGCGGGCTGGCCCTGGGCTACGCGCTCTTCGGGCGCTGGAGCCGACTCCGCGTGGCCCGCGCAGCCGCGGCCGGGCGCCGGCCGCGGCTGCTGCGGCTCTACGCGGGTGTCGAGGCGACGATCGCGGCCTACGCGCTCGGCTTCCCGGCCCTCTTCGCGGCGACCCGGGCAGCCTCGGTGCGGGCGCCGGCCGGGCCGTTCTCGACGACCCTGGACTTCGGGCTGGCCGCCCTGCTGGTCGGCCTCCCGGCGGTGGCGATGGGAGCCACGGTGCCCCTGCTCACCCAAGCCCTGGCGCGCGACGGCCGCGAGGCCACGCACCTCCACGCCTGGGTCTACGCCTGCAACACCCTCGGCGCCTTCGTTGGAGCCCTGGCCACGGGCTTCTGGCTGATCCCGTGGCTGGGCCTGGTCGGAGTCCTGCGCCTGGGGGCGCTGCTCAGCGGAGCGGCCGCACTGGGCTACGCGGTGCTCGAGGCGAGGGTCTCCGAGGGCAGTCTCCCTGGCGATCCGGCCTCGCTGCCGATGGGCGCCCAGCCGGGCTGGCGCACCTGCTGCGCCGCGGGCCTGGCCGTGGGCTTCGCGATGATGGCCCTGCAGACGGTCTGGATTCGGGCCGCAGGCCTCTCCCTGGGCGCCTCGCACTTCAGCTTCAGCCTGGTGGTCGCTGCCTTCGTGCTCTTCATCGCTCTCGGCAGCCTGGCCCTGACGCGCGCGCCGCGCATCCCCGGCTGGCTGCTGCCCGCCGCGCTCTGGGTGCTGGTCGTCTCCTGCGCGCTGCTCTACGGCGTGATCGACGATCTCCCGTACTGGGCCCACCTGCTGCGGACGCGCTTCGGCCAGACGCCGGAGGCCTTCGCGCCCTTCCACGGGGCGGTCTTCGCCGGGCTGGCCGCGCTGCTGGCCGTGCCCGTGGCCTGCTCCGGAGCGGCGCTGCCGCTGCTCTTCGACGCGCTGCGCCGCAGTGCGGGCGAGCTGGGAGCTTCGGCCGGGCGCCTCTACGCCTGGAACACCCTTGGCTCGCTACTCGGGGCGCTGCTCGGCGGGCACGGGCTGTTGCTCGTCTTCGACCTCGACCGCGTCTACTGCATCGCCGTGGCAGCCCTGGTGTTGGCCGCGGCCGCGGTCAGCCGGCTCCGCTTCCGGATCGGTTGGGCCCGGACCGGGCTGCTGCTGGTGCTTCCCGCACTGGCGGCGCTCGCGACGCTGCCCGCCTGGGATCCGGTGCGCCTCTCCTCCGGTCTCTTCCGGAACCGCAGCGAGACGGATGCCACCCGTAGGGGACCGGCCGGCTACTTCGAGGGGGTCGAGACCGACGTGGTGTACTACCGCGACGGGCCCGATGCCTCGGTCGCGGTCCACGAAGAGCACACCGGCGCCGGCGAGCCGGTGCGCAGCCTGATGGTGAACGGCAAGTCGGACGGCTCGCTGCCCGTTGAGCACGCCACCATGGGCCTGCTGGGCCTGCTGCCCGCGCTCTTCGCGGATCGGCACGAGCGCGCCTTCGTGATCGGCTGGGGCTGCGGGGTGAGCGCGGGAGAGCTGGCCAGCCTGCCCGGCACGCGCGAGGTGGTGGTGGCGGAGATCTCCCGCGCCGTGCTGGGCGCCGCTCCCTGGTTCGAGGACCTGAACGGCTTCGCCTTCAGCCACCCGGCCGTGCGCATCGTCGAGAGCGATGCCTACCGCTCGCTGCTGCGCAGCCGGGGCCGCTTCGACGTGATCGTCTCGGAGCCCTCGAACCCCTGGGTGAGCGGCGTGGAAATGCTCTACAGCGAGGAGCTCCTGCGCGCTGCGCGCAGCAGGCTGGCGCCGGGCGGTATCTACGCCCAGTGGTTCCACACCTACGAGACCGACGAGGCCTCCCTGGAGCTGATCCTGCGCACCACCACGGCTGTCTTCGAGCACGTGGCCCTCTGGTACGGCCTCGGCACGGATCTGATCCTGCTGGCCTTCGACGATCCGCGGGTCTACGACCTCTCGCGGCTCGCCAGCCGGATCCAGCAGGAGGCCTTCCGCGCGGGCCTGGCGCGCAGCCAGGTGCACGGCCTGGCGGCGCTGCTCGCCCACGAGCTGTGGCCCCTGGGCGTGGCTCAGAGGGTGCAGAGCGAGGGGCCCCTCCACACGCTGGAGCACCCGCGCCTGGGTCACCGGGCTGCGCGCGCCTTCTTCGTCGGAAGCGAGGGCAGTCTCCCGCCCAGCGCGAGCCTGCGGGCGCCGCGCGCGCGGCCCGAGCCTTCTCTGCTGGCGGCCTGGCTGGAACGGCCCGAGGCCGAGAGCGAGGAGGCCCGGCGCGAGCTGGTCTGGGAGACCTGCCGCCACCGCGCGCAGGAGTGCGTGACGCTCCTGGCCTGGTGGAGCCGGCGTGCGCCGGGCTCCGCGGCGAGGCGGGAGCTGCTCCGATGGATCCGGAGCCATCCGCTCGAGAGCCGCCAGATCCCGCTAGATCGGCTACCCGAGCTGACGCGCCTCTACGGCGCCGACCGGCAGCTGCCCGTCGATGCGCGCACGGTCCTCCGGCTCGGCCGCGCCTACGTCGACTTCCACCACCACGGCGTGCCCTTCCCTCGCGGCGAGCTGGAGGCCGTGCGGCGGCGCTGCCGGGACCGGCCGGGAGAGCCGGGCTCCTGCGCCGAGGCAGTCGAGAGGCTTTCCGGCCGCTAGCGCCCCCCCTGGGGCGGGTGAGGATTTGGTGAGAGGCAGCGATTCGGGGCCGAACCGCCTCTCGCTCGGTCTAGAATCTGCTGCGGGAGGGGATCTCCATGCCGGACCAGCCGTTCGCCCGCCGACTGTTCCCTGCCATGGCAGCGCTGCTGCTGGCCCTTGAGCTTCCGGGCCTGGCCCTCGCCACGCCCGTGCTCGCCGTCGAGCGCAGCTCCGTGCAATCGCTCGACCTCGCGACCGGCTCGGCGCTGAGCCTCAAGCTGCCGGCCAAGAAAGGGGTGGGCGCGCCTGCCGTGGCCGCCCTGCCCGACGGCAGCTGGGCGCGCGCCTCTCGGCCCCTGAAAAGCAAGACCCAAGCCGACGACCGACTCTCCGTGACCCTGTTCGAGGGTACCGTGGGAGCCAGATTCATCGGCGGCTTCAACGTCAATCTGCCGGTCGAAACCATGGGCTCGCGCTTCGGGCTCACCGTGGACTCCGGCGGCGACTTCTGGTTCCACCAGGACGAGATCGTGACGCGCACCGACGGCGCGGGCACGGTGCTGGGGGGCTTCGACCTGAACGCCACGCTGCCGGGTATCTCGCTGCTGGATCTCGAGGCCGTGCCCGACGGCAGCTTCCTGGCCATGGTGAGCGGGCTCAACGTTCCCAGCCTGAACTTCGGCACGGGCGTGCTGAGGCTGGACGGCTCGGGCGGCCTGCTGGGCGGCTTCGCGCTGATTCCGAACACGAAGACCAAGACGAAGACCAAGGTCAAGCTGCCCAGCGCCAACGTGGCCCTGGCGCGGGTGCCGGACGACAACAGCATCCTGGTCGCGCTCTTCCCGGGCAACCTGGCCCGCTACGACCTGGGCGGAAACCTATTGGGCTCCACGAACTTTGGCAGCGCGCGCTTCGCGGACCTGGCGGTACTGGTGCCCGAGCCGAGCTCGGCCGTGCTGCTGGGCGTGAGCCTGGTCTCGCTGGTGGCGCTGGCCCGGCGGGCGCGGCGCGACCCGGAGGCCTGAGGGGCCTCCGGGCCGCGCGGGAGTGGCCCGCTCGAAGCTCCGCCCGGCCTCAGGGCAGCGGGGCGAAATCCTCGACCAGGTTCTTCCAGCCCAGCCGGAACTGCAGGAAGTCCCGGGTCCACTCGTTCAGCACGAAGCTCTTCGCCTTTCCGAAGAGCGTCACGTCCGCCGTCTGCGTGTAGAAGATCGGCGACTGGAGTGCGGTGTGCGAGGCGTCACCGCTCAGGATGAAGGTCTTGTAGCGGAGCGGGAACTCCTCGTTGAGCGCGCCGTGCTCGGCCAGGATCAGGTCCCGGTACTCCTGCTGCGTGGGCACGTTCAGGAAGAAGCGGTTCGTCTGGTCCCCGTCGGTCTCGTAGAAGGCCTCGCGGATCCCGGTGTCGTTGTCGAGCCGCCACTCGATGATGGCCGTCGACTGGCCCAGGTCGCTGCACTCGGTGCAGCTCGCCGGGAAGAAGCGGCCGAAGTTCCAGTCGGCGGCGCGGGCGGCGATGGCATCGGTCTCGTTCAGGTTGACCGCCACAGGGCCGGCGTCGTTGAAGACGCTCAGCAGCACGTTGTTCCCGTACAGGAAGCGCACCAGGGCCGGGGCGAAGCCGGTCGCGCCGACGCCGCCGGCGCTGGAGCCCGCCACCGTCACGTGGACCGCTTCGGGGAAGAGCGCCTTGGCGACGTCCATGCCCGCGGACTGGTTGATCAGGCCGCGGTGGAAGCGGAAGGGCCCGAAGGGGAAGCTCGCGTCCGGGACGTCGTTGTCGCCGGTGAAGACCGAGCCGTCGCAGTAGGGCATGTAGACGACCGAGTAGTCGGCGAAGGGATTGTCCGGATTGGCGAAGTCCCAGATGCCGACCGGTGCGAAGGGCGGCCGCTGGTCGGGGCTGATGGAGCCGGCGCCAGGGGCTCCCGGCGGCGGAAAGCCCTCGACGTTGACGCTGCAGAAGTAGAAGTCCTGCCAGCAGGCTCCGCCACCCTGCTCGAAGATCAGCAGCTTGTGAGGATCGCCCGCCCGGGTGAAGACCGAGTAGGGCGAGCCGATGATGCAGCTCGGGCCGCCATTCGCCGGATTCGGGTCGAAGTCGTGCTGGGTCCAGCCGTCGCCCACCTCCTGGCTCGAGATCGGCTGGAAGGCCCCGAGGTACTGGTTCACCCCCGCGTCGGCCAGCTCGTCGAGTGCCTCCTGCGAGATGCCGATCGGGCAGCCGTTGCCCAGCAGGCCCAGTGTGAGCAGCGCAATCGCCGCCACGGCGAAACGCATCCCCTTCGAGTACTTGGCGCGCATGAATCCCTCCTTTGTGGAACGGCACCGAGAGAAGGCCGAACCATCCTGGGGCGGAACCATCTCATGTCGGAGGGAAGCGAGTCAAAGGATTCCGCTCCCCATGGGATGACGCGCTCTGACTCGGCGCGTCAGGGACGTCGTCGACGCTGCGGGAGCAGGGCGTTGACCAGCACGTGCCAGGCCGCGCGATAGATCTCGACGTGGTTGATCTTCGAGTCGCCGCGCGTGCGGTCGACGAAGACGATCGGGATCTCGCCGATCCGGAAGCCCTCCCGATGGACGCGCAGCACCATCTCCTCGAGGAAGGCGTAGCCGGAGGAGCGGATGCCATCGAGGTCGACCCGCCTCAACACCTCGCTCCGATAGCAGCGGAAGCCGGCCGTGCAGTCGTGGACCGGCACCCGGAGCAGCAGCCGCGTGTACAGGTTGGCGAGGCGCGAGAGGATGCGCCGGCGCAGGGCCCAGTTCTCGATGCCGCCACCCGGGACGTAGCGCGAGCCGATCACCAGGTCGTAGTCGCTGGCCATCTCGAGCATCGCCGGCAGGTAGCGGGGATGGTGGCTGTAGTCGCAGTCCATGGTCAGGATCCAGTCGAAGCCGCGCTCCAGGCCGTAGCGGAAGCCGGCGACGTAGGCCGAGCCGAGGCCCAGCTTGCCCGGCCGCTCGAGCAGATGGAGGCGCGGCTCCTCCTGCATCGCCTCCTTCACCAGGGCGCCGGTGCCGTCGGGGCTGCCGTCGTCCACCACCAACACCTCGAGCCCCGCATCGCGGCTCAGCACGTCCCGCGACAGCGGGAGCACGTTCTCCGCCTCGTTGTAGCTGGGGAGGATGACCAGGGCGCGCAAAGCCCGCGCAGCGTATCCGATGTGGGATTTTGCCGCCTCGGCGTCAGTCGAGGTAGCCGAGGGCCCGCAGGCGTTCGCGCAGGTCGTCCGCCACGTCGGCCGGGCCCGGTCCCGCCGACCTCGGCACTGCCTCGGGCAGGGCCCGGTGGGCCTCGCCGACCGCCTGCAGCCGGGCCAGCACCTCGGGCCGCTCGGCGGAGACGTCGCGGCTCTCCTCCGGGTCCTCCTGCAGGTCGTAGAGCTGCTGGCCCGGAGGCAGGCCGGACAGCACCAGCTTGAAGCGCGCATCCTGCACCGCCAGCCGGTCGAGTCGACAGTGCGGCTCCTGTCCCAGCCGCACGCAGGCGCCCCTGGCGTGGCGCATCTCCGAGATGGCGGGTCTCCAGTCGCCGTCCGCCACCTCGCCCTTCACCAGGGGCAGCAGGCTGGTGCCGTCGAGGTCGGCCGGGCTCTCCAGACCGACGAGCTCGAGGATCGTCGGCAGCACGTCGACGAGCTGCACGGGGGCCTCGCTGCGACCCGAGGGCACGCGACCGGGCCAGCGAAAGCCCAGCGGTACGTGCAGCACGCGGTTGTGGAGCGAGTCGCCGTGGCCCAGGAAGCCCTGCTCCCCGAACTGATCCCCGTGATCCGCGGTGATCACGACCAGCGTGCTCTCGGCCAGACCCAGCGCCTCGAGCTGCCCGAGGAAGCGGGCGACGACCCGATCGAGGAGCTGGATCTCGGCCGAGTGCAGGGCTCGCAGGTGCGCGATCTCCCGCTCCGAGAGCAGGGCCTCTCCGCGGTTGTGGCGCAGGGCCGAGTGGACCTGCACGTGCGGGCGAAAGAAGCGCGCCACGCCCGGGGACAGCCGGCGCGCCACCTCCAGGGCCTCGCGGTCGGCGGGCTCGTAGGGAAGGTGGACCTCGTAGGTGTGCACGAAGAGCAGGAAGCGGCTGGCGGCGCCGACCTCGGCCAGCCAGGCGCCGGCCTCCTCGAAGGTCTCCCGGGCACCTCGCTCCGCGTCGTGGCCGAGCCCGCGGCTGCCGTCGCCGTAGCGGTCGAAGCCCCGGGCGAAGCCCCAGAGTCCGCTCACCAGGCCCCCCTCGGTGAAGGCCGCCGTCAGGTAGCCCGCCTCGGCGAAGCGCTCGACCAGCGAGGGCAGCTGGAAGCGCCCTTCGGGCAGGTAGATCCCGTGTCGGACCGGGGCCAGACCCGTGAAGAGCGAGGCGTGGGAGGGGAGGGTGTAGCCGTAGGGCGCGAAGGCGCGGCGGAAGGAGAAGCCCTCGGCGAGGAAGGCGTCGAGGTGGGGGCTCACCCCCGGCGCGTTCTCGAAGGAGGAGAGGTAGCTCGCGCCCAGCGTGTCGAGCGAGAGCAGGACGATGTTCGGGAGCGCTGCACCGGAGGGTGTCGTTCCGGGCGCGGCGTCGCCCAGCAGCAGCGGCGAGCCCCACCACGGCTGGAGCGCAGCCCGGCAGCCGGGGCCGATCCGGCCGCGCAGGGCGGCCTCGAGGCGCAGCAGCTCCACGCCCGCGTCGAGGGCGAGCTGCCGGTCCTGCCAGCGCGCCTCCCCGGCGCGGATCTCCGTGGAGTCGAGCAGCGTCCAGCGTCCGTCGCGGCGGCCCGAGAGCGTGAAGAGCGCCGAGCCGCGGTCGCAGTCGGGTGTCGTCTCCAGGGCCACGCTGTAGAGGAGCCGGCGGTCGCCGGGGGCCACCGGCAGCTCCAGGGGTGCGTCGGCGGGCAGGGCATTGCGCGTCTCGGTGCGGAGGGTGAGGGCCTCGCCAGAGACGCGTCGGCTCACCGCCAGGCGCCCGTCCGACGGGGCGCAGGCCAGCAGAGCCAGGGCCAGGGCCGCCCAGCGCATCCGACCCGTCATTGCCGGTAGCCCAGGGCCTCGAGCTGCTCGAGGGTCTGTCGATCCAGTGCCGGCGGCGGGTCGGGGTCCCCGAGCGGCGACGGGGAGTCCAGGTAGGCGCGCAGCAGCGCGCGATGGCGGGCCAGCTCCGCCGGCTCCCGCTCGGCCACGTCGCCCGCCTCCTCGGGGTCCTCCCGGAGGTCGACGAGGCGTTCGTAGGGCGGCAGCTCCGAGGAGATCAGCTTGTAGCGGCGCGTCTGCACGGCGTAGCGCCCGAGCAGGCAGTCGGGACTCCCGGCGAGCTGGGTGCACTCGCCCGGCGCGCTGCGCTGCTCCGAGAAGGCCGGCCGCTCGTGCAGCGCCCGGCCGCGCAGGAGCGGCGCCAGGCTGACGCCGTCGAGTCCGTCCGGCCGCGGCAGCCCGGCCAGCTCGAGCAGGGTGGGGAGGACGTCGACGAGCTGGACGGGCTGCTCCGAGGAGCCCGGCTCGACGTGCCCCGGCCAGCGGAAGGCCAGCGGCACGTGCAGGACTCGATTGTGCAGGCTCTCGCCGTGGCCGACCTTGCCCGCCTCGCCGAATTGGTCGCCGTGATCGGAGAGCAGCACCACCAGTGTGTCCCCGGCGAGGTCCAGGGCCTCGAGCTCGTCGAGGAAGGCCCCCACGATGCCGTCGAGGCGGCGGATCTCTCCCAGGTGCAGCGCGCGCAGCAGCTCGAGCTCGCGCGGCCGGAGGCGGGCCCGGCCCTCGTTGTGGCGGCGAGAAACCTCGGCCTGCACCTTCGGGGCGATGGCGCGCAGCTCGCCGTCGGTCAGCCCGCGGATCCACTCCGCCTCCTCGGGGCTGCGCCAGACGTAGGGGCTGTGGACCTCGTAGGTGTGCACGAAGAGGAAGAAGCGTTGATCCCGGCTCTCGGCGAGCCAGCGCCGCGCCCGCTCGAAGGTGCGCTCTGCGCCGCCGGCCATCTGCTGGTGCAGGCCGCGGATGCCGTCGTCGTAGGCGTCGTAGCCCTGCGCGAAGCCCCAGTTCGAGGCCACGAAGGCGCCCTCGGTGAAGGCCGCCGTCCGATAGCCCGCGTCGGCGAGAGCGCTGACCAGGGATGCGAAGGGCCGCAGTGCGGTGTCGGGATAGCGGCCGTGGTGACGCGGCAGCAGGCCGCTGAAGAGCGAGATGTGGGACACCAGGGTGTTGCCGTACTGCGCGTAGGCGCGTCGCAGCGAGAAGCTCTGCTCGAGGAAGGCGTCGATGCGCGGGCTGACGCCCGGCGGCCCGCCGAAGGCGCCCAGATAGTCGGCGGAGAGGGTGTCGAGCGAGAGCAGCACGAGGTTGGGCGTCGAGCTCGTCTCGCGCGCCGGTCCCAGCCAGAGCAGGGAGCCGAAGTAGGCCTGGGCTCCCGGGGTGTCCGGCGCGACGGCCAGCCGGAGCCGCTGCGCGCCGGTCGGCAGCGCGGCGGCCTCGAGGCGCCGATCGTGCCAGCGATCGGTCTCGTCCAGCGCTTCCTCGAAGACGGTAATCCGCTCGCCGTCGACCTCGGCGTCGATGCGTAGGCGCACCGCGCCGGCCGTCGCCGCGACGCTGAAGAGCAGCGCCCGGGCGGAGCTTGGCCGCTCGAGATGCAGGCTCTGACCGGGGCCTACCGGCAGGGCCTGGCGGGTGTGGGTTCCCAGCTTGAGAGGCTCGGCGCGCTGCTCGCCGCCCGCGATGCCGGCCGACGTCACGCGCTCGACCACCCGGAGCGGGCCCTCGACCGACCCGGCCGGCGGCTCGGTACAGGCGCAGAGGCCCAGCAGCGCGAGGGCGAGCCCGCGCGCCGGCAGCCGCGGGCAGGAGATCGATCGCGCGCAGTGGGACGGGGCCAGCACCGGCTTCTACCTCTACTCGAGGTAGCCCAGGGCCCGCAGGGCGTCCCGGGTCTCGTCGGAGAGACGGGCGCGCTCGCCGGGATCGAAGAGGGCGGGATGCGCGGCCTCGACGGCTTCGAGCTGCTCGCGGAGCTGCGCGACCCGCTCCGGCGCCCGCGTGGCCAGCCCGCTCAGCTCTTCGGGATCCGCCTCCAGGTCGTAGAGTTCGACGGCTCCGTCGGAGGACTGGATCAGCTTGTGGGGCGGCACGAGGAGGGCGCGCAGATCCCGGTCGAGAATCGGGCCGAGCAGGCGTACGTTCAGGTCGGAACGCCTCACCTCGGTCAGGATGCCGAGATCGGGGGTCTGCAGGCGCAGCGCACCGTCGCCCGAGCCCGGTGCCCGGGCGGCGTTCAGCAGCAGGGCGAAGAGCGCCAGGTTCTGGACCGGCTCCTCGATGCGCCTTCCGGCCCGCGCGTCTCCGGGCCGACGGATCAGCAGGGGAACCCACACGTTGTCCTCGTAGAGGTGGGCCCCGTGCGAGACGAAGTAGTGCTCGCCGAAGCTCTCGCCGTGGTCCGACGTGATGGCGATCCAGCTGGAGTCTCCGGCGGGCCCCGAGAGGATCGCATCGAGCAGGCGACCCAGGTGGCGGTCCATGTAGGCGATCTCGGCGTCGTAGCCCGCCCGCATGGCCGCCAGCGCCTCGCGGCTCGGCGGCTCCAGCTCGCCGGGCCGGCGGGGTGCCGCGCCGGCCTCGAGCTGGGCGAGCAGTGCCGGTCCCAGACCGCTGTCTTCGATCTCGGGGAGTCCCCGGTCGAAGGGAGCCGGGGGGCGGTAGGGTGCATGGGGATCGAAGAAGTTGACGAAGAGGAAGTAGGGCTCGTCCCCGACCTCCCGCAGCCAGGCGATGGCCCGGCTCGCGACCCGCTGCGCGCGCTTCCCCGTGTACTCCTCGAGGCCCGAGAGGCTGTCGTCGTAGAGCTCGAAGCCCTGGGCCAGGCCGAGCTCGCGGCGCAGCGCTGGGCCTCCGACCACCGCGCCCGTGCGGTAGCCGGCCGCGGCCAGGCGCTCCGCCAGGGTGGTGAACTCCTCGGCCAGGGGGCGCACCCCGTAGCTCAGCACGGCGTCGGGCCGGCCGGCCGCCGTCTGGGCACCGTGCTGACGCGGCAGGAGCCCGGTCAACAGCGAGGCGTGAGAGGGCAGCGTCCACGAGGAGGTGGAGTAGGCGCGCTCGTAGAGCTCGGCGCGCTCGGCGAAGGCGTCGAGGTTCGGGGTCGAGGCGCCGGCGTAGCCGTAGGGACCGAGGTGATCGGGTCGCGTCGTATCCAAAGTGACGAGCACCAGGTTGGGCCGTCGCTCGGCCCCGCAGCCGGACAGGGCCAGGCCGCCGACGAGCAGCAGCAGCCGGGCGCAGGCGAGGCGGAGCGACATCTACGGAGCCCCTGCCAGCTGGGCCTCGGCCACCTCGACCACGGCCTCGACGGGTGCCAGGGGCAGCTCCCGCAGCTCCCCGTCGAGCTGCTGCACGAGATCCAGCACGAGTCGGTAGCGACCTCCACGCGCCGGCGGTCGGACGGACGCGGTCGTCGAGAGCGAGCTCTCGGGCGGGACGTCCACGATCAGCGGCGCGCTCTCCGCGGGCAGCTCCCGACCGTTCGCCCGAAAGCTGTAGCGCAGCCGCAGCAGCCCCTCCGGGTCCACGTCGAAGCCCGGCCAGGCCAGCGCCGTGTGGTTGTGGATGCGCAGGGGGACGAGGCGCGGGAAGCGGTTCGCGCCGCGGAAGAAGAAGGTGCGCGGGATCTCCGCCTCCAGCCGGCCGGACTCGGCCGAGAGGCGCAGCGGCGTTCGGGGCAGCCCGGCGAAGCTGCGCGCACGCGGGCCCTCGTCCAGCAGTCGTTCCATCCAGGCGCCGTCGCCGGGCGCGGGCTCCAGCTCGAAGATCTGGACTCCGCCCCGCGCCGGGCCCACGCGCAGCGCACCGCGTCGGGCGGCGTCGGCCCAGGCGACCCGCTCTTCCCGGGACAGCCCGTCGCGGTGCACGACGATCCAGCGCAGATCGACGACGCGTCGCAGCTGGGCCAACGCCTGCTGCGAGGGCAGCCGGCGGGCCAGCTCGGCGATCAGGTTCCAGCTGCGCGGGTAGTAGCCGCTGGTGCCGTTCAGCAGCGGCCGCCAGTGGAGCGTGCTGCCCAGCATGTAGCGGCTGGCGAGATCGAGATTGCGCGAGTGGGCCAGGGGCCAGGGGATCTCGAGCACCGGTCCCTCGGGAAGCCGGGCCAGGGCCGCATACGCAGCCTGGGCGCCCGGATCCGGCCAGGCCGGCTCGCGCGGGAGCTGCGCCGTCGGGGAGCTCGCGAGCACCGCCGCGGCCAGGGCCAGGGTGCAGGCCGGGACCACGGCCCGGTGGCCCCCGCTGCGTCGCTCGACCCAGGCGGACAGGCCGGCCGCCAGGCGCCAGGCCCCGATCCCGGCCAGCACCGGGAAGGCCATTCCGGGGACGATCGCCCAGCGCAGCGGACTGCGGAGATTCTCGAAGCCCGGAATCCAGGCGGCGAGCCAGCGGGCCGGGAGCGGGAAGGTCGACTCGCCCCAGCTCAGCTCGCGGCCCAGGACCAGCACCCAGGCCACGGCGCTGGCCAGCCCCAGGCCGAGGCCCAGGCCGCGGGCGCGTCGCGCGGCGTCGCCGCGGCCGGGCCAGAGTGCGAGCAGCGCCAGGCCGAAGACCGCCAGCGGCAGCGCGTAGCTCACCGGGAAGGGGTAGGCCGTCGGAGGCAGGCCGGGGCCGACGAGGCGCAGCGCGTCGGCGAGGGGGACCGAGTCGAAGAGGCCCGAGATCGGCTCGAAGCCGGTGCTGTGCCTCCAGGCGAGATAGGGCCGCGCCGAGGCGGCCAGCAGCAGGCCCGGAGGCAGTGCGGCCAGCGCCAGGGCGATGCAGGCGTCGCGACGCAGCCCCCAGCACAGCGCCAGCACGCCGCCCAGCAGTGCACAGGAGAGCAGCAGGAAGTAGGCCAGGTAGAAGGAGGACAGCACCTGGAGCGAGGCGACCGCGGCGAGCCCAAGCCCGGCGGCGCGTACGCGATCGCCGTAGAGGATGCGGGCCACGAGCAGCCAGACCCATGGGAACCAGTGGGCCGAGAGCAGCTGCACGTGGGAGAGCTCGCTGTAGCGCCAGGGCATGAGCAGAGCTGCCACGCCGGCCAGGAAGGCGGCGGAGGGCGAGCCGGTGATCCAGCGGACCAGTCCGAAGGTCGTGAGCCCGAGCACCAGGAAGGAGCCGATCACGGCCAGCTGGTGCACCAGCACCGCGCCTCCCCCCGCCAGGCCCACCGGCCACAGCGGCAGCGCGATTCCCAGCAGGTGCTCGGAGGCGGCCAGCGCGTTGCGCGCCGGGTAGTAGATGTTGGCGTCGAAGAGCGCTGCCGGCTGCGAGCGGAGCGCATGGTGGTCCCAGGCCAGGATCCAGGCGTTGAGTCGGGCGTCGGCCAGCTCGACGGCGCCCAGCGAGCCGCCGCGCAAGGTGCGGTAGTCGACGAGGCAGTCGGCGAGGCAGGGGAGCAGCGGGGCGCAGATCCACGCCGTCAGCGCCGCCAGGCCCGCCGCGCTGGCGGCGCTCGGAAGCCAGGCCGATCGGGTCACGCCGGCTCGCCGGCTAGTGCGGCGCCCCGGCCGCGCGGGCGACTGCGAAGAGGCGGTTGTGCAGTCCGCTGAGGCGCGCCGTGGCGAAGAGGAGCTGCAGCACGCCGCGCATCGCCGGCGAGAGCGAGAGGCGGCGCAGGTCCGTCATCTCGAGGTCCAGGCAGAGCTGCTCCAGGCCGGCCCGGGCCAGCGCCGACTCGAGGCTCTTCGGCGTGAAGTACAGGAAGTGCTGCTCGATGTAGAATTTCTCGAGCGGCCAGGTCACCCGCTGCGCCGTGAGGTGGTAGAGGGCTCCGGCCACCACGTCGAGGATGCTGCGTTGATTCGGGGTGGAGATGCCGATCACGCCGCCGGGGCACAGTCGCTCGCGCGCGACGGCGAGCAGACCGACGGGATCGCGGGCGTGCTCGATGATGTCCCACATGGTGATGGCGTCGAAGCTCTCGCCCTCGCTCATCTCGGAGAACTCCCCCTGGCGCACCTCCAGGCCGAAGTGCTCGCGGGCGTAGTCGGTGGCCTCGCTGCACTCGTCGATGCCGGTCACCTTCCAGCCCCGACGCCGCGCCACGGCCAGGAAGAGGCCGGTGCCGCAGCCGATGTCCAGCAGCCGACCCCCGCTGCGGTAGCGCTCGACCCGGTCGAGCCAGGACTCGTAGCACTGCACCAGGGGATTCGAGGGCTCGTCGTGGTAGGTGAATTCGTAATAGGTCTTCAGCTCCGGGACGGAGCCCTCGCCCTCGGTGTAGAGACTCGAGAACATCTCTCGTACCTCCTCTTCGCTGAGCTGCGGCCAGAGGTAGATCTGGCCGCAGTTGGTGCAGCCGTAGACGCGGAAACGCGTGATCCGGTAGCGCAGCCGCGCGGCGGAGCTGTGGCAGACGGGGCAGCGGGGAGAGTCGTCCACGAGGCCCCGGCAGGCTGCCACAGCTAGCCATCCCGGTCCAAAGCCGCCTGCGCGGGCGCGTCCTCCGGCAGCAGCAGGCGCGGGATCTCGAAGCCGCCCATCTCGAGCACCTCGCCGCGCGCGTCGCTGGCCCGCACCGAGAACTCCAGCTCGACCGTGCGGCCGGCATAGCGATCGAGGGAGAGCTCCAGCTCGTGCCAGCCCCGGTCGGCCGGCCTGCGGTGGGGCGCCAGCTCCCGTTCGAAGAGCAGCTCCCGGCGCTCCCCGTCGACGCAGTGGATCTCGAAGACCACGTCGATGGCCGGGAAGCGGAACCACCAGGTCGGGTGTACGCCGATCGCCGTCTGCACCCGGGCACCGGCGGCTGCGGGCACCGCCAGGCTCCCGATCAGCTGTCGCGGGCCGGCCACCGGCCGCAGCGCCAGCACCGGCCGGAAGGGCCAGGACTCGGTGCGCAGGAAGCGCCGACGACGGCCTTCGGGCAGCTCCGTGCGCCGGCCCTGGGTCACGGCGAAGAGGCGCAGCTCGGGCGCACCCGGGCTCAGCAGGGGCACGCCCGGCGGGGCCGGGCTCCGGCGGGCCCCGGCGATCTGGTAGCCCCAGGCGGGATCGCTGAACAGCGCGTCGAGCCGGTAGTGGCGGACCAGCCAGTCGAAGAGCTCGGGGGCGTAGGCGGGCATCCGCGTCAGCTGGGGCCACTGGGTGAAGTGGTAGACGAGGATTGGGCTCCCCCCCTGCTCGATGGCTTCGGCGATCCGGCGCTCGCGGTCCTCGATGTAGGCGACCGGCCAGAAGGTGTAGGTGGACCGGTGTGGCGCGTCCCGCTGCGCGAGGAAGGAGAGCAGGGGGAAGTAGGGAAGCACCGCGACCCGATCCCCGGGCTCGCTGTTCGCGATCATGTAGTCCACGGCGCCCCCGATCACCTCCTCCTCGCTGGGGCGCACGAAGACGCCGGCGCGCTCGCCCCGCAGCGGCGTGTCGAAGGTCGAGTGCAGCAGCCAGAGCAGCCAGCCCGAGTAGAGGAGCAGCGCCAGGCCGGGCAGGGCGATCAGCACGCCCAGGGCCCGGCCGAGGCGCGGCCGAGGCGCCAGCCAGGCGTGCGCGAGGACCAGGCCCAGCAGCAGCAGCGGCCAGTAGAGGACGGACACGTGCACGTAGTCGATCGGGCGGTGCAGGGCCAGCAGCAGCGAGGCCGCGAAGACCGCGAGCGCCAGCTCGCGGAGCCAGGCGCCGCGGCGCGCGGGGTCGGCCAGGGCGGCGCGGGTCCAGAGCATGCGCAGCAGGCCGGCGCCGGCGATCGCGTAGGGCGCGTAGAAGAAGAGCTTGACGCCGAGGTCCCACGCCAGGCTCGCGTAGAGTCGGCTCTCGCTCACCCGGGCCCAGTCCACCGAGAAGAGGATGGCCGGTGCGTAGGTTCCGACGCCGAAGGCACTGCGCAGCATCGGCTGCGGCTCGAGCCACGGGGAGAGCGGCGGCCAGGAGCTGTACTCGAAGGTGGCGATGCCGAAGAGGTGGTTGAGCAGCGTCTGGGTGAGCATCTCGTCGAAGAGCCCCTGGCGCAGGAAGTGGAGGGCCGTCAGGCCTCCCACGGCGAGCACGGGGAGGTTCAGCCAGCCGAGCAGCCGCAGAGGGCCGAGCTCCCGGGGCGTCGCGGCGGAGCGCCAGGCCAGGACCAGCACCGCGTTCAGGCCGATCCAGACGGCGCCGCCGTAGTCCTGCTTGCACAGGATGCCGAGGCCGAGGGCCAGTCCGGCGGTGGCCAGCAGGCGCCGGTCGCCGCGCTCGAGGAAGACCACGAAGGCATAGAGACCGAGCGCCAGCAGCAGCAGCGACGTGGTCGAGTAGCTGTACATCAGCCAGTGTGGGAAGGCCCAGACCTTGTACGTGAAGAGCAGGGCGAGCGAAGCCCAGGCCCAGGCCCGCGGCACCAGGCGCCGCATCAGGGCGAAGACCAGGGCCGCCAGCGCGGCGAACTCGACCACGACCAGCCAGCGTGCGACGCGAATCGAGGGGCCGAAGAGCTCGAAGGCCAGGGAGAGCAGGTAGAAGGCCCCTGGCAGCGGCAGCAGGGCCGCGTCCCGGTACAGCTCGCCGCCGCGCCGCACCAGATCGGCGAACTGCAGGATGTGGCCCTCGTCCATCAGGCTCACGCTGCGGTCGAAGGTCGGCAGCTGGAAGGCCAGGGCCAGCAGGAAGACGCCCAGCGGGCTCCAGCGATCCAGCGCGCCGAGCACGCTCAGGCCCCGATCCAGTCGCGCGAGCGCGCGCCCAGCAGGCGGCGCCCGCTCCACACCAGCAGCGCCGAGCCGAGCAGGCCCGCCGCCCACCACAGCGTCAGGCCCGCGAGCTCTCCGCGGGGCGCGGGCGCCCAGAGCTGTGCTCCGTACACGAAGAAGAGATGGAAGAGGTAGACGGCGTAGGTGGCGTCGCTGGCGCGGGCGATCGGGGCGGGGACCCTGCGTTCCCCCCCGGCGAGCACGACCACCGTGGCGATCAGCATCCAGACGTGGAGCCAGGCCGCGCTGCGCACCAGCAGCAGCGGGCCCGGCAGCGCCAGGATCGCCGTAAGGAGCGCCAGGGCCAGCAGGCCCAGCGCTCCCAGCGGCGCGCGCCGCCCGCTCAGCCAGGCGCCGATGCGCTCGTGGTGGAGCCGCAGCCACCAGCCGACCGCGAAGTAGCCCCACCAGAGCAGTGGGTTGCGCAGGTGCCAGTAGAAGGGGAGCGGCAGGCCCGCCGCTGCGTCGACCCACCACTGGGCGGCCACCAGGGCCAGGGTCCCGGCTGCGACCAGGCTCCCCGGCAGGCGCGCGAAGCCCACGGCGGCGATCACCAGGCCGGCGATCACGAAGACGTAGTAGTAGGGCCCGAAGGAGGACCCGAAGAGGAGATCCAAGGCGAGCGAGCCGCCGGGGCTGGGCTCGCCGCGCCAGCTCCACCAGAGCTGGGCGCCGAGCGAGGCCAGCAGGTAGGGCACGCCGATGCGCCGCAGCCGGCGCCCGGTCGTCGTCCACGGAATCGGCTCGCGGGTCGCGTAGAGAAAGCCCGAGGCGAAGAGGAAGCCCGGAACCGCGAAGCGCGTCAGATGGCCCAGCCACAGCTCGAGGGGAGGGACCTCGCCCCAGGGCGGGCCTGCGGCGTGGATCAGCACGACGGTGACGATGCCCAGCAGCTTGAGCACGTCGATCTCAAGGAAGCGCCGGCTCACGGTCGGCGGCGGCAGACCGCCAGCAGGTCCAGGCAGTCCTCCGAGGCCGGCCCGATCGGGAAGTCCGCCGCGCCCACGTCCGGGATCTCCTCCCCGCGACCCGCGGTGCGTCGCACGACCCGCGCCAGACGGCCGAAGAGCCACTCGACGAAGCTCCTCGGGAGCCGCTCGCGCAGTCGCAGGGGGTCCAGCGCCACGATGCGCCGAGCCCGCCGCGAGCGCGCCTCGAGGTGGGCGGAAACGCGCTCGCTGGTGCCGACGCCGAGCATCTCGACCTCGTCGAAGTGGGCGCGCAGCAGGCTCGCCAGCTCGTCGGCGACGTACTCGTGGACGTGGTAGGGGTTGAGGCCGTCCGAGCGCAGCCGGTTCGGCGTGGTGAGCAGCGCCACGCCTCCCGGGCGCAGGGTGCGGGCCATCTCGTCGAGGTAGCGGCTCGGGTCCTCGAGGTGCTCGATCACCTGGAAGCTCACCACGGTTCCGAAGGCGGCGTCGCGAAAGGGCAGGCGGCTCACGTCGCCACGCGCGAAGCGGCCGGCGCCCCGGCGGTTCTCCGGGTCCGGCCGCGCGCGGTCGAGGCCGATCATGGGCTGCGCGGGCCCGGCCAGGGCCGCCGTGCCGTAGCCCGAGCCGGAGCCCACGTCCAGCGCCGGCTCCGGGGCCAGCCGGGCGCGCGCCGCCTCGTACGCGGCCCGGTGTCGGGCCAGGTCCACGGCGAAGAGGGGATCTCCGGCGTGGAGGCGCTCTCCGGTGAAGTCCTCGCCGGCCTCGACGGGGCGCGGCGCGCGGGTCTCGCCCAGGGCTTCCCGGGTGAACTCGCGGGCGAAGAGCAGGCCGATGGCGACGCGCAGCGCGATCATGCCGGCGCTGAAGACCAGCGACAGGGCGAGCAGGGCCTCCGGCGAGCCGACGCCCCGAAAGATCTCCACCACGGCGGCATTCACCGTGCCGATTCCCGCGACGGCGATCGGAATCGCCCCCACCAGGGCGACGGCCATGCTGCCGGCCACCAACAGTGGGGCCGGGGGAGCCAGGTCGAAGGAGTAGAAGGCCGCCGCCGAGAGGCCGATGAAGGCGCCGCTGAAGAGCACGCGCAGCCCCAGCAGGGTGAGCAGCCTGGCGCCGGGCACCCGGCGCAGCGCGTCGAAGATGGCGAGCTGGCGCACGCGTTCCAGGGGGCCCAGCGAGCCGCGGCTGCGCAGCACGGCGAGGCCTCCGAGCGAGACGGCCGCCACGCCGAGCAGGCCGGTGACTCCCAGGGCGCGCGGCACCTGCTCGACGAGGGCCCCCCCGGCGCTGGCGAGCACCAGCACCACGAAGAGGTCGACGTAGGAGATGACCAGCACGGCGCTGGTGGCCTCCGCCAGGCTGATGCCGGCCCGTCGCCTCAGCAGCACCGTGAGCGCGGCCACTCCCAGCAGGTAGTTCACGATGGCCAGCAGGTAGCTGGCGCTCTTGATGCGGGCCGCGGTCCAGGCGTCGAAGCCCGGCGGTGGCGGATGCAGCAGCAGACGCAGGCAGGTGGCGTCCAGCAGCAGCGTGACGGCCCCGTAGGCGAGCAGGGCGGGCAGCATCACCGCCGCGATGCCCCAGCTGAGGGTGCGGCCGATCTCGACCAGGTCGACCCGCTGGAAGAGGATCGCGAGAGCCACGACGCTCACGATCGGCGGCAGCAGCCGGCGCGCCCAGCTCGAGGCCACGCTCATGGCTCCATCTTCCACGGAAGGCCCGAGACCTCGCGCTTCTCGAAGAGCACATCGTAGGCGCTTCCGGCGCTCACCGCGGCGGCCAGGGCCAGCAGCGCGGCCAGCAGCCAGGGGGCGCCGCGCCCGCGCAGCCCGCGGGCCAGCTCACCACTGGCGTAGTGGGCGTAGGGCAGGGCGACCACCAGCAGACTCGTGCCCTTGACGGCCGCGAACCAGGGGTTTCGCCAGGTGTAGAGGGCGTAGCCCGCCAGGGCGGCCGCGCTGAGCAGGAGCAGAGGCGCGTCCGGGCCGAGGGGGCTGTGCCAGGCGCGTCCGGCCCCCCGCAGCAGGCCGACGGCGAAGGCGGCGCTGGGCACCAGCGCGAGGAGCAGCGTGAGTGTCCCCAGACGATCGACGGCGACCGACTCGGCCGGCAGGAAGAAGCGGTGGCCGTCGAACCACAGCGTCGCGTAGGTGCTGCCCCAGACCGAGCGCAGCAGGTCCGGATGCAGGAGCTGGGGGTCGGTCCAGGTGGCCAGGGGCACGTAGACGTAGTCGAGGAGCGACCGCTCGCCGGGCGGCATCGAGAACATGATCTCGTGGACCTCGAGCCCGAAGGGCCACAGCGATCCCAGCTGGATCCAGTTGCGCAGGTAGTACCAGCCGCCGACCGCCGCGACGACCCCGGCGAAGACGGCGATCCTGCGAAGCGTCGGCGCGGCGTCGCGGCGTCGCAGGCCGTCGAGGGCGTAGGTGAGAGCCCCGCAGACCGCGAGCAGGGCTCCGGTCAGCTTGGTGAGCAGCGCCAGGCCTGCCCACAGGCCGGCGCGGGCCGCCTCGCCGGGGCCGCCGCCCTCCGGCCGGCGCAGGGCCAGCGCCGAGAGCGCCAGCGTGGCGAGCAGGCACAGCAGCATCTCCTCGTTCACCATGGCGCTCATCTGGAGGTGGGCCGGCAGGTAGAGCAGCAGCAGGGCGGCCAGGCCCGCGCGCGTCGGATCTCCCGGGTCGACGCGGCGCGCGAAGAGCCAGGCCGCGGCCACCTGGGCGAGCCCCGTCAGCAGCGAGAGGAGTGGCACCAGCAGCGCCGGTCGGTAGCCCCCGGAGATCTCGATCCAGGCCGCGGCCGTCGCGAAGTAGAGGGGCGGCTCGGAGGCCGACCAGCCCAGGTCGGCGGCGGGAAGCGCCCAGTGCCGTCGCATCCAGACGATGTACTCCCAGATGAAGCGGGCATCGAAGCCCCAGTCGGCCGGGTAGCGGACGGCGTTGTTCACGCGGATGGCCACGGCGAGCGCCACCAGGCCGAGGCCGATGGGGACTTCGGGGAGCTTCACCGCTGCTCGGTCGCGCCGACCAGCACCTGGGCCAGCTCGTCGGTCGAGCGCTCCCAGTCGAAGCGGGCCGCCCAGGCCTCGGCCGCCTTCGACATCGAGGCGGCCAGCGCATCGTCCGCCAGCAGGCGCTCGATGCCGTGGGCGAAGGCTCCGACGTCTCCCTCGGGCACCAGGAAGCCCGTCTCACCGTCGACCACCGAGTCGCGCAGGCCCGGCGCATCGCTCGCCACGACGGGGACACCCAGGGCGTTGGCATCGATCACCGACAGGCCCCAGCCCTCCTTGGCGGAGGGACAGACGCAGACCCGGCAGCCGGCCAGCAGCCGGTCGCGCTCGGCCCGCGAGACGAAGCCGGTGAAGTGCACCCGCTCGGCCAGCCCGAGCTGCGTCGCCAGCTGCTCCAGGCCTTCGCGCTCGCCGCCCTTGCCGATCACCCACAGCTCGAGATCGCGGAAGCGGGGCGCCAGGCGAGCCACGGCGCGGAGCAGCACGTCGATCCGCTTGTAGCCCTCGAGGCGACCCAGGTAGGCGATCTCGGCGCGCCGCTCGGCGATCGGCGGGGCGCTGCAGGTCGGCGGGTCGATGCCGCAGTGGCTCACGCCGACGTCCTCCCCGGACAGCCCGAGCCGGATCAGGTCCTGTCGGGTGCTGTCGGAGATGGCCAGCACCGGAACCCGTCGGTAGAACCAGGGCAGCAGCCGCTCGAGGCTCCACACGGCCGCCGCGATCGGCCAGGCGGCCGCGATGAAGGCCGTCTCGCTCATCAGGTGGTGCGCGACCGCGACCACGGGCCTCGCCGCGTACAGCGGGGAGAAGAAGGGCACCTTGTTCAGGAACTCGACGACCACGTCGTAGTGCCCTTGCCGCGTCTCCCGGGCACAGGTCGCGACGGCCCAGGGGTAGTAGAGCGGCAGCGGACCCCGCCGTCGGACGCGGATTCCGGCGCGGCGCTCCTCGGGCGCGGCGCCGGCGAAGCCGCTGGCCAGGTGCGTGACCTGCCAGCCCCGGGAGACCAGGCGCGCGAAGAGCTCCTCGAGGTGCACCTCGGCTCCGCCGGCCCGCGGGTGCGCGGTGTCGCGCTCGTTCAGCACCAGCACCCGCAGCGGCGCCGACACGGCTAGAGGCGGCCGAGCCAGTCGGCGAGCCGCAGCCACGGAGCGATCCACAGCGCCTCGACGCCGATGCGCAGCGTCAGCTTGGAGGTTCCGCGGGTGCGGTCGAGGAAGAAGAAGGGAACTTCCTTCACGCGGGCGCCCGCCTTCATCAGGCGGTAGTTGAGCTCGATCTGGAAGGAGTAGCCCTCGGAGCGCATGCGCTCGAGGCCGACCCGGCGCAGCGTCTCGGCTCGCATGCAGCGGAAGCCGCCAGTGGCGTCGCTCACGCCCAGGCCGGTGATGCGGCGCACGTACCAGTTGCCGTAGTAGCTGAGCAGGATGCGCTCGATCGGCCAGTTCACCACCGTGATGCCGTTCAGGTAGCGCGAGCCGCAGACCACGTCGTGCTCGCCCATCTCGGCCAGCATCGTGGGCAGCGACTCCGGAGGGTGGGAGAAGTCCGCGTCCATCTGCACCACCAGCTCGGCGCCCAGCTCCAGGGCCCGGGCCAGGCCGGCCCGGTAGGCGGCGCCCAGGCCCTGCTTGGCCCTGCGGTGCAGCACCTGGACCCGGGGCTCGGTACCGGCCAGCTCGTCGGCGAGCTTGCCGGTGCCGTCCGGCGAGTCGTCGTCCACTACCAGGACCTCCAGCTCGGGGTGCTGCTCCAGCACGCGTGGCACCAGCAGCGGCAGGTTCTCGGCCTCGTTGTAGGTGGGGATCACGACCACGCAGCGACTCACGGGCACTCCAGAGCGACGCGACACTCTACCCCGAAGCCTACCGCGAGGGGTCGGGGGGAAGCCGGGTCGGCTGCGTGACCGCTCCCAGGGGGCCGCGCGGCAGATAGAGGCGCAGCCTCCTGCCGTTGCGCAGCACCTCCACGGCGACGCTCTCGCCGAACTGGCCGCTGCGCGTGGCCTTGACCAGCGCCTGGGGACTGTAGATGTCGACGTCGTCGTAGCGGAGCAGCACGTCGCCAGCCAGGAAGCCCGCCTGCTCGGCCGGCGATCCCCCGATGACGCCTTCCAGGACCACCCGGTTGTCCTGGCCGGTCGCCCACAGCATGACGTCGTACTCGGCGGCATCGAGGTCGCCGCGGAAGTCTCGGCGCAGCGATCCCGCCTCGTCGCGGAAGCGCCCGCTGCTCAGCCAGCCCTCGCGGGCCGCCCGGTCGCGCAGGAAGAGCAGGTCGAGCTGGTGCTGCTCCCAGCTCTGGCGGAGCCGCTCCACCTCGTCCGCGTCGAAGCCCCGGGCCAGCAGCTCCTCCTCGTCGAAGCTCGCCCCGCTGCGGCCCGCTGCTGCCTCGCGCGCGAGCTCCCGCTCGTCCGGCTGCTCGGCGGACCCGGCGCCCTCGGCTGGCCGGGTCTCCGGGGCCTGGCTCTGCTCGAGGGCGGCGAGGCGCAGGCCGAGCGCGGCGATCTCGTCGACCAGGGCGCGCCGCGCTCCGCGCTCCTCGACGAGCGCCTCGCGCAGCGAGGCGATCTCGCCCCTCAGCCCCGTGAGCTCTGCCGCCCCGGCAGGTGCGGTCGGTGCCTCCCCGCCCGAGCAGCGCAGCGCCAGCAGGACCCCGACGGCCGTCACGCCGAGGGCCGCTCCGATCCAGGCCAGCCCCGCCCGCCGCTCCATTGCGCGCAGCTTCGCCCAACCCCTCGCGGCGGGCAAAGCGCGCCGCAGCCCGTGCCGGCGCTAGGGACGGCGCGCGATCCGCGGACTGCCCCACCAGGCGAGGCGATCGCCGACGATCGGTCTCCGGGTCCTCAGCTCCAGGCGCAGGGTCACGCGCTCGCCGGCGAAGGCCGACAGGTCCGCCTCGAGCGGCGTCCAGCGGCGCCCGCCCCGCGGGCTGTCGTCGATGCGGCGCCGGGCAATCTCCTCGAAGCCGGCGTCGGCCCCGCCCCTCGCCACGGAGACCGAGACCGTGCTGCCCCGCGGATGCTCGTAGCGGTGGTCGACGGAGACCAGGCCCCGATAGCCGACGCCGGCCTGGAAGACGGCCGCATCCGGGATCTCGAGCTCGAAGTCGATTCCCCCGCCCAGGGCGTCGAGCGCCACCGGCAGGGGGCGGTGGAGCAGTCGGGCCGCGAGGCGCTGGGGGGTCCATTCCGCGTCGCGCACCCGGCCGTGCTCGTCTCGCACCCAGGCGCGCCCGCGGCCCCGCCGCCGCTCTTCCAGCAGGTCGAGCAGGGTCTCGCCGCGATCGACGGAGCGCTCGAGCACCACCATCCAGCTGTAGTCGTCGAGCGGGAGGCCCCGGGCCGGGGCGAAGTAGCGCTCGAGGTAGGCCTGCACCCGGGGCAGCTGGTCGGAGTAGTAGGTGTAGAGCGGCTGGTCGATGTCGCTCATCACCACGAAGCGCAGCTCCTGCAGGGCCGCCAGGATGGGTCCCTCCTGGAGCTCCGCCTGGCCCGGCAGCACGCCGGGAAAGGGCGTCGGATTCCGCGTCTCGGTGGCGAAGTAGAGCAGGGGCTCCTGCCGGGCCACGAAGATCGCCTCTCCGGGGCGGGCGCGCCGGCGCAGGTAGTGGATCACCCGGGGCAGCGTCGGCTGGCGGTAGGCCTCCGAGACGGGCCGCAGCGGCACCCGCGGCCCGAAGCGAGGCTCGCCGGCCAGGCTGTAGAGCCAGCTTCCGGTGTAGGCGGCGGCTCCGATCAGCAGCGCCGCCGAGCCCGCGCAGAGCAGGTCCACCCGCCGACCCGACGGCGCCCCGTCGCGGCGCAGGGGCAGCAGGCAGAGCTGCGCCAGGGCGGGCGGCAGCGACACGTTCAGGTGACCCCAGTCCGGCCTCGGGTAGAGATTGGTGGTCATGGTCAGCAGCAGCGCGGCGTGCAGCCACAGCAGCGGGGGCGCGGGAGCGAAGCAGGGCAGGGCGCGCAGCGCGGTGGCGGCCAGGGCCGCGAAGGGCAGCGCGTAGAGCAGCTGGCTCAGCAGCACCAGCTCTGCGGGGATCACCGCGTGGAGGCCGTAGCGCATGTGGAAGAAGCTCGGCAGGTACATCGGCCAGCTGTCGCGGATCTCCGCGGCCAGCTCCCCCGGCGGCCACAGATTCAGGATCGGCATCCGGAAGGTGTCGGCGGCGCCGATGGCGGCGGCCAGCTCGATCTGCGTGAAGAGCAGCGCTTCCAGGTCTCCGCGCAGGGTGTAGAGGGCCAGGGTGGCTACGGCCGCCGCCAGACCGCCGCCGGCGTAGGCGGCCAGGCGCACGAGCCAGGTGCTCCGCGGCGCGGCGAGCACCAGGCCCGGCAGCAGGGCGGTCGCCAGGGCCAGGCCCAGCGTCTGCTTGCAGAGCGCCACGCAGGCGACCCCCAGCCCGGTGGCCGCGACCCAGGCCGCTCCATGGCGGTCCGTCAGGGAGCGCACCGAGGTGTAGAGCACGGCGAAGGACAGGTAGAAGCCCAGCGTCGTGTAGAAGTAGATCGAGAGCATCGGGACCAGCAGGATCGGAGCGACGGCGAGCGCGGCGGTCGCCGGGTGGGCCAGGCGGCCCGCACCGCCGCGGCGCAGGGCGGAGAAGAGCAGAGCCGCCGCCAGCGCCTGCAGCAGCACGATGGCCCCGCGAGCCACCCACAGCGAGCTGCCGAGGCCGTCGAAGAGCAGGGCCAGCAGCTCGTAGGGAAGGGGGGCCGTGTGCACCACCACGTCGCGGTAGAGGTGCTCTCCCGCCGCCATCCGGTCGGCGACGTGGACGACGATGCCCTCTTCCAGCAGGTTCGGATCGAGGGGAGCGGCTGCCGTGCCGACTCCGGCCGCGACCAGGGCCCACAGGAACGGGGAGAGGCGGTCCGGTCGGCCTTCCACGAGCCGGTATTCTATCGACCGTGTCCCGGGTATCGCGCGCGGCCGCTGCCGCCGCCTGTCTCCTCGTGGCCTGCGGCTCCGGCGAGCCTCCGGGGCGCGTCCTGGTGGTGGGCATCGACGGCGCCACACTGAGGGTCGCACAACCGCTCCTCGACCAGGGACGCCTTCCCCATCTGGCGAGCCTCGCGGCCGCGGGCGTCCACGGTCCGCTGCGCGCCCACTTCCCGCTGGTCTCCCCGCGCATCTGGACCTCGATCGCCACCGGCAAGCTGCCCGAGCGCCACGGCATCCTGGGCTTCGCCCGCGAGCGCGACGGCAGGATGCAGCTCTACACGGGAGCCGATCGCAAGACCCACGCGCTCTGGAACATCGCCTCTCGGGCCGGCCTCGAGGTGGTGGTCGTGAACTGGTGGAGCACCTATCCGGTCGAGCAGGTGCGCGGCGTCATCGTCTCGGACCACCTGGTTCCGCTCGAGGTTGCGGGCCGCGAGCGGATGATGGGGGTCGAGCCGCGGGCCGAGCGCGAGCGGGTGGTCGTGCATCCGGCCTCGCGCCAGCAGCGCGCCCTCGCCCTGCTCGAGGAGCGCAGCCCGCTGACGTCGGTCGGCGATCCCTTTGCCGAGGCCGCCGGTTTCGCGCACTGGGTGCGTCCCGAGCGGCTCTCGCCGCGCTACTGGAACGACAACGCCGTCACCCGCATCGCGCTCGAGCTGGAGGCGGAGCTGCATCCCGACCTGATGATGGTCTTCCTGCCCGGCATCGACCGGATCTGCCACGTGCTGTGGGGGAACCTGGAGCCCCCGGAGCGGCTCCCCGACTATCTGCGCGGCACGGCGGAGGAGCGCGCCGTCGGGGCCGAGGCGATCTACCGCTACTACGAGTTCACCGATGCCCTGATCGGCGCGCTGCTCGAGCGCTACGGGGAGGAGGACCTGATCCTGGTCGTCTCGGACCACGGCTTCGAGCTCGGCATCTCGATGCTGTCGCTCACCGGCAACCACCACACGCCGCGCGCCCGGGACGGCGTGATCTTCGCCCGCGGGCCGGGCATCGCGCCGGTCGCGTCGACGCGTCGCACGACGGTCAACGACGTGACGCCCACCATCCTGGCCTGGCTGGGGCTGCCCGTGGGGCGCGACATGGACGGGCGCCCCGCCGACTTCCTCCACGGCCGGCGGCTCCGCTGGCTGGCGAGCTGGGACACGCAGCCGATCGTGCGCGTCGAGACGGCGGACTCGGGGGCCGAGGGCGAGATCCTCGGGCAGCTCGAAGCGCTGGGCTACCTGGAGCGTGAAGATCCCCGCTAGCGCGCGGTGCGCCGTGCTGCTCGCCGGGCTGCTCGGAGCCTGCTCCGGGGGCCCCGAGCCGGCGGCCCTGGCGCCCGAGCCGCCGGCACCCGCCGCGATCGGCGGCCTGGCGGCCGGCGGGGAGGACGGCTTCGCCAGCTACTCCCACGTCTGCGCGCGCGTAGACGACACCGTTCAGTGCTGGGGAGCCGGTCGCCAGGGGCAGGTCGGCGACGGGCGCATCGCGGCGCGCCGCTGGCTCCCCGCCCGCGTGGAGCTGCCGGGCCCGGCCACGGCGCTGGCGGCCGGGGGCAGCCACACCTGCGCCGTCGTCGATGGAGCGCCCTGGTGCTGGGGCACCAACGCGAGGCGCCAGCTCGGCGTGTCCGGCCTGGCGCTGGGCCTGCGGCCCCAGCCGGCCGGGGCGCTGCCCCGTCCCGTCGATCAGCTGGCCGCCGGCGCCGCCCATACCTGCGCCCGGGGCGGCGGCGCACTCTGGTGCTGGGGGGCCGGCGATGCCGGCCAGCTCGGGGCCGTCGCGGCGGAGCTGTGCCGGAGCGCCTACCGCGGCGTGCCCTGCAGCGCGCAGCCGGTGCGCGTCGAGGGCCTCTCCGGGGCGGCGCTCGACCTCGCCCTGGGAGACCGTCACGGCTGCGCGCGGGTCGGCGACCGGGTGGAGTGCTGGGGGGCCAACGCCCGCGGTCAGCTCGGCGACGGAACGCGCCGCAGTCGGGCCCGGGCCGCGCCGGTGGTCGATCTGCCCGGCCGCGTGACGGCGCTGGCCGCCGGGGCCCACCACACCTGTGCCATCGCCGAGGGGCGCGTCTTCTGCTGGGGGGCCGGCGAGTCCGGTCAGATCGGCCCGGACGACGGCGATCGGGGCCGCCCACAGCGGGTGGAGGGCCTGCCCGAGGCGGCCCGGCTGCTGGCGGCGGGGGCCCGTCACAGCTGCGCCGCGGCGGGCGGCGTGGTCTTCTGCTGGGGGGCCGGCGACGAGGGCCAGCTCGGCGTGGCGGATCCGGGGCAGCGGGGGCCCGTGCGCGTCGAGGGCCTGCGCGGCCGCCCCACCGCCCTGGCGGCGGGCAGCGACGTGAGTTGTGCCACCGTCGACGGGAGCCGCGTGGCCTGCTGGGGCGCGCGCGACTTCGGCCAGCGCGGCGCAGGGCGTCGCGAGGCGGCGGTCTCCTGGGTCGGTCCCTGGGACGACGGGCGGCTGCGCGACGTCGACGGCGACGGCCGGATGCTGGTGGTGTGTCTCGGCGACTCGAACACCGAGCACAGCGAGCGCTTCCCCGCGAGCTGGTGCCGCGATCTGGCGGAGCTGCTGCCCGAGGGCTGGACGGTCGTGAACCGCGGGCTCGGCGGGGCCACGGCCACCGGCGCCTCGCTGCGGCCGGCCCGCGAGCAGCTCGAGTACGCCCTCGACTGGGACCGACCCGACGTGCTGCTGGCCGCCTTCGGAACCAACGACCTGCTCGCCGGAGTGGCCTCCGAGGAGATCGTGGCCGCCCTGGTCGAGCTGCGCCGGCTGGCCACCGAGGGAGGGGCCGAGCTCTTCGTCGCAGAGCTGCCTCCGCTGCGCACCGCCGGACCCGAAGGGCGCTCCTTCGCAGCCGAGGTCGCGGAGACCAACGAGCTGCTGCGGCGGGCGATTCCGGCGGAGCGCCGGCTCGACCTCGGCTCGGGCTTCTCCGAGGCGCTGCTGCGCGACGGCGTACACCTCGGAGCCGAGGGTCATGCCCGCCGGGCGCGCCGGGCCCTCGAGGCGCTGCAGGCCGCTGGTTCGCCCCGATGAGCCGGCCCGGCCTGACGGCAGCCTGGACCCTGGCCCTGGCTGCGGCCGTCGGCGTCCGGCTCTGGAATGCCCTGCTCGGGCCGCTGATGTGGGGCTACGACGCCTGGGGGCACGTCGCCTACGTGCTCTTCCTCGACGTCTACGGAGGCGTGCCCTGGGCCGACCAGGGCTGGTCGTACTTCCACCCGCCGCTCCACTACGCGCTCGGCTGGGCCCTCGCGCAGCTCGGCAGCGCGGAGGCGCTGGCCCGCGGCCTCTCGCTGCTCGGCAGTGCGGCCAGCCTCGGCACCGCGGGGCTGGCGGCCTGGCTGGTCGGTGCCGCGTTTCCCGGCCGGCCCTGGCTCGCCCTGCTGGGCTTCGGCTGTGTGGCCTTCCTGCCGGTCCAGCTCTTCATGAGCCCGATGCCGGGCAACGAGCTCACCGCGGGTCTGCTCACCGCCGCTGCGCTGTGTGTCTTCGTGGCCAACGAGCTGCGGCAGCGCCCCGGCCTCGCCGCGGACGCGGGGACCGGAGCGCTGCTGGGCGCAGGCCTGCTCACCAAGTTCAGCGGCCTCGTCCCACTGCTGGCCCTGCTGGCGGCCCTGGGCCTGCGCTGGTGGCTCGACCCGGACCGCCGCTCTCGCGGCGCTCGCACGCTGGCGCGAGGAGCGCTGCTGGCCGGGGTCGCCGTCGCGCTCGCCGGGCCCTACTACGCCCGCAACCTGGCCGCCTTCGGCACCCCTTTCGAGCTGAGTCGCGGGTATCCGCTGGTGGCCTCCGTGGAGCGCGACCAGCCACCTGGTGCGCGGACTTGGAGCCACTACTTCAAGCTTCCTTGGAGGCTCTTTGCGGAGCCGAATCCGCTGGCGCCCCACCTCCTCGACTCGGTCTGGGGGAGCGTCTACCTGAACACCTGGGGCGACAGCTACCGCGAGTCGGACGTCGAGCGGGCCCTGGTGGCGCAGCGCCGCCAGCAGCGGACGCTCGGGGCGATGGCGGCGCTCGGCCTGCTTCCGACGGGTCTGGCGCTGGCCGGGGCGGGCCTCTCGGCGCGCGACTTCTGGCGCGGCGAGCGGCGCGCCGTGCTGGCTCCGGTCGGTCTGCTGGCCGCAGCCGGGCTGTCGGCCTTCGTCGTCTTCAGCTGGCAGGTCCCCCTCTGGTCCGCGCTCAAGGCCTCCTACCTGTCCCCCCTGGCGCTGCCCTGTGCCGACTTCGTCGCGCGCCGCGCACGCTTCGTCGTCGGGCCCTGGCGCGCAAGTGTACCAGTCGCGAAACCGGTGGCGCCCCGAGAAGCACAATCGCGTGACGGCGATCCAGGAGAGCACTCTCTCGCTGCTCAAGGACGCGTGCCCGCTTGCAGAAGAGCTGTGGCCGCTTGTCATCATGCAGATCGCAACCTACATTCGGAGCGGCCTCGGGGGCGCGCCGTCATCCACACTAGAGCCGAAGCGGGCAACAGGTGAGGATACGCGGGACAGCGCGGCAGGC
>CAZYOL010000028.1:0-30559 GCA_964649065.1 uncultured Spirochaetales bacterium
GGCGCTGGGCCGGCCGGGGGGGGGGCGCGACCGCGGCCCTGGGAGCCTGCCTGGGGCTGCCGATGCTGGCGGGCTGGCCCTACGCGGTCGCCATCTCGGCCCTGGGCGCCGGCCTCTACGGCCTGCCGCTGCTGGTCTCCCGGGGCCTGACCGGGCGCCGGCTGCCGGCGGGCGCCCTCGCGAGCCTGGCGGCGGGCGTCGCGCTGGGCGCCCTGCTCGCCGCGCCCCAGCTCCTGCCGACGGCGGAGCTGCTGGCCCGGAGCTGCCGGGCCGTCGGGCGACTCGTCGAGGCCCAGGCCCTGGGCGGCGGGCTGAACGCGCCCTACCGCCCGGAGCTGCTGCTCCAGGGCCTGCTGCGACGCGGCTACAACGACGCGGCGCCGGGCTGGCTGGCGCTGGCCCTGAGCGCCGTGGCCATGGCACTCCCGAGCCGCGGTCGGAGCAGGGTGCTCGCCCTGCTGGCCGCGGGTGGCATCGGGCTGCTGGCCTCCTTCCCCTATCACACGCCGGTGTACGACTGGCTGCGCGCGCTGCCGCTCTACGCGGACTTCCGCTTTCCCTTCCGCTACCGCCTGCTTCCGACGATCGCCCTGGCCGTCGGAGCCGGCGTGGGGCTGGGCGCACTGGGCGAGCGGCTCGGGCGGCGCGGAGCCCACCTGGCCCGCGCGCTGGGCCTGGCCGTGCTGGCGCTGCAGCTGGCCAGCGCGAGCCTGCCGACGCTGCGCCACGCCCTGCCCTTCGCGCGCCGCTGGCCCGCCGGCTCGGACACCGCGGCAGCGCTGGGCGATCGGCTCGGGGCCGAGCTGCCCGGCCCCGCCCGGGGCCGCGTCTACTGGGCCGAGCGGGCCGACAAGCTGCGTCCACCGGCCGGCTTCGATGCCGTCCACGACCTGGAGCCCCTGACCCTGGCGCGCACCGCCGAGCTGCTGACCTTCTTCGAGACGGGGCGCCCGCTCACGCTGCTGACCCTGCCCGAGCGCGGCCGGGGCGACGCCGTGGCACCGCCCTTCTTCGGCAAGCTGGTGCTGCCGCGCGACGAGCGGCGGGCGGCGATCCTCGACCTCTTCTCCGCGGCGACGCTGGTCGCCGAGGCCCCGCCGGACTGGCTCGAGCGGCGCTACCAGCGCCTCGCCTCGACGGCCGAGGGGCTCTCCGTCTTCGCCAATCCGCGAGCCCTGCCCCGGGCCTATCGCGTCGAGCACGCGCTGCCGGAGCCCGCGGCGCTGTTGCCCGCCCTGCGGACGCTGACGGCACCTCACTTCGCGGCCGACCGCTCGGTGCTGCTCGACCAGGTGCCGCCCGCGCTGCGCCGCCGCAGCGGGGCCCCGGCGCCGAAGGCCGAGCCGGTCGAGATCCTCGACTGGCGCCCGGAGCAGATTCGCCTGCGCAGCCAGGGCGAGGCCCCGGCGGTGGTGGTCGTCACCGAGGCCCACTACCCCGGCTGGCAGGCCCGCATCGACGGTCGTCCCGTGCCGATCCGCCGGGCGAACCTGGGCTTCCGCGGCGTCGTGCTCCCCCCCGGCCGACACGAGATCGAGATGCGCTACCGGCCGGCGTCGCTGCGCCTCGGCGCGGCCCTGGCGCTGGTGGGCCTGCTGGCCTGCCTGCTGCTGGCGCGCCGACCCGGCTCTCTGGCGGGGCCCGGGGGCCTGGGCGAAGCTCGCCGCGGTTGAACGGAGGTGCCTGGCCGTGCCCTTCCACCATGTGGCCCTGGCGACGCGCGACACCAAGGCCAATCACGCCTTCTACACCGGGGCCATGGGCTTCGAGCTGGTCAAGGTGGAGGTCGGGCGCACGCCGGGCCGGGGCTGGGCCAAGCACCTCTTCTACGACACCGGCGGCGGCGAGATGATCGCCTTCTGGGAGCTGCACGACGCCTCGATTCCCGGGGGCTTCAGCCCCGCGCTCTCGGACGGCCTCGGCCTGCCGCACTGGACGAACCACCTGGCCTTTGCGGCCCGCGATGGCGCCGACCTCGAAGCGCGCCGGCAGCGGCTGCTCGAGCACGGGGTCGACGTCGTCGAGATCGACCACGGCTGGTGTCGATCGATCTACGCCGACGATCCGAACGGGATCCTGGTCGAGTTCTGCCTGACCACCTCGGCCTTCGAAGACCGGGATCGGCAGGAGGCCCAACGCCTGCTCAGCGACCCGGCCCCGGAGATCGGCGAGCCTCCGCCGGCCATCGTCCACCGGGCCCGGCGCGGCCAGCGCTAGTGCAGCGGGTCGAGGTTCGCCGTCGCTTCGCCGCGCCCCGCCAGGCGGTCTGGGAGCGCTACACCGACCACGCCTCCTGGACCGAGTGGGCCGGGCTGGGCCGCGCCAGGCTGGCCCGGGAGGGATCTCCCGACGTCAACGGCGTCGGCTGCGTGCGGGAGATCGGCAGCGGCCCTCTGACCGTTCGGGAAGAGGTCGTCGACTTCGAGCCTCCCGAGCACATGAGCTACCGGGTGGTCCGCGGCGGCCTGCCGATGAAGGAGCACTTCGGCGAGGTTCGCTTCGAAGAGGACGGGGACGGGACCCGCGTGGTCTGGTCGTGCCGCTTCGAGTCCCGCATCCCCGGCCTGGGCGCCCCCATGCGCTGGCTCGTCGAGCGGGTCTTCCGCGGAGCCCTGGCGGGCCTGGCCGCGCGCCACTTCCCGGATCCTCCGAAACCGGAGTGAGCGAGCTCGATGCCGGCGTCACGGCCCGCGCGACGCCCCTGGATCGGGCCTGGCGCCTGGGCCTCCGCGCCGCCTACCGGGCGCTGCGGGTCTACTGGCGGCTGCGGGAGCCGCGGACGCGCGGCGCCGTGGTGGCCGTGTGGCATCGGGGACGCGTGCTGCTGGTGCGCAACTCCTACCGGCCGGGCCTGTGTTTTCCGGCCGGCGGCATCAAGCCCGGCGAGAGCCCGATCGACGCCGCCGTGCGCGAGCTGCGCGAGGAGACCGGAATCGAGACCACGGCCGGCGACCTGCGCGCGACTGGCGAGATCCCCTCGCGCTGGGAGTCGAAGCGGGATCTCTGCATCTTCTTCGAGCTGCAGCTCGAGGTCGCCCCGCCGCTGAGGCCCGACGGTCGCGAGGTGACCTGGGCCGGCTTCGCCTCCCCGGAGCAGGCCCTGGCAGGCCCGCTCGTCCCGCCGATCCGGGCCTACCTGGAACGGCATCCGACTCCGCCCGCAGCCTCTGCCTCCTCCTGACATTCCCGGCCCCTCGGAGCCACTCCCCTGCAACGATCCGCGCCCGGGGAGCGCGGAGCGGTGGAGGAGCTCGACGTGACCCATGCCCACGGCGCCGCGACGATCGCGGCCAGCTGCCTGTCGCTGATCCTGGCCGGCTCGGCGCTGGCCACGCCGCTGCCGGGCTCTGCCACGACCGGGACGGAGATCGTCACCGCGTCGCTCGGCGGCAGCCAGTCCCCCCTGATGGAGAGCATCCTGCTGCTGAGCGCGGTCGCCGAGGCGAGCACTCGCTCCCAGATCGCGCTCGACGAGGTGCGGAGCCCGGACGCGGCGACGGCCCAGATGATCCGCGACTGGGTCGAGTACCGGGGCTTCCGAGGCTTCGAAGTGCCGCTGCAGAGCGTCCCGGAGCCGGCCACCGCCCTGATGCTGGCCACCGGTCTGGCCGGCATCGCCGCCGTGGGCGGCCGCTCCCGCCGACGCGGCTGAACGGCTCCGGCGGGCCCGCGCTTCGAGCGGCGCCGATTCCCGCGCTAAGGTCGTCCCTCGCCCCGGGAGGACCCCCATGTCGATCCGCGTCATCCAGTGGAGCACCGGAAACGTCGGTCGCTACGCGCTGCGCGCCATCCTGAACCACCCCGAGCTGGAGCTGGCGGGCCTGTGGGTCCACAGCGAAGCGAAGGCGGGGCGCGACGCGGGAGAGCTGTGCGGCATGGCTCCGGTCGGCGTCTCGGCCACGAACGATGCGGAGGCCCTGCTCGCCACCCAGGCCGACTGCGTGGTCTACACGGCCACGGCCGATCTGCGCATCATGGAGGCGATCGAAGACCTCTGCCGCATCCTGCGCGCGGGAAAGAACGTGGTCACCAGCTCGCTGGTGAGCCTCGTCCACCCCTCCCATCTCGGACCCGAGGTGCAGCAGCGCCTGGAGGAGGCATGCCGAGAGGGCGAGTCCTCGCTCTTCGTCAGCGGCATCGACCCGGGCTTCGCCAACGACATCCTGCCCCTGACCCTCTCCGGGCTGTGCGAGCGCTGGACCCAGATCCGCATCCAGGAGATCGTCAACTACGCCACCTACGACCAGCCGGACGTGGTGCTCGGCATCATGGGTTTCGGCAAGCCCATGGGCGAGGTTCCGATCCTGCTGATGCCCGGAGCCCTGACCATGGCCTGGGGCGGCACGATCCGGCTGCTCGCCGAGGGGCTGGGGCTCGAGCTGGACGAGATCCGCCAGGACTTCGAGTGCCTGGCGGCCCCGCGCGACCTCGACACTCCGATGGGACCGATTCGCGAGGGCACCCGGGCCGCGCTGCGCTTCGAGGTGCAGGGCATCGTCGGGGGCGAGCCGCGGCTGGTCGTCGAGCACGTGACGCGCATGCACGACGATCTGGCCCCGGACTGGCCGCGCTCGGACGGCGGCTACCACGTGATCGTCGAGGGTGTTCCGCGCATGGTCGTGAAGCTCGACATGGAGGACGAGCACGGCGACCACGCCATGGGCGGAGTCGTGCTGACGGCCACCAGGCTGGTGAACGCGATTCCCGCCGTGGTCGCGGCCGAGGCGCGCCCGCTCTCCGCCCTGGACCTGCCGCTGGTGACCGGGCGTCACCTGCTCGATCGCGAGACCAAGGCCCCGGCTCCCCGCCGCTAGCGCCCCGGCCGGCCGGCTGCCGCCCGCGCAGCGCCCGCTGGCCTCCCCCGCCGCCACCGCCATCCCCCGTTCGCCTTGACACATGCACAGATACGCATGTATGCTCGTCGCATGGACAGCCCGCGAGCCCGCCGCCGCGCCGCCGAGGAGCTGCGCGAGATCGTCGATTCGAAGCTGCTGCGCGCCCTCTGCGAGCCCGTCCGCGTCGAGCTCGCCGCCTTCCTGACCGAGGCCGGCCCTTCCGACGTGACGACCGTCGCCGCCCACTTTCCCCAGCACAGCACCGTCATCTCCCGGCACCTGGCGATCCTGCACGACGCCGGGGTGCTGCGCCGCCGCAAGCGCGGCCGCCACGTCTACTTCGAAGTGGACGGCCCCGGGGTCGTCGAGCGCATGGAGAAGATCCTGGAGCGCTTCCGCAACCTGGTGCCCCACTGCTGCCCGGCAGAAGACTGAGCCGCAACGCGACTCGAGGAGGAAGGCCATGAGCCACGAGAACCGACAGGACCGAGACCTACGCTCCGGAGACCTACGCTCCGAGGTGGAGAGCGTCTACGGGGCGATCGCCCGCCAGGGCTCCGGCTGCGGGGCCAGGGCCGGCTACAGCGAGAAGCTGGGCTACAGCGCCGACGACCTCGGGAGCGCGCCGGAGGGCGCGAATCTCGGCCTGGGCTGCGGCAACCCCACCGCCCTGGCCGCCCTCGAGCCCGGCCAGGTGGTGCTCGACCTGGGCAGCGGCGCCGGCTTCGACGCCTTCTTGGCCGCGGAGCGCGTCGGCCCGGCGGGCCGCGTGATCGGCGTCGACATGACCGACGACATGCTGGCGCGTGCCCGGGCCAATGCCCGGAAGACCGGACGCGACAACGTCGAGTTCCGCAAGGGCTTCATCGAGGAGCTGCCGGTCGAGGCCGAGAGCGTGGACGTCATCCTGTCGAACTGCGTGATCAATCTCTCGCCGGACAAGCCCCGGGTCTTCGCCGAGGCCTACCGGGTGCTGCGCCCCGGAGGCCGGCTGATGATCTCGGACCTGGTGCTCGCCGCGCCGCTGCCCGAGGTGCTGCGCGAGAGTGTCGCGGCCTACGTGGGCTGCATCGCCGGCACGCTGCTGCGCGACGAGTACCTGGAGACGGTGCGCAAGGCGGGCTTCGAGGAGCTCCGGGTGCTCCGCGAGTCGAGCTTCGGCGCCACGCTGCACGAGCAGTTCCCCGAGCTGCTCGCCGCGGGCCGGCGCGCCGGCCTGAGTGACGCGCAGCTGGAAGCGGCGGCGAACTCGGTCCTCAGCCTGCAGCTCGGCGCGCGCAAGCCCGGCCTGCGCTGACGATGGCCGTCCCTGCTCCGCGCCTGGTGCCGATCGAGTCTCCCGCCGCCTGGCGGGGGGCGGAGCTGGCGGGCCGCTCGGACTGGATCCACGTGCTGGACGCGGGCGAGCGCCGGGAGCTGCTCGAGGCCCTCGCCCACGCCCGTTCCGGCGGTCGCGCCAGGAGCGAGCTGCGCCGCGAGGACTTCCCGCTGCCCGGCCTGGCGCCCCGGGTCGAGGGCTGGCTCGAGACGCTGGAGTGCGGCCGGGGCTTCGTGAACGTCCGCGGCTTCCCCGTCGAGGGCCGGTCGCTCGAGGAGGTGGAGTGGCTCTACTGGGGTCTGGGCCTGCACCTCGGCTCGGCGGTCTCCCAGAATGCCGCGGGCGATCTGCTGGGCCACGTCCGCGACACCGGAGCCGATCCGACCGACCCGGGCGTCCGCCTCTACAAGACGCGCGTCGAGCTGGGCTTCCACAGCGACGGAGCCGACGTGGTGGGCCTGCTGTGCCTGCGCGCGGGCCGCTCGGGCGGTGCCCTGCGCCTGGTCAGCACCGCCAGCCTCTACAACGAGATCCTGGGGCGGCGGCCCGAGCTGGTCCCGATCCTCTACCAGCCCTTCTACTGGGACCGCAACGAGGAGCAGGGCCCCGGCGAGGAGCCCTTCTTCCGGCTGCCGATCTGCCACGCGGCGGCGCAGGGCGTCTCCTTCTTCTACATCCCCTGGTACATCCGCAAGGCCCAGCGCCATCCGGAGGTACCGCGCCTGTCCCGCGAGCAGCAGGAGCTGCTCGACCTGATCGACGAGATCGCAGAGGATCCGGCGCTGCACCTCGAGATGAGGCTGCGGCCCGGAGAGATCAACTGGCTCAAGAACAACACCGCCCTCCACTCGCGTACGGCCTACGTCGACGCGCCGGAGCCCGAGCACAAGCGCCACCAGCTGCGGCTCTGGCTGCGGGCCCGCGGCTTCGGCGACGCCGATCCCCGGGTCCTCGGCGGCATTCCGAAGCGCTCGGGCGTCCGCAGCGACGCCGAGGAGCTGGGCCGGTGAGGCCCCGCATCCTCGGGTCGGAGCCCTGATCCGCTGCGCCCCTTCGTCATCCTCTTCGACGAGAAGGAGGGCACGAGCCCGCTCGTGCGCCTGCTCGACGGGCTGGACGCCGTCGCCGTCGTGCACCAGAGCGGGGGTGCGGGCTGGGAGCCCTTCGATGCCCACAACTGCGGCCCACTGCCGACGCGCGATCTGCGCCGCTGCCTCGACTGCCTCTTCTCCCGGCCTCCGGACCTGGCCGAGGCCAACCGCATCTACACGCGGACGGCCACGCGGCCGCTCGAGCTCCCGCCCGGCGCCGAGGCGGTCGGCTTCAAGATGCGCTTCCGGCCGCCACGGCGCAGTGGCGGGCTCGGCCGGCTCCACTTCGAGCGGACCCTGCTCCGGACCTTCGCCCGGCACGGCGTGGTCGCGCTGCTGGCGGTGCGGCAGGACGTGCTGCGCTGGGCCCTGTCGAAGTACCACGGCGACGGCAGTGGCGCGCCGGGCCACCTGCAGTTCGCCCTGGCCCGGGGCGAGATCTCCCGATCGGAGATCCCCAGCCTGCGCGTGGACTGCGAGCGCCTCGAGCGCCTGATCTCCGAGTGCGAGGCCAGCCACCGGCGCAAGCGCCGCCTGCTGGCCCGCCTGGCTCGCTGGGGCATCCGCGCCCATCCGATCCTCTACGAGCGCTTCGTCGGGGATCGCGCCGGCTTTCTGCGGGAGCTGCTCGGACACCTCGGGCTCCGGCTGCCCGAGGGCGAGATCGAAGCGGCCCTGCGCCTCGGGACCCACTTCGAGAAGGTCCACTCCGACGACATCTCCGACTTCGTCGAGAACCACCGCGAGGTGATGGAGCGCTTCGGCCAGCGCTACGTGGCCTGGTAGCTCCCGGCCCTTTCCCCGGCGTCCCGGGGCGGGCATGCTCCGGCCTCGAGGGTGCCGTGGGGCTGTCGATCGATCGCGAGTGCTTCGAGGAGAGCGACTACCAGCGCTTCGCCGATCGGCTGCGCGTCGGCCTCCGGGCCCTGGAGCAACTGCTCGAGAGGCCGGGCTTCGGCGAGGGGCGCCAGACCCTGGGCGCCGAGCTGGAGGTCTCGGTCGTAGACGCCGCCGGGCACGCCCTGCACCTCGACAGGGGCGACCTGCCCGAGCAGCTCGATCCCTGCATCACCCTCGAGATCGACCGCTTCAACCTGGAGTACAACCTGCCACCGGTGGAGGCCCAGGGCCGGCCCTTCACCGCTCTGGAGCGAGACCTGGCCGCGGCCCAGGGGGTGCTGGCCGAGAGCGTGGCGGGCGCCGGCGGGCGCGTGGTCGCCGTGGGCATCCTGCCGACCCTCGAGGCCAGCGACCTCGAGGCGGAGGCGATGGCGGACGTCCCCCGCTTTCGCGCCCTCTCCGATGGATTGAAGCGCCAGCGCGAGGGCCCCTTCCGGATCCGCATCGACGGTCGAGACCCGCTGCACCTCGCCTGCGAGGACGTCACCTACGAAGGCGCGGGCACGGCGCTGCAGCTCCACCTGCGGGTGGCCCCCAGCGACTACGCCCGCGTCTACAACGCCCTGCAGCTCGCCACGCCGGTGGCGCTGGCGATCTGCGGCAACTCGCCGCTCTTCCTCGGCCACCGCCTGTGGGACGAGACGCGCATCTCGCTCTTCAAGCAGTCCGTCGACGGCCGCTCGGAGGCGACCGACTGGCGGCGTTCGGCTCGGGTGTCCTTCGGGCACGGCTGGGCGCGGCGGGGCATCCACGAGCTCTTCGCGGAGTCGGTGGCCCTGCACGCCCCGCTGCTGCCGGTGGTCGGGTCGCTGGATCCGCTGGAGCAGGTGCGCGCCGGGGACGTGCCGGAGCTGATGGAGCTGCGCATCCACCAGGGCACGGTGTGGCGCTGGAACCGGGCCATCTACGATCCTGCGGAAGGCGGTCACCTGCGCATCGAGGCCCGCTCCCTGCCCGCCGGCCCGACGCCCCTCGACATGGCCGCCAACGCCGCCTTCCTGCTGGGCCTCGCCCTCGGGCTCTTCGACGAGATCGAGGCCATGGTTCGCGTGCTGCCCTTCGAGTACGCCGAGCACAGCTTCTACCGGGCGGCCCAGCACGGGCTCGACGCCGGGCTCCTGTGGCCGAGCCCGAACGCCCCGTCGCCCCGCGAGCGGCCGGCCCGGGAGCTGGTGCGCGAGCTGCTGCCGGTGGCGGAGCGCGGCCTCGAACGCCTCGGCGTCGAGGCCCGGGAGAGCGCCGCCATGCTGGGCGTGATCGCGGGCCGACTCGAGAGCCAGCTCACCCCGGCGCGCTGGCAGCGCCGGGTCCTCGAAGGCCTCGGCTCGGGACGGCCCGGCCCAGACGCGCTGGCCCGCATGCTGGAGGCCTATCTCGACCGGGCCCGCAGCGGACGTCCGCTTCACGAGTGGAGCTGCGCGGCGTGAGC
This sequence comes from uncultured Spirochaetales bacterium, assembly GCA_964649065.1. Taxonomy (GTDB): domain Bacteria; phylum Myxococcota_A; class UBA9160; order UBA9160; family SMWR01; genus CAZYOL01. The sequence goes on from CAZYOL010000028.1 coordinate 9,574, forward strand.
CGCAGCCCCCGCCGCATCCACGAGCTGGCGCCCCCCGGGCCCGAGGGCCTGGGGCCCTCGCCCGAGGACTGGCTCCGCCGGCTTCCCGGCCCGGTCCAGCTGACGGTTCCCGGCCGCGACCGGCGCCGCTCCCGGGCCTGGGTGACGCTCCTGCACGGCAACGAGCCCTCGGGTCTGCGCGCCCTGCACGCCTGGCTGTCCAGCTCGCCCCGTCCCTGCGTGGACCTGCACGCCTTCGTGCTCTCGGTCGAGACGGCCCGCCACGAGGTCGTGTATCGGCATCGCATGCGGCCGGGGGCGCGCGACCTGAACCGCTGCTTCGAGGGTCCGGCGGACGACGCACCGGGAGCGCTGGCAGCGGAGCTGCTCGAGCGGCTGCGCCGACTGCGGCCGGAGGTCCTCGTCGACATCCACAACACCTCCGGACTGGGGCCCGCCTACGCGGTCTCGACCCGCGTGGACGCCGACCGGCTGGCCCTCGCCTCGCTCTTCTCGTCGTACCTGATCCACACGGACATCCGTCTGGCCTCGCTCATGGAGGCGGTGGAGGACGAGCTGCCGGTCGTCACCGTCGAGTGTGGCGGCGCGGGAGACCCCGATGCGGATGCCGTTGCGCTGCGAGGTCTCGAGCGTCTGGCCAGCGAGCCCTCGCTGCGCGTCCCCGAGCCGCCTCCCCGGGTCCTCAGCCATCCGGTGCGCGTGCAGCTGCGGCCCGGCGTGAGCGTGGCCTACGCCAGGCAGCCGGTTCCGGGCGTCGAGCTGACCCTGCGCTCGGATCTCGACCGGCACAACTTCGAGCCGGTGCTCCCCGGGCAGTGCCTCGGCTGGCTGGGCCGGCGCGGGCTGGCCGCCCTCGACTCCCGCGCCGGGGACGACGTGGACCGCACCCACGAGCTCTTCCACGCCCGCGGCGAGCTGCTCGAGCCCAGCCAGCCCCTCGACCTGCTGATGGTGACCACCACGCCCCGGATCGCCCGGGAGGACTGTCTCTTCTACGCCGTGCCCGACCGTGGGCCGGCGGCTCGCTAACGATCGGGCGACGAGCCCCCGTTTGCCCACAGGTTCCGGACCAGGCCGTCGACCCAGCGCTGGCGCTCCTCCTTCCAGCGCTCGGCCGGCACCTCTCGCTCGCTGCGACACGGCAGCTCCAGGGAGCTGCAGCCGGTGCGCGTGGCCTCGTAGTTGAGGAGGCTGCCCGCGAGGAAGAGCGCGGTCAGCAGCGCCAACGCGGCCCGGCTCCGCAGCGTGTCGGGCAGCAGCGCGCCGACCGCCATGAAGAGCATGGGCGCCGCCGGAGCGTAGATGCGCAGGTGCGCGGAGAAGGCGTAGGGCAACGCCAGCAGCAGGCCGAGGGCCAGCGGCGGGACGAGGCCGCGCCGGTGCTCCCCCAGCCGCCGCCGCAGCCCTGGAATGGCCTCGAAGAGCAGCAGGCCCCAGCAGGCCACACCGAGCCCGAGCGCCAGCAGCGGCAGCCAGCCGTTCACGGCGAAGGCGCCGATCGGGAGGAAGGTGGTGAAGAGCCCTTCTGCGATCTTGAGCGAGCGGAGCGCGGCCACCGAGACCAGGCCGAGCAGACCCTCCGGGCGCGCCAGGTAGAGCCCAGCCTCCGCCTCGGCGACGTTGACCTCGTAGTACGAGCGGTACACGGAGAAGAGACAGAAGGCGGCGAAGCCCAGCAGCAGCAGGGCGCTGGCAGGGCGTCGTTGCCGGAGGTCGAGCCCCGCGAAGTAGGCCGCGTGGAAGACGAAGGGGGCCTTGGCCGCCACGCTCGCCCACAGCGCGACCAGGGCCCAGCGCGAGCGCCAGCCGGCCACTGCCAGGCACAGGAAGCCGAGGAGCAGCAGGTCGCTGCGCTGCGAGATCCAGCTGGCCGGCCACACGAAGGCCGGGTGGCACAGGGCCACCCAGGCCAGCCACAGCCCGGGCGCGGGGAGCTCGAGCCGGCGCGCGACCCGGGCCAGGAGCGGAGCCAGGGCCGCGAACAGGACGACGTTCAGGGCGTGGTGCAGGGCCGCGCTCTGGCTCAGGCCTCCGAGCAGCACCAGCGTCGCGGTGAAGACCGGCCGCCCGTGGGCAGCGAAGGGCTGCGCGAGCCACTCGCCCCGGTCGAGCGCGAAGTAGAAGAAGTCGTCGCGGTAGTAGCCGAAGCCGATCGTCGGCGCGTAGAAGGCGAAGAGCAGCCCGCCCACGAGCAGGGAAGGCCCCATCGCCGAGGCCGTCCCCGGTGCGGCACGCGGGGGCGACGCGCGGGGAGCGCTATCGGATCCCCCGAGCAAGCTCGAGAAGCCCCGGCTCTCCTCAGAACCGGAAGCGGGCGCCCACCAGCTGCCAGGAGTAGTAGAAGTTGTCGGGTCCGCTGGTGACGTTCAGGCGCATGTCGCTGGTGAGCGAGAAACGCCGGGTGAGGTCGAGCTCGGCGCCGAAGAGGATCGGGAACAGGAAGTCCAGGGTCGTGCCGGTGTAGCCCCGGAAGCCGAGCCCGAGGCCCGCGTAGGGCGCGAGCTTTCCGAGGAAGCCCTCGCCCTCGCCCAGCGGGAAGTAGGCACGCCCCTCGAAGGAGAGCGCGAGGGTCGAGCTGCCGCCGGCAGGAGCCGCCTGGAAGGTCGTGCCGAGCGAGATGTGGTTGGTCACGCTGTAGAGGAAGTCGAACTGCATCAGGAACTGCTCGCCCCCGCCGGGCGAGTCCACGGCGGCGAGGAAGCCCACGCCGGCGCCCACGCTGGCCCGGTGCTCCTCGCGCACCGGTGTCGGAGGATCCTGCGCCGCCGGCTGGGCGTGTGCCGAGACCGGCATCAGCAGCAGTGTGGCGGCAATTCCGAAGATCCTGAGCATGTCCCCCCCCTTGCTGGCGGCGCAGCGACTCAGCGGTCGCCCTCGGCGGCCGCGTCTGCCTCCATCCGGCGCAGCGCCTCCGCGTTCTCTCCGCCCGCCTCCTCGACCTGCCGGTCGTACTCGAGCTCCTCGCGCGCCGCCCGCTCGTGGCGGATCTCCTCCTGCGCCAGCTCCTCGGGCGTGTAGGTATGGGTGCAGGCCGCGCCCAGGGACATCAGCAGCCCGCAGCTGGCAGCCAGGGCCACGAGACCCGGGCCACCTCGAGCCAGCTGGCTCATGCTGGTCCCCCTCATGGGCCCGACCGTAGCACCCCGCCGCGCGGAGCAATCGTCCACGTTCAAGCCGCCCCGAGACCCAGAGCTCCTGATCCACTTCGAGCATCCCCGGCGACTCCCTCGGAGACAGGGGCTCGAGAGCGACGTCCGGCAGGAGGGAGACGCAATGGACTTCAGGCCTCGTTTGGGATTCGTGCTCTCGGGTGTGGGCCCGAAGCTCGGCAAGTTCGGTTTCTCGATTCACGACGCGGTGATCGCCATCTACGACCCGGCCAACTCGGCGCCGAAGAGCCTGTACGTGGCCATGGGCCTGGCCGGCGACGTCAGTGCCCTGGGGCGCGTCTGGCCCGAGAGGCCCATCCTCCTCGAGCGCGGAAATTTTCCGATGAACCTGGACGGTCTGGACGTCGAGCTCAAGATCGTCGGCGCGGTCAGCCTCTTCTCGACCAACGACGTGAGCTTCGCGCTGGCGAAGGAGGGAACCGAGTTGTACTCGCACACGGTCCGGCTCGGCTCCGTGACGGGATTCTCTGTCGGCACCCTGTCGATTCGGGGCACCCTCAAGAAGGTCCCGCTCACCAGTTTCTACAACCAGGCCGCCTGGGAGAAGGCCATGAACACCGAGAGAGAGGGCTTCGACTCCCAGTACGCCATCCAGTGACCCCGGGCCGGCGATCGACCGCGTCTCGCCCAACCCGGCGAGGCCGACGGCCTGGCTGTCACAGACCGGTCGGCAACCTCGTTTCCCCGGCTTCAGTAGAGTGTCGCTTGTGCACGCGGCTAGAAGACATCTGCCCATAATGGGAAATAGAGTTCCACGATCCCGTCGAGCCGTGCTTCCCGATCGCTCCTAAGTGCCTGATTCGACTCGTTGCGGAATCCTGGCACGGGTATTGCTCCGGAGCTGTGTCGCTATCGCTTGGGAAGGGGATGGCCATGCACAGGCTTCGACCGCTCTGTCGGGTCGCGGCGCTGGCCCTGGTGCTGCTCGCCAGCGCAGGTCCGGCACGCGCGCTCACGATCTTCAGCGACGACTTCGACTCGGAACCCGGGGTGGGAAGCGGCTCGTTTCCGGACAGCCTGGTCTCGATCGCCGGTCCCTTCTCGTCCAAGTGGACGGTCACCAGCGGTACGGTCGACCTCATCAGCCACGGCGACTACGCCTCGGCCCCCGGCGAGATCGAGTGCCACGGCGGCGGAGGCAAGTGCATCGACCTGGATGGCAGCACCAGCTCCGGTGGCACCTTCGAGTCGATCGTCCTCAACCTGCAGCCCGGCACCTACGACTTCCGCTACGAGCTCTCCGGGGTGGCCAGCAGCTTCACCCAGGCCGGCGCCCTCCCGGACAACGAGGTGGAGGTGAGCATCGGCGGCCTCTTCTCCGAGACCGTCACGCGCGCCAAAGGCGATCCCTACGCCACCTTCGGCGGCCAGTTCAGCGTCACCACGGCGACCAACGTGAAGATCGTCTTCACGGATCCCAACGGGGACAACTTCGGCGCCATGCTCGACAGCGTGAGGCTCGAGCTGATCCCGGAGCCCGGAACCGCCACGTTGCTCCTCGGGGGCCTCCTGGGGCTGGCCCTGAGGCGCCGCTGGGAGCGTTCCTGAGCGCGCACCGCAGGCCTGTCTGCCTGGCCGTCTCCATCTCCTGCCTGCTTGCCGCCGTCGCGCCGGCCGTAGCCTTCGATTCCGACGACTTCGATCGCGCCAATCTGGACACGGGGCGCTGGACCTTCGTGAACCCGCTCGGCGACGGCTCGGTCGTGATGGCCGGCGCGGGAACGGGCGACGCAGCCCTCGAGCTCTCAGTCCCGGAGGGGCCCTCTCACGACCCCTACAATGTCAACCGTTCGGTGCGCGTGATGCAGCCGATCCCCGACGCGGATTTCGAACTCGAGGTGGCCTTCGCCTCCGATCCGAGCGAGCGCTACCAGCTCCAGGGCTTCATCGTCGAGGCGGATGCCGACAACTGGCTCCGCTTCGACACCCTTCACGACGGCTCCTCCCAGCGCGTCTTTGCCGGCGTCACCGTGAACGGCAGCTCTTCCTCGCGCTTCAACCTTCCCATTGCCTTCGGAGATGCGCGCTTCATGCGCATCACCCGGGTGGGCGACTCGTGGACCTGCGCCACCTCGCCGGACGGCGTGGTCTACACGACGGCGGGAAGCTTCAGCCACGGCCTCGCCGTTACCGCGGCTGGCGTCTTCGCCGCCAACCACGCCTCCTCGGGAGACTCGCCCTCCTACACGGCCCGGGTCGACTACGTGGCCGACACCGCATCGCCCATCCTCGGGGAGGACGCGAGCGTCGAGCCGGACACGCTCCCCCCCTTCATCCACGGGCTGCAGACCTCTGCGTCGGCGAGCCAACTGGAGTTCAGCTGGTTCAGCGACGAGCCGGCGCTCGGCACGGTGGACTTCGGCGAGACGGTCGCCTACGAGATCGGGAGCTTCTCGGGCGCCGGCGGCACCACCCACCACACCGTGGTCGTTCCGGGCCTGGTGCCCGGAACGACCTACCACGCGCGCCTGCGCTCGACCGACGCCCTGGCTCAGGAGTCCCAGACGGCGGACCTGGAGCTGCTCTTCGATCCACAGGGCCCCACGATCGAGCTCTTCTACGGCGACACCCAGGCGGCCGGCACGCTCGGCCAGACCCAGCCCTGGGTGAACGTGCTGGGCCACGTTTCGGACCCGGACGGCGTAGCGAGCCTCGAATACACGCTCAATGCAGGGCCGCCGCTCCCGCTCTCGATCGGCCCCGATGGCCGCCGGCTGGTCGAGCCCGGCGACTTCAACATCGACCTCGACGCGGCCGACCTCGACGCCGGCCCGAACAGCATCGAAATCCGCGCCACCGACGCGCAGGGGAGCCTCAGCAGCCGTACGGTCACGGTCGACTACACGCCGGGCACGGTCTGGCCCCTGCCCTACGCCGTCGACTGGTCGCTGCTGACGGACGAGTCCGGGATTCCAGACGTCGGCCATGTGGTCGACGGGCGCTGGGAGATCGAGGCCGGCCAGCTGCGCACCGCCGACCCCGGCTACGACCGCCTGGTCGCCCTGGGCGACCGCAGCTGGACCGACGTCGAAGTGACGGTACCGCTCGTCATCAACGCCTCGGCCAGCAGCCACGGCGTCGGCATCCTGTTCCGCTGGGACGGCCACACCGACACCCCCGTCGTCTGCAGCCAGCCCAAGTGCGGCTACCTGCCGCTCGGAGCGATCCTGTGGGCGCGTCCGAGCCGCCTGGAGATCTTCGGGAATGGCGGGACCATCTACGACTCCCAGTCCGGCGGTCTCAGCCCGGGCGTCAGCTACTGGTTCAAGGGACGGGTCGAGACGCTGCCGGGAGGCAGCCTGTACCGGCTCAAAGTCTGGGAGGACGGCACGCCCGAGCCGGCCAGCTGGACCCTCGAGGGCTCGGGAGGCCCCGCCGATCCGCAGCAGGGCTCGGTGATGCTGATCAGCCACCGGGCAGACGCGAGCTTCGGCAACGTCACGATCACCGAGCTGGCCCCGCCCGGGAATCTTCCGCCGGTGGCCAACGACGACGCAGCCTTCGTAGCGCCCGGCGGCACGGTCGAGATCGACGTCCTGGCGAACGACGGCGACCTCGACGGCGCTCTCGATCCCTCCTACCTGTCGATCCAGACGCCCCCGGCCCACGGCAACGCGACGAGGAATCCGCTCACGGGCCGCATCATCTACCAGCACGACGGCTCCGCGAGCACCAGCGACAGCTTCAGCTACCTCGTGCTCGATTCCCTCGGCGCGCCCTCCAACGTCGCGACTGTCGAGCTCACCATCACATCCGATCTTCCACCGGGCCTCGTCTCGGACGACTTCAACCGCCCGCAGCTCGATCCGACGCTGTGGACCTTCGAGGACCCGACCTCGGGGGGCTCCTTCGCCCTGCAGGGGACCGGCAGTGGAGACGCGGAGCTTCTGCTCTCCCTGGAGGCCGGCACCGCCCACGACGCCTGGGGGAGCGGCGGCCTGAACGAGTCGGTGCGCGTGCTTCAGTCGGCTCCGGATCAGGACTTCGAGCTCGAGGTGAAGTGGGGCAGCGAGCCCAGCGACGGCTTCAACGATCAGGGCATACTCGTCGAGCAGTCTGCGGACACCTGGCTTCGCTTCGACGTCTTCCACGACGGCAGCAATCTCAAGCTCTTCGTAGGCCGTACGATCGCCGGCTCGAACGACGCGGTCCTGAACAAGGTGATTCCCGTCGGCTCGGCCTCCTTCCTGCGCGTCCGCCGGAGCGGCGACACCTTCACCACCTGGACCTCCGGCGACGGCGTCGTCTGGGTGGAGCAGCACAGCTTCAGTCAGGCCTTCGTGGTGGCGCGAGTGGGCGTCTACGCGGCCAACCCGATTGCGGGCCTCGGCTTCAGCTCGGAGGTCGACTACTTCTTCAACACGGCGCTGCCGATCGCCAGCGAGGATGCCAACACCATCCGGGTGGAGGTGATCGGCCAGGGACAGGTGGAGCTCGCCCCCGACCTTCTGGCCTACGCGCTCGACGACGTGGTGACCCTCACTGCCGTGGCCCCGCCCGGCTGGCAGTTCACGAGCTGGTCGGGTGACCTGGCGGGCGACGCGAGCCCCGCCCCGCTCACGATCAGCGGTGCGATGCGGGTGACGGCCAGCTTCTCCCCTACCGCGGCGATTCCGGCGCTCCCGCCGCTGGGCCTCGTGCTCGCTGCCGCACTCCTCGGCGCCGCGGCGGCGCGCGCGTCACGCCGTCGGCGGCTCTCGCCCCGCCCTCAGGTGGTGGGGCCGAGCCGCTGACCGCCCGGCGTCGAGGGCCACGAGGGCCCCGCGAGCCGGATCTCTCGAAGCCTCGCCTCGGCAGGCGGTCGGCAGGCCATCGGCAGCTCGGGCCTCCGTACGGTATCCGGGGGCGTCGGCGCGCCCGCGGACCACGGCGATGCCTCGGAAACGGTAGTACCTTTCTGGCCGGGGGTGGAGGTGGATGGGTCCGTCAGTGCGCCGTGCCCGGTGGATCCGGGCGCGCCGTAGAGCTCCGCGTGTGGCCGTCGCCCTGGGGCTCGTCCTGCTGGCGTGGCCCGCGAGCGCGCTCACCCTCACTCTCGATCCCGGCTTCCGCCGCTCCTCCGGAGTCGTCGGAGTCACCGACGCGGGCCTCACCCAGACGGACTACCTGGAGGATGGAGCGCTCGCGGACGGCGTCCAGCAATCGATCGCCTCGGGCGCGAACGTCGCCACCAGCCACTACGCCATCTCCAACGCCGAGCTCGCCATCGACTTCGAACACGCGCGGGACGCAGACTCCGCTGCCGGAGACTACGCGTACCAGGCCTTCTCCCGGGGCTCGCTCTACTTCGGCGTCGATGTCGACGTGGGCTATCGGCTGGAGGGCGAGTACACGGCCGTCGACCCGGTCGGCCGGCTGACGCGGCTGCGCGTATCCCTCGTGGACGAGACGCTGCGTCCCGATCCGCGGCATCCCCTGCCCGGGGCCTTCCCGTTCCGCAGCCACCAGGAGAGCCGCTCCACGCCCCACGAGAGCTTCCAGCTGGGCCTGCTCGAGGGCGACAGCGGGAACGGCCCGGTCGGTGACGTCGGCGACAACTCCGCCACCGGCACGCTCGTAGCCGGCCACGTCTACGGGCTCTACTGGGATACGGAGATCTCGGCCCACGAGCCGACCTCTGCGCCCGCAACTGCCAGCGGCTTCGTGCGCCTGCAGATCGTCCCGGAGCCCTCTACCGGGCTTCTCGTCGGCGCCGGGCTGGTGGTGCTCGCTTCGGTCCGGCCGCGCGGCCCCCGGCGGCCCCCTGCGGGCCGGAGCCGCCCTGCGCCGCGGCCCCGGAGCCAGATCACTCGGTGGTGAGGAGCTCGAGCTCGTAGATCAGCGCAGAGCCCGCCGGGATGCGGGCCGTGCCGCGGCTTCCGTAGGCGAGGCTCGCGGGGCAGCCCAGCCGGCTGCGACCGCCGACCCTCATGCGCTGCAGCCCCTCCGTCCAGCACGGCATGACCTGGTCGAGCCTCGCCCTGAGCTGGCCGCTGGGAGCGAAGCGCGTGCCGTCGCGCAGCGTACCGTCGAAGCGGACCCCCACCGTGCTGGAGGCGCCCGGCGGGGGCCCTTGCCGCGGCTCAGCTCGATGTAGACCATCCCCGAAGCGGTGCGCAGGGCGTCGAGGTCGAAGCTCGGGCCCTGCTCTTCCGCAGCCCGGATCGTCGCGGCGAACGAGAACACCGCGAGCGCCGAAGCCAAGCCACAGGCTGGAAGGCTTCGAAGGCCCTTCCGGCGCGAGGTGGTTCTGCGTCCCGGCTCTCGGTGCTCCACCTGCCTCCCTCGTCCCGCTGCTCCGGCGGGTGTCGGCCGACGCAGCAGAGTCTACCGGCGAGGCGCGCGAGGCCGCGTGAAGTGCTTCACAGGCGGCAAGCCGGCAGATCGACCCGGGCGAGGCGCACTCGCCTGCCGCTGGCGTTGACATCGAGAGCGGCACGGATCTACCTTCCTCCTCGCGTTCCGGGCAAGCGAAGTCCCATCCCTCCGGACACCGAGATGTTGCGGACGAGTAGCCACCCTACACGGTCGAGGATCGAGGCCTGGTGTGCCGCTGCCGCGTGTGCCGCCCTCCTCGCAGCGGGATGCGGCAGCACTCCGAACAGCACGCCCGCCGCCGGCTCCGAGGGCAGGTCGGATCCGGCGGAGATCATCTGGGCCGAACAGGCCACGGCCGTCGATCCCGGCTCGTACGAGGTCGTCGGCACCCTCAAGAAGCGGACGACCTGGTGCGGCGTCACTCCGGCGATCTCGGACTCGAAGAACCACCAGGCCCTGGCCACGAAGGCGGCCCGACTCGGTGCGGATGCAATCTTCTTGAGCTGCGGCGCCCCCGGCACCGTGGGCCAGTGCATCTGCACCGCGCGGGCGATTCGCTGGACGGCCGGGGCTCCGGGCACGGCGCTGGCCTGCACGCCGGGAGAGACCCAGCGCTGCTTCGGGAACGGAGCCTGCGAGGGTGCCCAGGTGTGCCTCCCGGAAGGCACCGGGTGGGGCCCCTGCAGCTGCTGAAGCCGCCCTGCGGCTCCGCCCGCACGGCCAGGGCGTCGCCGCGTGGAATCTGCGACGCGTTCGGCTTCCCGGACGATTGCGATCCCGGGGTCGAGGAGCAGTGGCGATTGGTGGCCCCGCTGGCGTCCAGGCGGCGATGGCGCGTGATCTCTCGGTGATGTCCACGCGCCGGAGCTTGACTCTAGAGGTCGCGTTCCGGTGTAATCGGGTCGAGCACCCAGGGGGGTTGGAGCTGGACGGAGCCAGCAAGCCTGTGCGGAGCCGAGACCGCTGGACCAAGGCCCGGGCGTGGCGTGCGCGGGCATGGAAGGGCGGGCGCCCTTCGAGGGGCCACTCCACCCCGGGCGCCCTCGGTGCGGCCGGCCTGGCCGCTATCCTCTGCGCGCTTGCGACCCCAGCCGAGGCCGGTCTGATCCGGTCCTCGCCGAGTTCTCGCTGGCCCGACGGCGTCGTCCCCTATCAGCTCGCCCCCGATCTCGACCCGAACACCGAGTCCACATTCCTCGCGGCGGCGGACCGCTGGGAGCAGAACACGAGCCTCGACTTCGTGGACCGCAGCTCCGACCCGTTGCAGTACCCGGACTACCTGCTCGTCGAGAACGGCCCCGGATGCTCCACCTTCATCGGCCGGGTCGGCGGTGAGCAGGCGATGTCCCTCTCCAACCAATGCAACCTTGCGGCGGTCATCCACCAGATCGGGCACACCCTCGGCCTCTACCACGAGCACCAGCGCCCGGACCGGGACACCTACGTCCAGGTTCTCTTCGAGAACATCCAGTCCGGAGCGGTCGCGAACTACAACATCGTGACGAACGCCGAGGTCATCGGCCCCTACGACTTCGAATCCATCATGCACTACCGGGGATTCGAGTTCTCCATCCGCGGCCAGCCCACGATCGTGCCGATCAACCCCCCGACGGCCACGCTCGGCGGCACCAGCGTGAGTGCCGGGGACATCGCCACCATCGCCGTCGCGTACGATGGGGCCGACCCTTTCTGCACGAGCGATTCAGACTGCCAGGACGGCCTCTTCTGCAACGGCACGGAGAGCTGCGACATCGGGTCGGGCCAGTGCACGAGCACGGGCGTCCCCGCACCCGAGTGTCAACAGGCCACCGTTGCGCACGGCTGTCTCGGCGAGACCTTCGATGTGGCCCTGCGTAGCGTGGGCATGCCCGACCCGGTGGAGGTCTCCGTCGAAGACGTGACCCTCACCGAGACCTCGGCCTGGCTGACCCCACCGGACGCGCTCGCCCAGTCGCTGCTGAACAGCGGCCTGCTGCCCCGGGCCGATGTGTCCGGAACCCTCCCTGGCAGCGTCCGACTGATCCTCACCTCTTCGAACGCCTTTCCGGCCATCCGAGACGTGCAGGGCTTCGGCATGTTCTCCTTCGACGTCAACGATCCGAATCCCATCATCCCCGGGGACGAGCAGGCTTCCTTCACTGGACCCGCTCTCGTGTTCTTCCCGGACACGGCCTGGGACCCCGGGGAGGAAGCTCCCGTGGTGCTCTCGGAGGCTCTGATCGAGTTCGACTTCAGCGGGGTCGGGGCGAGCTGCCCGACCACCACAGGGACTCCGGTCGCCTTCGCGACGATTGCCGGGATCCAGACGATCCCAGCCCTGCCCGCGGCGGCCCTGGCCGCCTGCGTCGTCCTGATGAGCGCCGCCGGCCTCGTGTTGCTGCGCCGGCGCTCGGCCGGAGAGCAACCGACCGCCGGCCGAGGAGGGCGCTAGAGCGGGGAGTGGAGCGCGAGACCGGGTTCGAACCGGCGACCCTCAGCTTGGGAAGCTGATGCTCTACCAACTGAGCTACTCGCGCCCGAACGAGGAGCGTGCCACGCGGCGCAGGCGGGGGCAAGCGCGCCACGGGTCCGACCCGGCGCAGCCAGGAGCCGGCCGAACTCGCCCGCCTGCTAGTCCTCGATCAGCTCGACGACCAGGTCGTCGGCCTCGCCCACCTCGGACTCCATCAAGCGGGTCGGCGGCGCGAAGCTGCCGCTGCGCCCGGGATCGCTCCCCATCGCGAAGGCGGCGTCGAGCTCGGAGTCCAGGTCGTCGAGTCGCCCCTCGGGCTCGATGACGTCTTCCTCGCCGAGGATCGAGTCGCCCTCCGGCGCACCGAGATTCAGGGGCGCCGGCTCGGACGCAGCCGGAGCCGGGGCGGCCGCGCCGTTGGGCGCGGCCTCTCCACCCGCCTCCCCGCTCCAGTGGAGATCCCGGTGGGCGCGCTCGACGTCGGCGCGACTCATCTGGCGGCGGGAGGCGAGAAAGGCCTCGAAGAGCGCGTTGTCGGCCAGCACGTTCATGCGCCCCGGCAGCCCGCCCCCGAGCTCGTGGACGGCCGCCATGGCGTCCTCCTCGAGGATCGCCACGGCTCCCCCGGAGGCGCGCACGCGGCTGGCCAGGTAGTCCTGGGAGGCCGCGGCGTCGAGGGGCGCGAGGGCCACGTGGCTCTCGACGCGCGTCGAGAGGCTCGGCTCCTGCGCGAGGGCCTGCGCCAGGCGCGGCCCTCCGGCCAGAATCAAGGTGAAGAGCCGGCGCTCCTCGTACTCGAGCTTCAGCAGGCCGCAGAGGTCGACCAGCGTGTCGCCGCGCAGCAGGGCCTCGGCACCGTCGATCAGCAGGACGGTGTGGCGCCCCTCCTCGCGGATGATCGCGAGCCGCTCGTAGATCTCCGCCACCAGCGCGTCGCGCTGCTCGGCGGGCTCCTCCACACCCAGCTGGCGGGCCAGGCGCGTCAGCATCCACAGCGTGTCGGCGGCCGCGTTCAGCATCACCAGAAGGCCGGCCTCGAAGACCTCCTCCTCCAGGACTTCGAGGAGCTGCCGCACGACCATGGTCTTGCCGGCCCCGTGGGCGCCCGTGAGCACGCAGAGCCCCTTGTGCTGGCGGGCCGCCCGCTCGAGACGCAGCAGCGCGTCGCGATGGGGCGCCATCTCCTGGAAGAGATCGGCGATCGGCTCGTTGCAGAAGGGATCGCGGGCCAGCCCGAAGTGTTGGAGATGTTCCACGGCGTGTCCTCACACGAAGGAGATCTTCTTCTTGCGCCTGGGCCCGCCCTTCCGGTCCGGCCCGGGCGAATCTTCGCTCGGCGCGGCGGGCCCCGGCTCCGGGCCCTCGTCCACGGGCTCCTCGCGCTCCGGCTCGAGGCTTTGGTGCGCCTCGGGCGGCTCCGCGGCCGCTTCCGGCTCCGGATCCGGCTCGCCCTCCTCGTTGGCCTCCGCCACGAGGTCGTCGAAGTCCACTCCCGGCGCCTCGGGGGCGGCGGCCTCGGCCGCCTCCGCCTCGTCGTCCTCGACGTCCGCCAGGAAGTCGTCGAAGGACTCGAAGTCCTCGCCGGACTCGACGGTGTCCGTATCCTCCTCGGGCTTCGGCCCGGTCTCGAGCGCGGCCAGCCGCTCCTCGACGCCCTGGAAGGAGGGGTCGCAGGCGACCACGGCCTCCCAGGCGCTGCGCGCTGCCTCGACGTCGCCCAGGGACTCGAAGGCACAGCCCAGGTCGAAGTGGAGGGAGAGCCGCGCCCCCTCGTCGAGGCCTTCGCTGGCGAGGGCCTGCCGCAGCTGCTCGGCGGCTTCCTCGGCCTTGCCGAGCTCGAGCAGGCACTGGGCCATCATCTGCAGGCAGTCCACGCGGCGGGTGGGGCTCTCACAGGCGATGCGAAACTCGCCGAGCGCGTCGTCGAGCAGGCCCATCTCGCGGTAGGCGATGCCCAGGTCGTAGTGCGTCTCGTGGTCTCCTTCGGAGAGCGTCTTCGACACGCCCTTCTTGAACTCGCGGAAGACCGCGGCGAAGCTGTCGCCCTCCGCTCCGCTGAAGGTGGCGGAGGCCCCCTTCGAGTCGTCGTCCAGCACCTCGGAGAGCTCGGCAGCCAGGTCGAAGCCGGCGCCCCCGCTCGGCATCTCGAGCTCGCGCGCCATCTCGTCCGGCACCGGAGGCAGTGCGCCGGTGTCGCTGGGCTCCAGCTCGGGAATCGAGGGGCGCGAGGCGGTGTTGTCGGCCGCCAGCGGCTCCACCGGCTCGGGCGCCGGTGCCGGCGCGGGCTCGGGATCCGCGATGGTCTCGGGCTCGGGCGCCTCGCTCGGCTCCGGCGACGCCTCCGCCGGCGGCGCCCCGAAGGTGTCGGTGTCCGAGAGCCCGTCGTCGGTCCACTCGTCGGCGCTCCCGCCCGCCGCGGCCTCGCTCTCCGGCGACACCGGCTCCGGAGTCGGGTCCGGCCGGTCGCCGCTGCCCGGCCCCTCGCCGCGCGCGGCGGCGATCTCGCCGAGGCGCACCATTACCTGGGGGTGGTTGGGAGCCACCTTCGCCAGGCGCTGGTAGATCGCCTCCGCCTCGTCGAGCAGGCCCTGCTGCAGGTAGAACTCCGCCTCCTCGATCTCCTCGTGCACCTGCTGGGAGGTCGAGACGCTGGCGCTCGGGGCACTGGGCCCCTCCTGCGCGGGGCTCGCCCCGGCGCCCTCGAGCTCCGGCTCGTCGTCGAGATCCACGTCGATCTCGAGATCGTCGATCTCCGGCGCCGCGGGCTCGGCCGCCTCCTCGAAGGGCTCGGACTCGGGCTCGGGCGGAGCCGCCGCATCGAAGCCATCGGTTTCGATGTCGATCTCGATGTCGTCGAAGTCCACCTCGGTGACGGGCGTGGTGGCGGCGGACGGCGGCGCGGGCTGCGCCGAGGTGAGCGCCTCGCTCTCGTCGGCGAAGGCATCGGGACCCGACGGCGCCACCGGGTGGGAGATCTCGAGGAAGTCCTCTTCAGGCTCCGGCGTGGCCTCGGTGACGTCGCCGAGCGTCGCAGCCGCCGCCTGGTCGAGGGCGGCGATGCGGTCGCGGAGCACCGCGAGCTGCGCGTGATCGCCCTGCTCGGAGGCGATGCGAGCCGCTCGCAGCCACAGCTCGACCGCGCGCTCGGTCTCGTCCGTCTCGGCGCAGGCCTCCCCCAGCTTCTCCAGCGCCGGCCGGTGCTCGGCGTCCCGGGCCAGGATCGCCTCCAGGTTGGCGATCGCCTGGGAGCGCTTGCCGTAGCGCAGGTAGACGTTGGCCTCGGCCAGCAGCTGCTCCGGGTCCCCGCTCGGCGGCTCTGCCGCCGGGGCCTCGGGAGCCGGCGGCTCGACCGGGCTCGGCTCCGGATCGATCTCGAGGGGCTCCAGGGGCTCGAGATTCTCGGAGGCGAGGGAGCTCGGGGCCTCGTCGTCGAGCAGCATGTGCGAGACGTCGCCTGCGAGGCCCTCGTCCTGGCCGGGGCCCGCCGCCTCGAAGCGCGGATCGGTGTCGGCGCTCAGTCCCTCCGGCGGGGCGAAGCGCTGGGTGATCTCGCGGGCGCGATCCTGGTCGCCGCGCTGGCGGTAGAGCTCGGCGAGGCGCCGGTACACGTCGGCCAGCTCCTCGTCGCGGCGCTGCAGGCGGAAGGCCTCGGCCAGCAGCTCGTAGTGCTCGGTCTCCTCCGGATCGAGGTCGAGCGCGCGGCGGGCGTGGGGCTCGGCACGTTGGCCCAGCCCGCGGGCGATCAGATTCCGTGCCAGCTCGCGCAGGCTGGCGGTCCGGTCCGGCTCCACCTCGAGGACCTTCTCGAGGACGCTGGCGGCCTGATCGGCCTCCCCCTGGCGCGACAGCTCCTCGACGATGCCGTCGTACTCGGCAATGGCCTCCTCGTTCAGGCCGTCCTGGCGCAGCAGCTCGGCGACCTTCAGACGGCTCGTCGTGTTGGAGGGGTCGAGGGCAGCCATCTTGCGCAGCAGGTCGAGGGCCTGGCGCCGCTCGCCGGCGCGGTGGTAGCCGTCCGCCGCCGCCTGCACCATCTGGACCGCCTCGGAGGTCAGGCCCATGCGCTGGTAGAGATCCGCCAGCGGCTCGTAGACGGACCAGCGCTCGGGATCCAGATTCTGGATCTGCTTGTAGACGGCGACCGCCCGTGCGTCGAAGCCCTCGGCGGTGTACTGCTCGGCGACCTTGGAATAGGTCGCCACCGCCTCTTCGACCTGTCCCCAGCGTCGATGAGCGTCCCCGATCTCGAGACGCAGCTTGGCGTCCCGGGGATCGAGCTTCAGCAGCTTCTCGTACTCCTTGAGGGCGCGGTCCTTCTGCCCCTTCTGGGCGTACTTCCGCGCTGCCTCGAGGACCTTCCGCTTGTTCACCGCCAACCGGGCGCCCCCGACTCCGGCCCATCGTCCATGCGCAACTGGTGGGGTATTCCCCCTCCGCATGCACGTATCGGGCAGGCGGAACGCACCCTTGAGGAGGCCCCTCGGGGCCGGACGGCTCGGCGCGGGGCCGGGGCCTAGCCCTCGAGGTGGTCGAGCAGGGCGTCGAGGGCCAGTCCGTAGCCGCGGGCACCGAGGCCCGAGATCACGCCCAGGGCGATCTCCGAGACGTGGGAGTACTGGCGAAACTCCTCCCGCGCGTAGATGTTCGAGAGGTGGACCTCGACGACGGGCAGCCCGGTGGCGCTGAGCGCGTCGCGCAGGGCGACGCTCGTGTGGGTCAGGCCCGCCGGATTGATCACGAGGCCGTCGGCCCAGGATATGGCCTCCTGGATGCGGTCGATCAGCGCGCCCTCGTGATTCGACTGGAAGAACTCGATCTCGGCGCCGCGCTCTCGGGCCAGCTCCGAGAGATCCTCGTTGATCTGCTCGAGGGTGAGCGTCCCGTAGATCTCGGGCTCACGGGAGCCGAGGAGATTCAGGTTGGGCCCGTGGAGGACGAGGATGTGCTGGGGCTCGGGCATGGGCTCTGCGGGCTGCCCGCAGCCGCTCGCGACTAGAGCTCCTGGCGGATGGCGGGCAGCTGGCGACGGATGAGATAGCGCGCCTTGCCCAGGTTGCCATCGGGCAACAGCACCACCACCAGGAAGGTGTCCTCGTCCACGCCGCGGAAGACCAGGAGGAAGCGGTCCAGCGACACCACCACCTCGACCACCGAGCCCCCTGCCAGGGCGTCCGAAGCCTTGCGCACCTCGTCGAGGATGCGCCCGAACTCGACGCCCGCGGTGCCGATGTCGTCGCGCAGCGGGCCCTCCGGAACCAGGCCCACCACGACCTGCTCGATGGGGATGCCGTCGTTGCCCATCAGGGCGGCGCCGATGCCGCCGCCGCAGCCCTCGGCGATCTCGCGAAGGTGAGAAGCGAAGCTCATGAACGCCTCCGAAGGTTCTCGAGCCAGCGCTCCAGCTCGGCGAGGATCGCCTCGTCTCCCATCCGGGCGGGCGGCGGCGATCGGGTTTCGAGCTGGGCCCGGATGCGGCGGGCGGACTCGCGAGCGCCCTGCCCTTCCAGCAGGTCGGCCACGGTCCGCGTCGCGAAGGCGGGAGCCAGCTCGTCGGCCAGCTCGCGATCGGCCTGGCGGATGGCGCGCTCGGCCACCTCGTCGGCGTCGAGCATGCGCTCGCGCTCGGCCTCGGCGCTCGCGAAGGCCCGTTCGATCTCGGCCTCGGAGAGGGCCTCCGGGGCCTCGGCCCCTGCCGGCGCCGGCCCGGGCGGATCCCCCCGCTCCAGGCCGTGGCGCTCGAGCAGCGCGCGGGCCACCGGCTCGAGCGCGGCCGGAAGCTCCGCGACGCGCCCCTGGTCGAGCAGGGCCAGCGCCAGCACCACGCGGGCCTCGCTCTGCTCGGGCTCGAACTCCAGGGCCCGACGCGCCACCTGCTCCGCCTCGTCGGGACGCCCGGCCCGGCGGTGCACCTCGGCCAGGGCCGGCAGGAGGGAGGGCGATTCCGGGTCGTCCAGCTCCGGCGGAGCTCGCTCGACGGCCTCATCCAGCACGGCTGCCCCCCTTCTTCCGGCTCGGCGGAAGGATCTCGGCCGGCGTGAGCGGCACCGCGTCGGCCCGGCCGACCGCGCGCAGCACGATGAACTGGATGCGCGCGTCCCGCCTCTTCTTATCGACACTCAGGGCCCTGAGATAAGCGCTGCGCGGAAAGCGCGGTGCCTCGGTCGGCAGCCCCAGACGCTCGAGCAGGCGCCGGATTCGCCCGGCCGTTCCCGCCGGCGCGGCGCCCAGGGCCTCGGAGCGCTCGGCCGCGAAGACCATCCCCATGGCCACCGCCTCGCCGTGGAGAACCTTGCGGTAGCCGGTGAGCTTCTCCACCGCGTGGCCCAGCGTGTGTCCGAAGTTCAGCTGCATGCGCAGCCCGCCCTCTCTCTCGTCCCGGCTCACCACGTCGGCCTTGATGGCGCAGGCGCGCTCCAGGACGGGCACGAGCCGCTCGGGATCCAGCTCGAGGAGGGCCTCGGCGTCGCGCTCCAGGGTCTCGAAGAGCCCGGCGTCCGCGATGGCCGCCGCCTTCACCACCTCGGCCAGGCCGGCCGCCCGCTGTCTCGGGGGGAGGCTGCGGAGGGTGGCGACGTCGATCCAGACCAGGCGGGGCTGATGGAAGGCGCCGACGAGATTCTTGCCCTGGGCCAGATTGACCGCCGTCTTGCCGCCGATGCTGGCGTCGACCATGGCCAGCACGGTGGTCGGCACCTGGACGAAGGGAATGCCGCGCAGGAAGGTCGCCGCCGCGAAGCCTGCCAGGTCGCCGACCATGCCCCCGCCCAGGGCCACCACGACCGCGCTGCGGTCGGCGCGCCGCTCGAGGAAGGCATCGTAGAGGCGGGCGAGCTGGCGTAGGCTCTTGCTCGAGTCGCCGTCGGGCACGTCGATGCGATGCACCTTGAGCCCGGCCTCCCGCAGCGAGCGCTTGAGCGGACCGGCGTAGCGGCGCCCCACGGCCGGCACCGTCACGATCAGGGCGTGCTGCGACTTGCTGTGCCGGGCGATCTCTCCCCCCGCCGCGGCCAGGATGTCGTGGCCGATCTGGATCGGATAGGAGCGCTCTCCGAGCTCCACCTCGACCGTCCGCAGCACGCGGCCGCCCTTCACGGCCGGGCCCCGCGGCCCTCGAGGCCCGCCAGAACCAGCTCCACGACCTCGTCCACGCTGCGTCCGTCGACGTCCACCGTCCAGTCGGCGGCCTCGTAGGCCCCCTTGCGCTCGGCCAGCAGCGCCTCCAGCCGCGCCCGCAGGCCGCCCTCGCCGGCCCCGGCCAGCAGCGGCCGGCCCCGACCGGCTCCCAGGCGCTCCGCCAGCGACTCCGGCCGCGCGCGCAGGTAGACGAGCTGTCCCCGGGCCCGCAGGCGCTCCGGGGCGCCCGGCTGGCAGACCGCGCCGCCCCCCAATGCCACCACGCCCGCCCGCTCGGCGGCGGCCTCGATGGCCGCCCGCTCGTGCTCGCGAAAGGCGGCCTCGCCCTCCCGCTCGAAGATCTCCGGGATCGAGGCTCCGCGCGCCCGGGCGATCTCCTCGTCGGTATCCACGAAGGGGCGCCCCAGCCGGCGCGCCAGCGCCCGGCCGACGGTCGATTTGCCCGCCCCCATCATGCCGACGAGCCATAGCGTCGCTCCCCTCGCCACGGGCCCAGTATAGACAAACGCGGGGGAGCCCAGGCTCCCCCGCGTCCACCTCTCACCCTCGAAAGCGTCTGCGAATCAGCTCGCCAGCGGCTCCGTCACCACGATGTGCGGGGTCACGAAGATCAGCAGCTCCTTGCGCGAGTCGCTGGTCTCGTCGCTGCGGAAGGCCGCTCCGATCAGTGGGATGCGGTGCAGGTAGGGCACCCGCGACTGGCGATCGGACTTGTTGATCACGTAGATGCCGCCCAGCACCAGGGTCTGGCCGTCCTTCACCAGGGTCTCGGTCTCGACCTCGTTCTTCGCGATGGCGGGAGAGCCCGTCAGCGTGAAGACGCTGTCGTCCGGAGCGTTCCGGCTGACCTCGACGTCCATGATGATGCTCTTGTCCGCCGTGATGTGCGGCGTCACCTTGAGCTTCAGCACCGCATCGACGAACTCGAGCTGGGCATCGCCGTTCTCGAAGGTCTGGAAGGGAATCGAGACGCCCTGCTCGATCTCGGCCTCGCTGTTGTCCAGGGTCACCACCCGCGGGCTGGAGATCACCTTGCCGTCACCGTTGACCTCGGCCGCCTGCAGCTGGAGCTCCAGGTTCAGGTTCTCGTCCGCCAGGAAGCCGGCGATGTTGAACAGCGCCGTCGGATTGGCGGTGATCGGGTTCAGGAACTGGGCGTTGTTGCCCAGCGAGGTCGCGTTGGTGTTCAGCCGGAAGGCATCGTTGCCCAGCGAGGGATTCGGCCCCAGCGCCGCGTTGAAGGGGTCGGTGAGCGGCTGGGCGCCGAAGCTCCACACGCTTCCGAACTCCCTCGAGAAGTCCAGGCTGGCCTCGACGATCTTGGCCTCGATCATCACCTGCGGAGTCTGCGTGTCGATGGCCTTGATCAGGGCCGTCGCCTCGTCGATCACCGAGGGAATGTCCTTGATGATCAGCGTGTTGGTCCGCTGGTCGATGTTGACGGTCCCGCGCTCCGAGAGGAGCTTCTTGACCATCTTCTCGATGTCCTTGACGTCGGCGTAGTTCACCGGCTGCAGCTTGACGACGAGGTCCTCGAGCTTCTCGAGCGCGCGGCGCTCCTCGAGGCGCGCCTCCTCCTCGGCCTTGATGACCTCGGCCGGGGCGATGCGCAGGACGTTGCCGACCCGCATGAAGCCCAGGCTCTTGGTCAGCAGGATCACGTCGAGGGCCTGGTCCCAGGGCACGTCCACCAGGCGGATCGTGACCCGGCCCGCGACCTCGTCTCCGGCGATCACGTTGAGGTCCGAGACCTCGGCGATCAGACGCAGCACGTCGGCGATCTCCACGTCCTTGAAGTCCAGGGAGATGCGCTGACCGGTGTACTCCTTGCCGTCGAAGAGGCCGCCCTCCTGGAGGACGCCGATCGAGGCCGCCGGCTCGAGCGAGGCCGGCACGGCCGCCGCGGCGGCCGGAGCGCTCCCGAGCGGCTGCC